>DATEPF010000067.1:0-3696 GCA_035273325.1 Pyrinomonadaceae bacterium | reverse complement strand
TGGTGAAGTATCGCAAGAACGGGACGTTGCTCTACACCAGCACGGTTTCGCCGACTTACCCTTTGTTGGTGGACACCTCGTTCTATTCGAACGGAGCCACATTGAACAACGTCGTAATCAACGGCGCAGCCGGCGGCGGTGGTGGTTCGTCGGCAAATGTGAAATGGCTGGTGACGGATCAGCTCGGCACACCGCGCATGATCTTCGATCAGACGGGCTCGCTGGCGAATGGGAGCCGGCATGATTATCTGCCGTTCGGTGAGGAACTGTTTGCCGGCACGGGTGGCAGAGCCACGGCGCAAGGATACACGGCGAGCGACAATGTCCGGCAGAAGTTCACCCAAAAAGAACGGGATAATGAGACCTCGCTCGATTATTTCGGAGCCAGATATCTTTCCAGTACGCAGGGACGTTTCATAAGCGTTGACCCCGCCCTGACCTCGGCTAGCGTGACGACCCCTCAAAGTTGGAATCGCTATTCCTACGGTTTCAATAACCCGCTTAGGTACATTGATCCAACAGGAGCCTGGAATTGGTCGGCGGAACTTGGAGGCGGTGCCAGCGATGAAGAACTCAGAAAAAAAGCTGGCAAGGATAAGAACGCACTCAAGGCGGCTAATAAGATCATCGACCAGAGGAATCTTTTTAGAAATGGTCTCAACGACGCAAGAGCCGCCGGTCCTCGTTCCGATGACCCGGATGCGGTTGCTCGTGCGGTGAATGCCTACGGTTCAGAAGGCGATAGTAACGGCGTCACGGTAACCTTTGGGACGGTTTCGGACGGTTCAGCGGCACAGGCAGGGCCCGCTGCAAATGGGGATTTGGCATTTAATGCCGACGGTAGCGTCACGGCGCAGGTGTTAGTAACAATCAGTAATTCAATTACTAACTCTAATGATTTGGCTCAGGCCATCGGGCACGAAGGTTGGCACACGGCGGATCGGCAAAGCTTCGCGAACTACTTGACTCGTCAAATTCAGGGAGCCGGAGGAATCGCAAACTTTGGTCCCGAACTCCAAACGCGAGCATACGCGTCCGCCTACAATCGAACCGTTCAGACAACTGAGTTAGGCGCATACGTCGTATCCGGACTGGTGGCGCAAGGTCGAGATGCTCTTGGCAGAAACTTTCCAAACTCAAATTTCAACGGACACGAAGTTTGGAATCGAGGCTGGAGTGCGGCAGAGCGTCCTGGACTGAGAGCGGTGGGCGCATTCGAGCACGTGACAACATCGTCCAAATACGCCAACAAACTTAACCAACGACAGTTTTGACTCTGAGGTAAATTGAGATGAAAAAATATATGTGGTCCGCATCGCTAATTTTTCTGGCGTTTGCGATGAATAACTCTCCCACTCGAGGGCAAGGCAATGGCGATCAACCTGAGGTCATTTTGGCTGTCGCTCCTAATTATTTTCCGCTGGCCCTATCGACTCACACGAGTGGCGAAGTCATAGTTGAGGTAAAAATTAACTCCGAAGGCGTGGTCACTGCCGTGCGGGCAATTTCTGGCAAAGCAATCTTGATTGCTGACAGTAAATATGTAGCGCGCCGGTGGAAATTTATTTCAACGACAGATAAGAGGAGCACTCGTACGACGCGACTGACATTTGTCTATCGTCTTGTACCGAAAGGTACTCCAATTGATCAGCTCTTACCGCTTTTCAAGCCGCCTTATCGTGTAGAGGTTTCCCACGTCATTCCAGAAAAGTGATGTGCATTAGCATGGAGTGCGACAGAAGTTCACCTTAAAAGAACGAGATAACGAAACCGGGACTTGATTACTTCCTGGCGCGATACTTCGCGAGTTCACAAGGCCGGTTTACCTCCCCCGACCCGCTGTTCGGCTCCGGCAGAATAAGCAACCCTCAGACTTGGAATAGATACAACTATGTTCTAGGCAATCCTCTGAAGTTCCACGACCCCACAGGGCTGTTTGAATACCTCGACGGCACATCTGAGGGCGACAAGAAACGAATCAACAAGGCGTACGAGGCACTTGTAAAAGCCAGAGACAAGCACAAAGCGGGCTCTGACCAATACAAGGCGATCGACGACGCTCTTAAAGCGCTCGGCGCACCGGGCCAAAAGAACAACGTTTGGGTTGGTGTTAATAATGGACTAAAAACACCAGGCGAAGCATACACCAGCGCAGACTACGACTCGAATAACAATGTTAGCGGATCGACGTCGGTGGTTAGTCTCAACTTGAGCGGTTCGCAAAAGATGATCAAGGAAATGCGCAGCTCGCTGGCGCGCTTGGGCATGAGGGCACTCACGTTGCGGATGCCCAGGCCGAGGCGACGAGATTAATTGGAACAAGCATGGCGCGCATGAACGAACTCGCCGCTAGCGGCGGGATTATGTCGAGTGCGATCAGCGAAGTTCATGCTTACAGAGTCTCAGCCTACATCGCAGCTGCGATCTCTCCCTCCAACGTAGGTAGTTCATCGTTTGCAGGTTACGAGATTTGGAACAAAGGTTGGAGCGCTGCCGACGCCGTCAAGCTGAGGGAGAGAGGGATCGAAGGTGTACTCGAGTCTCCATCTGGGGCGTACAAGTACAACTTTTCTGGGGGAGGCCCCTCACTCCCGATGCCGTTCTTGAACAACGCGTTGGACAGCTCGTGGCAATGGACCGTTAAGGGAGGCCAAATATTAAAATGACGCCTTTTGTTTTCGTGCTGCGCATAACTGCATGTGGGCTGTGCCTTCTCTTATTAGGAGGAGAATCATTTTCGCAGAATAAGAAAGCGAAGAATCTCACGAGAGACGACATCGTTATCAAACGCCATCAACCAACCATCTACCTTTGCTTCGAAAAGCGACCGCAGAACGACAGCCTCATATGGCTGCGAATAACAAATAATACCATTTGGACGATCCGGTTTCGCGCCGAGAAATCGGGTACAGAACAATCTCCGTTGAAGTTGTCGAACGGCAAAATCGTCGCTGGACTCACCAAGAAATCCGTAGCGTTTCCGCGTTATGACTTTGAGAGTTCCGGGAAGAACAATCCACGCGCACTTTGGAGCGGTTTCGGCACTGCAAGTTGGTTGCCGTCAACTGCATTGACGGTTTTCTCGGTTCCCGCTTCTCAGTTCAACTTGGGGAGACTGTATTTAGAGTACAAGTATGAGTGGGAGTTTACTGGGGCAATCGCTGATGAGTCACACGCGCCGGTTCATCGGGTCTATCTCGATATTGCGGGTGTCGAAGATCTTGAGGATCGTCGCTGCCGCTGACCGATGGCAGCGTCGTTCGATTGAGCGCCAACTCGGCAATCCGCTACAGCTCCGAGGCCCACAAGAAGGCGGCGCTTGATAGAGCCTATTTAAACACCGGACTAATCAACGAGTTCGGACGGCGGGCACCGGCGATGGAGAAAGCCATGGGCTTGTTTGCGGTAACTTCAGTTGCCGGTGGTTACACGGTTGCAGTTGCAGGTCCGCTTCTTCTTCCAAATGCCGCTGCTTAGAGGAACTGAAAAATGGTGTCAGGCCTTCGATTCTTCGATTTCACCAAGACAGCTGCAGCGGGCTGGGGCAATGCCGGGGCGTCTTCCACTCAATCAATCGCTTCAGGTGACGGTTACGTCGAAACGACGATTAGCGAAAGCAATAAGTACCGGATGATTGGTTTGAGTAATGGCGACAGCCACCAGAACTACAATGACATCGACTTTGCATTCTATCCG
>DATEPF010000066.1:0-5998 GCA_035273325.1 Pyrinomonadaceae bacterium | reverse complement strand
AAGGCGGTGGCATCGGTCCTGGTGAAGGTGGTGGTATTGGACCAGGTCGGGGCGGCAACATCGGTGGAGGCGACTATCGTGAAGGCGGTGGTGGTGCCGGCGGTGGTGGCGGAGGTACGGACTACAACAAGATCTTCAGTGGTCGCGACGTAACGTCCAAGGCCCGCGTGCTTTCGAAACCGGAACCGCAGTACACGGAAGAGGCTCGCAAGAACCAAATCACTGGCACAGTGGTCCTTCGTGCGGTATTCACTTCCGGCGGTGCGGTGACCAACATTCGCGCTGTCTCCGGTCTGCCGTACGGTCTAACTGAACGTGCGATAGCCGCAGCTCGACAGATTAAATTCGTGCCGGCAACGAAGGACGGTCGACAGGTATCGATGCACATTCAACTTGAGTACAACTTCAACCTTTACTAAGAAAGCACTCTGTTAAAAGCGAAAGGGCGCCTGCTGTTAAAGCTGGGGCCCTTTTGGTTTGGAATTGATTTGAAAGCTCTACGCCAGTTTCTCTACGAAACGACGAATCCGCGTTACGCCTTCCTGCAACTGCTCCATTGAGGTCGCATACGAAATCCGCAGGTAACCATCGGCGCCAAAAGCGGCCCCATCAGTAACCACGGTGTGCTCTTCTTCCAGAAGACGACGCGAGAATTCATCGGAAGTATGGATGCTGCCTCCGAGGCACCCGCGCACGCTCGGAAACGCATAGAAGGCTCCCTCCGGTTCGTTGCACGTTATACCAGGTATCTGCCGAAGAGCATCCAAAAACCATGCGCGACGTCTTGTGTACTCCTGCAACATTGTGGCAACTGATCCCTGTGGTCCCGTCAGTGCCTCGACCGCAGCAAATTGCGCTATCGAGTTAGCGTTGCTAGTCGAGTGGCCCTGCACTTTTAACATCGCTTTGGTCCACCCGGGAGGCGCCAACGAGTAACCCACGCGCCATCCGGTCATCGCATAGGTTTTTGAAAATGAACCAGCAATGCAAAGGCGATTGCGGAGTTCGTTTGGCAAGCTGGCCGCACTGAACACCTGGGCGGGTGGATAAACAAACCGTAGATAACACTCGTCCGAAATGATGAAGATGCCGCGCTCCGCCAACAGCGACATGATCTTTTCAAACTCAGGAACTGGAATAACTCGACCCGACGGGTTGCATGGGGAGTTGAGAATTATCAGCTTCGTCTTCGGTGTGATGGCGCGCTCTACCTGTTCGACACTCAAGACAAAACCTGTGTCTTCAGTATCAATGAACACCGGTGTGCCGCGTGCGAATACAACAACCTCGGGAAAGGTGACCCAGTATGGCCTTGGAATTAAGACTTCATCACCTGGCTCGATCAGACTTACTACCGCATTGAAGATCGCCTGTTTCCCACCGGACGTCGCCATCACTTCAGCGCGTGCATACTCAGTCCCAAACTGCTGTGCATAGAAATCGATAATCGCCTGTTGAAGTCGCAAAATCCCGGCAGTCGCAGTGTATTTTGTTTTGCCGGCATCCATCGCATCGGCTGCCGCGACCTTGATGTTTTCGGGCGTATCGAAATCAGGTTCGCCAGCGCCGAAATCGACGACATTGTGGCCCTGCGCGCGCAATGCCTCCGCTGCCTGCATCGCAGCAAGCGTCGACGAAGCTTGCATCCGGGCAACGTTGTCAGCGGATTGGAACACTGATTGGGCTGGTTTCGTAGTCATCGATCCCCGTTAGGTACTTTGTCTTTCATTCGTTCTTCGACGATTTGCGGCACCAGTCCCTCGAGGCGGCCGCCTAACTGAAACACTTCTTTTACCAACCGGGAGCTTACGTAAGAATAAGTCTCGGCAGGCATCATGAAAACAGTTTCAATACTAGGTTCGAGCCGTCGGTTCATGAGAGCCATCTGCATTTCGAACTCGTAATCGGAAATCGCTCGAATGCCGCGCACTATAGCGTCGGCCTGTTGAGCGACAGCGTAATGCACAAGCAATCCCTGGAAACTATCCACGCGAACAATACACGAACCTTGATCGATTTCCTTCAGAACCTGAGAAAGCATCTCGCGACGTTCTTCGATACTGAAAAACGGTTGTTTCTCCGGATGGACCAGGATGGAAACGATTATTTCGTCGAACAGCTTGCAGCCTCGCTCAATAATGTCGAGGTGGCCATTAGTGACAGGATCGAACGAGCCAGGATAGATTGCGCGTCTCATTAGAAACGTTCTTCATCAAACTGGGGCAAAGAGACGCCAAGTTAACATAGCGGCTGACGACGCACAATAAAGACCGAACGCAGCGACGCTTGACACCGTTTAACCTCGATGCTTCAATACGCGCAAGTAGAAACGTGGTGAGTTAAGGCGACTTGCGGCCACGTAAAACAACCGCTAAACAGCTCGGCGAGTCTTTCCCGCGAGACTAATCGAATAGGGTTTGGGAAGCCCCGCGTTGTTTAGCGCGGGGCTTTCTTATTGGAGCGCCGAAGGACTGACCCTTCGCACAACATGTATGAATAACTTTCTCGAAGCTCTGAAAGAACGAATCATCGTTTTTGACGGAGCGATGGGCACCAACATTCAGGTCCAAAATCTAACGCCGGACGATTTCGGCGGGTTGGATGGATGTAATGAGTATCTGGTCGTCACGAAACCGGAGGCCGTTGAGAAAGTACACGCGGGATTCTTTGAAGCAGGTTGTGACGTAGTTGAGACCGATACTTTTGGCGCAGCCTCAATTGTCCTCGCCGAGTATGACATAGCCGACAAAGCTTACGAGTTGAACCTGAAGGCGGCGCAGTTAGCAAAACGTGTCGCCGCTGACTTTTCAACCAATAACAGGCCGCGTTGGGTCGCGGGCTCGATGGGTCCAACTACCAAGTTGCCGTCGCTCGGACACATATCGTTCCTGGATATGAAGCAGGCGTACTACGAGCAAGCGCGAGGGCTGGTTGATGGCGGGGCTGATTTGTTGATCGTTGAGACTTGTCAGGACCTGCTGCAGACGAAGTCAGCCCTAATTGCGATCTTCGAATATTTCAAAGAGACGAAACAACGTCTTCCCGTAATCGCTCAGGTCACGATCGAAGCTTTCGGCACCATGTTGATAGGCACCGAGATCGGGGCCGCGTTAACGGCGTTGGAACCGTTTCCGATCGATGTGATCGGTATGAACTGCGCCACCGGTCCGAAACAGATGAGCGAAAACGTTCGCTACCTCTGTCAGAATTCGACACTGCCGGTCTCCGTAATTCCCAATGCGGGTATTCCGGAGAACGTCGGCGGTCATGCCCATTACAAGGAAACACCAGAGTCACTGGCAGCGGATCTGGCCCATTTCGCGCGGGATCTCGGAGTGAACATTGTAGGGGGTTGCTGCGGAACTACACCGGCGCATCTGAAAGCGGTCGTGGAAGCGGTCAGCAATCTAACTCCGGTGAAGCGGAGCGTTGAACCGTTAGCCGCCGCCTCTTCAAACTTCATTCAACAACCTTATCGGCAAGACACTTCATTTCTAATAATTGGTGAACGAGTAAACGCCAGTGGTTCGAAAAAGATGCGGGATCTCCTCAACGAAGAAGATTGGGATGGTCTCGTGTCATTAGCGAGGGAGCAAGAGAAGGAAGGCGCGCATATCCTGGACGTGAACGTTGACTTCGTCGGCCGCAACGGCGTCGATGATATGCACGAACTTGCGTCACGTCTCGCAACAAACATCAAGATTCCTCTGATGTTTGACTCGACCGAGTGGCAGAAGATGGAAGCCGGACTACAACACGCCGGCGGCAAATGCATTCTGAATTCAACCAACTACGAAGACGGTGTGCCGCGATTCGTGAAGGTGATCGAGTTAGCCAAAGAGTATGGCGGCAGCATTGTGATTGGTACCATCGACGAAGAAGGAATGGCCCGCACCGCTGACGGTAAATTCAGGATCGCCAAGCGCGCGTATGAACAAGCCACCGGTGAGTTGGGATTGCCCGCGAGCGACATCTTTTTTGATCCGCTGGCGCTGCCAATTTCAACCGGCATCGAAGAGGACCGTCGTAACGCTGCCGAAACCATCGAAGGTATTCGCCGCATCAAGCAGGAACTCCCCGGATGTTTCACCGTCTTAGGGGTCTCAAATATTTCGTTTGGTTTGAATCCAGCCTCGCGAGTCGTCTTGAATTCAGTGTTTCTGCATGACGCTGTTGAAGCGGGGCTCGACGCGGCAATCGTTAATGCCAGCAAGATAGAGCCGCTAAACCGGATCGGGGAAAAGGAATTAAAAGTTGCTCGCGAACTGATCTATGACCAGCGACGTTTCGAAGGCGACGTTTGCGTATACGATCCGCTAACCGAATTCACCAGGCTCTTCGAAGGGGTCAAAGCTAAGAACAAGGAGAAAGCGTCGAAGGGTGCGACGATCGAAGAAAGACTCAAGAACCACATTATTGACGGCGATAAAATTGGACTTGACGATGAGCTGGAGACCGCGCTTAAGAGTTATTCAGCGCTCGACATTATCAACAATATCCTGCTTGAAGGCATGAAGGTGGTTGGTGAGTTATTTGGCAGCGGCCAGATGCAATTACCGTTTGTGCTGCAGTCGGCCGAAGCTATGAAGACCGCGGTGCGTTACCTGGAACCCTTTATGGAGAAGAAGGGTGGCGCCACTACCAAAGGCACGATGGTGCTGGCCACGGTTAAGGGTGACGTTCACGACATCGGAAAAAATCTGGTCGATATTATTCTGACCAACAACGGCTACAAAGTCGTTAACCTCGGAATCAAGCAAACCATCGAAAGCATTCTTGACGCGCACGAGGAACACAAAGCGGACGCGATCGGCATGAGCGGACTGCTGGTTAAGTCCACGCTGGTTATGAAGGAGAACCTGGAGTTGATGAATGAGCGCGGCATCAACGTTCCAGTCGTACTCGGAGGCGCGGCGTTGAATCGACGTTATGTCGACGAGGATTTGCGTCCTTTATATAAAGGACAACTCTTCTATGCGCGCGATGCGTTTGCCGGGCTTCACACAATGGACAAACTGGCCACCGGCAACGGCCATGTTGCCAGGGCGTTCGCTGCTGAAGCCGAGATTTCTGAGCCGACGGAGGACGTCGAGGATCTGATCGGTGAAGAAGCGAAACTCGGAATTCGCAAGTCACCGCGAGCGAAGACTAGTGGGAATGGTACCGGGGATACGACGCACACGACACGATCGGCAGTTAGTCAGGATGTGTCAATTCCGGCAGCCCCGTTTTATGGTTCCCGAGTAGTCGATGATATCGATGTTGACGCCGTGTTTTCGTTCGTCAACGAAACTGCGTTGTTTAAGGGACAGTGGCAATTCAAGCAGGGCCGTTCGAAACCGGAAGATTATCAGGAACTGGTCCGAGAGAAAGTGCGCCCGATTTATAGCGAACTTAAAGCGCGTATCAAGCGCGAGAAGCTTTTGATCCCGCGGGTAGTTTACGGCTATTTCCCGGCGCAGTCTTCGGGCAACGATTTGGTTATCTATGAAGACGATGCGAAAACCGAGCGGACGCGGTTTACCTTTCCGCGACAACCCGGTGGCAAAAACCTTTGTCTCGCAGACTTCTTCGCTTCCAAAGAGTCTGGAAAGATGGACGTCGCAGGTTTCCACCTCGTAACAATGGGTGGACGCGCGACGGAGTATTCGCAGGAGTTGTTTAAAGCAGATAACTATGCGGACTACTTATACTTTCACGGTCTGAGCGTTGAGGGTGCTGAAGCTTTAGCAGAGCTGTGGCACAAGCGAATACGTGAAGAGTTAGAAATAGCCGGCGACGACAACCCGGACGTAGTCAAACTATTTCGTCAACAGTATCGAGGCGCTCGGTTTAGTTTTGGTTATCCGGCGTGTCCTAACCTTGAAGACCAGGCAAAACTGTTCGAGCTTTTGGAGCCAGGACGGATTGATGTGGAGCTCACTGAGGAGTTTCAACTCGATCCTGAGCAGTCGACATCAGCCATCATCGTGCACCATCCCGACGCGAAATACTTTTC
>DATEPF010000065.1:0-17289 GCA_035273325.1 Pyrinomonadaceae bacterium | reverse complement strand
GTTGGATCCAGTTACAGCAGATTTCTTTCGCGACAAGGTGGTGCTAGAAGGTGGTTGCGGCAAAGGGCGACATACATTACTCGCGGCCCGTTGGGGAGCCCGCGATGTAGTCAGCGTAGATCTCAGCGACGCGGTTGATTCCGCGTTTGCGGTGACGCGCGGCTCGCCAAACATACACATTCTGCAGGCCGACCTTTGTAATCTTCCGCTTAAGCCCAAATTTGATTACGCGTTCTCAGTTGGCGTGTTGCACCACATGCCGGAACCGTTTGCAGGCTTTAAATCGCTGGCTGGCAAGGTGAAACCGGGTGGCTATATCTCGGCTTGGGTTTACGGAGCAGAGAACAACGGGTGGATCACCGGGATGGTGAATCCATTGCGGGAAGGAATAACATCGCGGATAAACCCGAAAGCGCTACTTCATTTGTCGAAAGTGCCCGCCGCGGCAGTGTACGCTCTGACGAAACTAGTTTTTCGGCCCCTTAACATGTCGCGCGCAGGCTCGCGCTTAGCTCGGAAGTTGTTTTATGGTGAATACTTTAGTTCGCTGGCGGCGTTTGGTTGGCGGGAGCAGCACACCATCGTTTTCGATCACTTAGTTGCGCCAACCGCTCACTACATAAGCGGTAAAGAGTTTCGAAAGTGGTGGGACGAAATCGGAACGAAGGAAACTGTTATCGTTTGGCACAAGAAGATGAGCTGGCGAGGGTTCGGACAAATCGTCAAGACAGAAAATAGGTCCGGTATCTAGCATTGGAAGGCACAAATCAAGTTGAAACGAGATTGCCGCAGGAGATGATGCGGCATACTTACCCGATCCTTTATCAAGTGGAGGAGACTCACTGGTGGCATCGCGGCAGGAGACGCATCATCGAAAGCTTTGTCCGCGAGATCTGCAAAAGTTTCAAACAGCGACCGCGAATTCTGGATGTAGGTTGCGGGACTGGCGGTAATCTCAACGTGCTTGCGCAATTCGGCGACGCCGAGGGTGTCGATGTTTCTGCCGATGCGCTGGAATTCTGCCGCCAAAGAGGTCTGCTGAACGTGCGCCAGGGAGCAGCTGAAGCGCTGCCTTACGACGACGATACGTTTGATCTGGTGACCGCCCTGGACGTGGTTGAACACATAGACGACGACGTAGCCGGTCTCCGCGAATTTCGGCGCGTTCTAAAACCTGATGGCAAAATTCTGCTTTTCGTTCCTACGTTTATGTTTTTGTGGGGTGTACAGGACGACGTCAGTCACCACCGCCGGCGTTATCGTATGCCTGAATTGAGACAAGCTGTGGAGCGGGCTGGTTTCGTTGTTGAGCGGACTACGTATGCGAACATCACTTTCTTCCTGCCAATCTTCCTGGGCCGCAAACTAATGAGGATCACCGGGCTGCAAACCGAAAGCGAAAACAACATCAACGTCTCGGCACTCAATGGCGTGTTCGGCGCGATCTTCGGAGCAGAGCGCGCCGCCTTACGTTATTTGAATTTCCCGTTTGGTGTCTCCGGGTTGTGTGTCGCTCGTGTGAATCCTGACAACGTACAAAACAATTCGCAGCAGTCCTGAAACGTGTGCCACACGCACCTTCAAACGCCAACACCTCCGCTTGGTTCGGACGCGATCTGCCGCTGAGTTGGACCATCCTCGCGTCAATACTCCTGGTTTACCTGCTGTTCCCGACGAAGAATTATTACTGGGACGGAGTGTTCTTTGCGCGCGTAATTGAAGCCGCGCCGGGATTCAATTCCAGCCTCTTTCATCCTAACCACCTGCTGTACAACGCTGCCGGTTATTTCCTGTACAAGATGACGCGCGCCGTGGGACTGTCCTGGCGGGCGATTGAGGTTTTGCAAATCGCAAATTCCATCGTCAGTGTTTTCACATCGTATGTGTTGTACTTAATTCTGCGACGCAGGCTGCGTTCAAATTATCTTGTTTGGTCGTTAACACTCATCTTCGCGTTTTCTTCGACCTGGTGGAAATTTTCAACTGACGCCGACGCATATATCTTCAGCGTGTTCTTCCTGCTGTCGGCTTTTTATTTCACACTTCCCGACTTCCGACCACGTCCGCTCCTCGTGGCTCTTATCTTTTCCTTTGCCACTTTGTTTCATCAGCTGGCTGTGATTGCGTACCCGGTAATCGCGCTCTCGCTCTATTGGCAATCCGCCGCGATGCCGGCCAGAGAACGCAAGTTGATCGTGGCCCAGTTTTGCATATTGTCGTTCGCAATCGTTTTCATCACTTACTGCTCCGCTTTTTACCTCTTAACCGGCTCCACGCAGCCCCCGGCGTTCGCCAGGTGGGTTACCTCCTACTCGCCTGATGCATCATTCAGTTTTGATCCACTGAGCAACCTGGGATACACCTTGCGGGGCCACCTTCGCCTCTTCTTCAACGCCAGGCTGTCGTTATTACGAGGATTACTAAACCCGGTAATAATCGCGACAATCGTTGTTTTCGGCACCGTTGTTTTGCTTTGGTTGTTATCAATTATCAAGGGCACCGAGTGGCGGCGACCGGATGCCCGCAACACGTTCTTAAAATTGAAGAATGACAAACTGGCGCACGTATCCCTCGTTTGGGTGGGGCTGTATCTTGTCTTTCTTTTCTTTTGGTTGCCGCATAACACGTTCTACCGCCTGTTTTATTTGCCCGCCCTCATCCTGCTTCTCGCAACGTTGCTCAAGGAAAACAAACGCGATCATCCGCGACCGACCTGGCGACTGGGCCTGTTCGTACCAGTCATAGCTTTGTTTAACTTTCTGTTCTTTATCTATCCCTATTCGCATGTCGAGAAAAATCCTCCGTTGTCGTTGGCAGTAGAGATGAATCGCGTGTGGCAACCGGGAACAATCCTCTATTTTCACTCCGAGAATTCAGACAACAACCTCGTCGCTTACTTCAACCCAAAACTTGAATGGCGGCCGCTACGCAGCTTCGATCAACTGGATGATGAATTGAAACAACTGTATACGGATGGCCGGACGGCATGGCTCGAGGCTTCAGCGATTGATCAACTGAGCAGCAGCCCGGCGGGTATGAAGTGGCTTGCGCAGCATGGACGACAGGAAACATGGCACGAGCGAAAGGCACGTGGTTATAACGTCAAGTTTATCCAGGTTGGACCATGAAGAACGGGCATTTAGTGAAGCAAATGGTGCTTGCCGGTGCGGCAATCTTCATCGTCGCCTTCGGGGTCCGACTGCTGTCCTGGCACGACACACGTCGTGAAGTTGGTAAAGTCCAAACTGTCGTTGCCGCTGATTATCAAAACGCTGCGAGATTGTTTAGACAACATGGAGCGGCGGCGTTCTTCAGCTCAACCGGCCCACTCGCTGATCCCAACCTGCTGGGCCACCCGCCGGGTTATCCGATTTTGATCGCCATAGTTTGGACAGTATTCGGCGAATCCAACGCTTCAATCCAATTACTTCAGGTTGTTTGTGATGCGTTGGCCGCGGTGCTTATTTTTCTAATCGCGATAGAACTGTTTCCGTTTGCCGTCGGACTCATCTCCGGACTACTAGTCGCACTGGCGCCGCAATTTAGTTGGAACTCGGTACTGTTGCTGCCGGACACGCTTGCTGTTTTCCCGGTAATTCTGGCGGTTTACTTTTTGACCTGCGCCTGGAAAAAACCGTGGTTAGTTTGGTTGATATTGGCGGGAGTTTGTCTGGGACTGTCGTGCTGGCTGCGCGCAAATGCGTTGTTCATGGCGCCATTTCTCGTTGTGTTTATTGTCTTTCTGTTTGATCGAAAACAACGCTTGCACTATGCCGGTGCGTTCCTCGCCGGCGCAGTACTGGTGATTGCGCCTCTTACGATTCGCAACTGGATCGTGTTTCATCATTTCATTCCAGTTTCGCTGGGCGCCGGGCAGACGATGTTGGAAGGAATATCTGACTACGATCCTGATCGGAGATTCGGCATTCCCCAGACCGACATGGGCATCATGAAAATGGAGGCGGAAGAAAATGGCCGGCCTGATTATTACTCCACACTGTTTGCGCCGGATGGAATCAAGCGTGACCGTCTGCGTGTGGCGCGCGGGATGCGGATTATTCGGAACAACCCGGGTTGGTTTCTTGGAGTCATGGTGCAGCGCGCCGGTTCCATGTTGAGGCTGGAAAGAGCGAGACGGATTTCAACTGATCCGCCCGTAAGACAATACGGCGAATTGACGGAGCTCGACCTTAAATGGCGATCGTCGTCGGCAGTGCTTAGCAACACAGCGGAGCGGTTCCCCAACGTTCGAGTCGAAATGCTTGACGCGTCGACTCTCCAAGTAATTTCAAACGCGCCGCACAACGCGGTCCAATTGAGAACAGCGCCCGTCGAGGTCAGGAGCGACCATGACTACGTTCTTCGGATGAACCTGGTCGTCGAGGACGGCCGGTTTGCTCTGCATGTCGTCGGCGCCGGGAGTGGCAACGTTCTGTCGTCGACGATTATTGAAAAGGCTGAAATAAAGGAAGGGCAGCCGCCCCCGGTGCAAGTCGCAGAGATCCCGTTTGTGAGCGGGAATCACGGTGCGGTGCAGTTGGCGCTTTACAATGCAGCCGCTACTTCTGAAACGTCTATCGTCAACATTCGGAATACTGAACTCTTCGAGTTGGGCGCGGCGTCATTCGGCTGGACGCGGCCGCTGAGATGGATCGTTAACGCGCTACAGAATCTATTCATCACCGCCGTTATGCTGCCACTCAGTTTATTCGGTATGGTCATACTAATCCGGCGTCGCGCGTGGCAGCCGCTGCTGTTGTTGTTAAGTGTTCCGGCTTATTACTTTTGCTTTCAATCGTTGTTGCACACTGAATATCGTTACGTCCTGGCGGTGCATTATTTTTTATTCGTGTTGGTGAGCGTTGCAGTCTACGAACTGTGGACGCTCGTGCTTCGATTAATCCAGCGCCGGTTCTCAGGGAAGGCGACCGCGATGTGAATCGGGTCGGCGGCGGCGTACCAAAGCGCCGTCGAGCCGCCCGCGAGGGCCTGGCGCCTCCGGCCTCGTTCGTTTAATGAAACTTTAATAAGAATCCGATTTCATGTTGCAGAACCAATCCATCATCTGTTTTGGAGGCGAGGACTGGTGGTATCACCATCCCCATTCGAAGAACCACTTGATGCGGCGGTTTGCACGTGCGGGCAACAAGGTGATCTTTGTGAACTCCATTTCGATGGGCATGGTTTCGGTTCGCCATAAAGACTTCCTGCCGCGCGTGACGCGAAAGCTGCGAAGCTACGCAAAACTAGCGCGAACCACGGATGAAGGCATTACAGTCGTTTCACCTGCCGTCCTTCCTTTCTTCGGAAGTGGCGCAGCAAGAAGAATTAACCAGCAGTTGCTGGCAACACAAATTGGTTCGCTGGCGCGTTCAAGGGGGCTACACCGGCCAATACTCTGGATTGCAATCCCGACTGCCGTTCAGATGATCGGACGGTTAGATGAATCGTTAGTGGTCTATCATGTGTCTGATAAGTACGACGCCAACACGATGGACCATGCGGTCGATCCCGGTTTGATTACCCAACTGCATAACCGCGCACTCGACCACGCCGACGTCGTGTTTTATTCAAGCAGGAAATTATTCGATGAAGCGACGCGCGCGCGTGACCGCTCGCATCTGCTGGAGCAGGCAGTTGATTATGACCACTGGGCACGCGTTACCGGCGGAGCGCTCGAAGTGCCGCCTGAAGTGACAAACATCTCGCGTCCCAGATTGGGATACTTCGGGGCCATCGAACCCTGGTTGATCGACCAGGAATTGATTAGACGAGCGGCCCGCGAACATCCTGATTGGCAGTGGGTTTTTATTGGTAACAAGTCGCGCGGAGTTGAGATCGAGTTGCTACCTAACACGCATTTTCTGCCGCCCGTGTCTTATGACAATTTGCCAAACTACGCCGCCGGTTTTGATGTGTGCGTACTGCCGTGGGACACTGAGAAGGCATTTACAAGTTATGGTTCCGCAATCAAAGTGCGCGAGTATATGGCCACGGGGAAACCGGTCGTGATTTCGCCGTTACCGGAATACGAACCCATGCGCGACGTGTTGCGCATCGCCAGAAGTCGCGACGACTTCCTGGATCTGGTGGAAGACTCTCTTCAGGAAACCGGCAGTCAGGCCGCTGACGGGAGACAGGCGGCCGTTAAGGACGGCACCTGGGACGCGCGCGCGGAGTTCGTGAGTGGGACCATTGAAGAAGCACTCATGAGCAAAACAAAAGTCTGCGGTTAGTTAACGAATGAAGCAGGTACTTCAAAATAGAAAGAGCGGGAAAGTATCGATCGGCGAAGTGCCGGTGCCGGCAGTTCAACCGGGACGTGTGTTAGTGCGAACGGTAGCTTCGTTAATTAGTGCGGGAACGGAGCGTGCTTCAGTTGAGAGTGCGCGCAAATCCTTAATGCAGGAAGCACGAGAACGCCCGGACCTTGTGAAAGCAGTGATTGATCGGGCGCGCAAGGACGGATTAAAAAATACTTTTGACGCGGTGCGGGGGAAGCTCGCGTCATCTCAGGCCCTGGGATATAGCGCTGCGGGGATCGTGATGGCCGCCGGGGAAGGAGTTACAGAATTTGTCCCGGGACAACGTGTTTCGTGTGCGGGCGTGGGATACGCGTCGCATGCTGAAGTTTTATCCGTTCCTAAAAATCTTGTGGTGTCGTTACCCGAAGAAGTCGACTTTGAAGCGGGGGCTTTCGGAACACTCGGAGCGATTGCGTTGCAGGGCGTGCGTTTGGCCGAACCTACCCTGGGCGAATCAATACTGGTAATTGGACTTGGTCTGCTGGGCCAGCTGACAGTGCAGTTATTAAAAGCCAATGGTTGTCGCGTCTATGGCATCGATCTCGATCCGTCGCGCGTGGATCTGGCAAGACAACTCGGGGCTGACGCCGCGGCACTTTCCAATGAAGATACGCGAGCTGCGGTAATGAATTGGTCCGGCGGTCGAGGTGTCGACGCGGTACTGATAACTGCGGCCACTGATTCCAACCAACCAGTCGAGCTTGCGGGTGAAGTGTCGCGTTTGAAAGGCCGGGTTGTTGTAGTTGGCATGACCGGGCTAAGCGTTCCCCGCCAGTCGTACTTCAAACGAGAGTTATCGCTGCAGGTCTCAATGTCGTATGGACCAGGCCGCTACGACCCGGATTACGAAGAGCGCGGCCACGACTATCCGTTCGGCTACGTGCGCTGGACCGAGAACAGAAACATCGAAGCGTTTCTCGAGTTAGTAAAACAAGGTCGGGTCGCGGTTGAACCATTGATAAGTCACCGGTTCGACGTCGAAGACGCAGAGGGCGCGTACGAGTTGATCGCTGGCGATTTAAAGGAGCCTTACCTGGCCGTGTTGCTCGGGTACGACTCCGAACGCGATTTAACGCGGACAGTCGACTTAAGTGCCGGACTGAAGCCGCGTGCCGTCCGCCAACAGTCTGTACGCTTGGGCGTGATTGGAGCTGGAGGATATGTGACCGGGATGCTGTTGCCGCAGTTTAAAAACGCCGGCGCGGAATTTGTCTCTGTCGCGACCGCGTCGGGCGTAACGGCAGTCGACGTCGGCAAAAAATTTGGATTCAAGCAAGCGGCATCGGATGCAGGCGACATCATCAAAAACGATTATGTGAACCTGGTGGTGATTGGGACGCGCCACGATTCGCACGCGGCCCTGGCCACTAAAGCGCTTGAGAGTAACAAGCATGTCTTCGTCGAAAAACCACTGGCGTTGAACGATGAACAGCTCGATTCCATTTTGCGCGCGGCTTCCGAATCCACCGGGTCGTTAATGGTTGGCTTCAATCGCCGTTTTGCTCCGCTGGCGCAGAAGGCGAAAGAATTCTTTAGCGGCCGGCAGGGACCTCTTTCGATTCTTTATCGAGTCAATGCGGGACGAATTCCACGAGATCATTGGATACAGGATCCGGCCCAGGGAGGCGGACGCATCATTGGTGAGGTTTGTCACTTCATTGATTTAATGCAGTACCTAACTGGGTCCGCACCGGTATCGGTTTTTGCCGAATCGGTTGGTGCGGAACGCCACGACGTCGTCAATCATGACTCGGTATTCATCAACCTACGTTTTGCCGATGGGTCAAACGGATCAATCGCTTATCTGGCGGAAGGTGACAGAGCTTTGGCGAAGGAACGGATCGAGATTTTTGGTGAAGGTAAGACGTTTGTAATCGATGACTTCGTTCAGGGATGCGGCTATCGCGCCGGCCGTGAAGAAAAAACTACGCTGCGCGCGCAGGACAAAGGACAAGCCGAAGAAGTGAAACAAGTCTGTGCAATGGTGCTGTCAGCCGGCGCAGCTTTGATTTCCCTGACTGAACTGGCGGCGACCACGCGTGCCACGTTTCGCATCCTCGATTCGCTTCGCTCAGGGCAGCGACTCGCTGTGAATAGCGAAGAAGTTTAGAGTACAAGCTTTAGCTTGCTTCGCTCCTCGCTTAGTTATTTCGTGTAATTCGTGGACCCGTTTTTGTACGCCGCATAAGAACGATCCACGAATTACACGAAACGTTTGAACTCGACTTTTGGGGCAGCCCTAAACTCTTCGCTTTTTGCCGACTGCTTACTGCCTTCTGCCTACTGTTTTTATGTGTGGTATTGCCGGAATTATTAGTCACGACACTGCCGCGCATGTGCGGCGGATGCTAACGACGATTGAGCACCGCGGACGAGATGACGAAGGCATCTGGACCTCCGATCCAATTGACGGCACCGGCCGCACCATCAGCCTCGGCCATCGACGTTTAGCAATCATCGACACCAGCTCCGCTGGTCATCAGCCGATGGTTTCAACGAATGGCCGGTTTGTACTCACCTTCGGCGGCGAGATCTACAACTACCAGGAACTCCGCGCCGAGCTCGCGCAAAAAGGCCACCAGTTCCACACCCAAACGGATACTGAAGTTTTACTGAACGCGTTCGTTGAATGGGGCGCAGACTGCGTGGCCCGGCTCAATGGCATGTTTCACTTCGCTGTCTGGGACAATGTCGAACGCACGGTAACGCTGGCTCGCGACCATGTCGGAATTAAACCGCTTTATTACGCACACATCTCTGAACGCCCAGGACGGCCCGCATCGTTACTATTCGCGTCCGAAGTGAAGGCAATACTGTCGACCGGCCTGGTAGAAAGAGCGGTCGATGCGGCGTCACTTCACCAATTTCTGACCTTTCTGTGGACGCCCGATCCAAACACTTTGTTCAAAGGAATCAATACCGTTCGTCCAGGGCATGTGCTCACTTTTAAGGACGATCAAATTCAAACGCGTGAGTGGTGGGACATCTCGTTTGACGACATTGAAGAGGGACGCAACGAAACGTGGTGGCAGGAACGTGTACTTGAAACACTGGATAAAACGGTGCGCATGGAGATGGTCTCAGATGTTCCCCTGGGATCGTTCCTGTCGGGAGGAATCGATTCTTCCGCGATCGTAGCGGCAATGAAGAATCGCAGTAACGGTCGACCGGTATCTACTTATACCGTTGGTATCGAAAGCGAAGATCTTCACTACGACATTATTCCGGACGACGTGCAGTGGGCTCGCAGAGTCAACCAACAGCTCAAAACTGATTATCACGAGATCATGCTGAAGCCTGACGTGGCCGAGCTGTTGCCGAAGTTGGTCTATCACATGGACGAGCCGGCCATCGACATGGCGATTCCGAGTTATCTGGTTTCCCGAGCCGCGCGTGAAAGTTTGCGCGTCATGCTGTCTGGCATGGGAGGCGACGAAGTGTTTGCCGGTTACCCCCGGCAGTTAGCGATGAAGATAGCCGGCGCGATGGACCCGGTGCCGGCCATGTTTCGACGGCCGATAATGAAAATGTTGGCCCAGGCGTTGCCCGGGGGAATGCCGGGCCGCCTGACTGCACCGCTGAGAAATGCCAAGAAGTTTGCACGTTCAGCGGCGCTGGACTTCGAGAACCGGTACCTGGGATACGGAACGTATTTCACAGACGAAGCCAAGCAACATCTCTACACCGCAGACATGAAAGACGCGACGCGGGGGCTGGATGCCTACCGCACGCATCGTCAATATTTCGACCGTGTTCAAAATGCCGACCCGCTAAATCGCTTGTTATATGTGGACCTGAAGACGTTTTTGCCGTGCTTGAATTTGATTACGACTGATAAGACATCAATGGCTGCCAATCTCGAAGTGCGCGTGCCGTTTCTGAACCGGCATATGATCGAACTGGCTGCGCGCATGCCGCCAAAGCTAAAAATACGTGGGTTCAAGCGGAAGTACATTTTGAAACGGGCGATGGAGAAACAGTTTCCGCGCGATGTGGTGTGGCGGCGAAAAGCTGGATTTGGTGCGCCCGTACGTTCGTGGCTGCGCGGCGCGTTGAGCCCCATGGTAGAAGACTTGTTGTCGGTGGAGACGGTGAAGCGGCGCGGATTGTTTGAGCCGGATCAGGTTAAGAAGGTAATCGCAGACAACGATTCGGGACGCGAGGACAATAGTCTTCAGGTTTTTCAGTTGTTGAATCTCGAGCTCTGGCACCGGCAGTTTATCGACCGCTGACGGCCATCGCTCGTCACCAAAAGTTTGATCTATGTTTCGTGTAATTCGTGGATCGTTTTTTAGACGACATAAAAGCGATCCACTAAACAACACGAATTCACTCGAATGGACTCGTTGACAACCCTCGAAGGGTCGGCCTATTCTGCGTTACCCGGCTTGCCGGAATCTCAGGACACCTGCCGCCGCAAACCGGCTCTCCCAAAAATCGCATGTCCGTTCCGAAAGAAAATTCAGTGGCTGACGCAGATAAGGTGTTGCCTGCATCGGACAATCCCACCGTGCGCGTCTTGCTGGCTGAAGACGACCGCGCGTTACGACGGTTTCTGGAAGTGGTCTTGCAGCGTGCCGGTTACGAAGTTATCCCGGCAGCCGATGGTCTGGAAGCGATGAAAATAGCGCTCTCGTCGAACATTGATATTGTGGTGACGGACGCGATGATGCCGAACCTTAGCGGTCACGAGTTCTGCCGTTTCCTACGAAACAGTCAAACACTTTCCCATTTGCCGGTGATCCTGTTGAGCGCGTTGGAACGTAAAGAGACAAACCAGGATTCGGCACACGTCGACGCGTTTCTGGCTAAACCTGTTTCCGGCGAAGGTTTGATTGAATGTATAGAAAGTTTATTGGCGAAGAGGAAAGAAAAGCATTAACGAGCTAACTCGCTTGCTACCAAAAGCCCGCTCCCGCGGGCTTTTGTTGTTAGCCGGCGGTGGCGCTGGTTACTTCAATCAGCGCGTCGATACTGGTGTACGAAATACCCTGCGCCTGCGCGACCGCTTCGTAAGTGCAGTGTCCGGCGAAAGTGTTGACACCGGCCTTCAGGTTTTCATCACTACGTATCGCATCGAAGAACCCTTTGTTAGCGAGCTTTACAGCGTATGGAAGGGTTGCGTTGGTCAATGCGAAGGTGGAAGTGCGCGGTACCGCCCCGGGCATGTTGGCCACGCAGTAGTGAAGCACTCCTTCCACGTAGTAAGTAGGATCGGAGTGCGTGGTCGGATGCGTGGTCTCAATGCAACCGCCTTGATCGACGGCAACGTCCACGATCACGGCCCCATTAGGAACATCCTTCAGCATGCTTCTGGTTACCAGCTTTGGTGCCGACGCCCCCGGCACGAGTACAGCGCCGACGATCAAATCAGCGGTGGTAATAGCGTCGTGAATCATGTAGGCGCTCGACGCCAGCGTGGAAATCTTTGTGAGGAAGATGTCGTCCAGTTCGCGTAGTCGATCGAGATTGTTGTCGATGATGGTGACATTGGCGCCCATTCCTACTGCAATCTTGGCGGCATTAGTTCCCACCACACCGCCCCCAATGATCACAACTTTCGCAGCCGGCACGCCCGGCACGCCACCAAGCAGGATGCCGCGCCCGCCTTGCATCTTCTCCAGATAATGGGCGCCGACCTGAATGGCCATGCGGCCAGCCACTTCAGACATCGGTGTTAGCAGCGGCAATGAGCCGCGTGGGCCAGTGATCGTTTCGTAGGCGATGCCGGTCACCTTGCGTTTGAGAAGTTCATCGGTGAGTTTCTTGTCTGGAGCCAGATGCAGGTAGGTGAAGAGGAGCTGGCCTTCGCGCATCCGGGGATATTCGGGCGCAATCGGTTCCTTAACCTTTACGATCATGTCGGCCTGGTTCCACACGTCGTCGGCTGTATTTATGATCTCGGCACCGGCCTTTTGATACAGTCCGTCATCAAAACCGGAACCTTCGCCTGCGCTTTTTTCCACAATCACCCGATGTCCGCCATCGTGCAACGCGCGCACACCGGCGGGCGTTAAGCCGACACGATATTCGTTATCTTTGATCTCTTTAGGCAGGCCAACGATCACAGTTGAGTGTCCTCCAGGGAGTTTTTTGAAATCTCAGATCTTCAGATTTCGAATCTCAAATCTTAGATTTCGAATCTCAAATTTCAGCTTTGAGATTTGAAATTTGAGATCTGAAATTTGAGATCTGAAATTAGAACTAGCCGAGTCCTTCAACCAAATCGATCTGTGCGCGTTGAAGTTTGCCGCTGTAATCAACGTAGATCGACTTCCACTCGGAAAAAATATCCAGTACCTGTGTACCCGCTTCACGATGACCGTTGCCAGTCGCCTTCGTCCCACCAAACGGCAGGTGCACTTCAGCCCCGATAGTCGACGCGTTCACGTAAAAAATACCGGTGTACATGTCGTTCATGGCGCGGAATGCCTGATTCACATCGCTGGTATAGATCGCAGCGGACAGTCCGTAACGAACGCCGTTTGCAATTTCAATAGCGTCATCCAGCGACTTAGCCGGAATCACCGCGGTCACTGGTCCAAATATTTCTTCCTGAGCGATGCGCATGTCCGGCTCGACATCCGTAAAGACCGTGGGCTCGATAAAATGGCCACGAGCATAGTCGCCGCGCGTCAATCGGCGGCCGCCGCAAGCTAAAGTAGCGCGGTCCTCATTCTGGCCAATGTCGATGTAACTCATGATCTTCTTCACGGCATCGGCGTTGATCACCGGCCCGACATCTGTTTTTGGATCAGCGCCGTTCCCTACCCGGAGGGCTTTCGCACGGTCGACGAGTTTTTTAGAAAACTGCTTATAGACTTTTTTATGGACCACCAACCGCGACGAAGCCGTGCATCGTTGTCCGGACGTTCCGAACGCGCCCCAAATGGCGCCTTCTATAGCCAGATCAATGTCCGCATCGTCCATGACGATAATTACGTTCTTCCCGCCCATCTCGAGCGAACAGATGGCGTTACGCTCAGCACAGCTCGAAGCAACAGTGCGACCGGTTTCAGTTGAGCCGGTGAACGAAATCAGCCGCAGGGCGTTGTGGTTTGTGATTGCCGCGCCGGCGCTTTCTCCCTCGCCGGTGACAAGGTTAACGACGCCTGGCGGAATACCCGCCTCCTCGCACGCGTGAACGAGGTTGTAACTTGATAGCGGTGTATCTTCTGCGGGCTTCAATACCACCGTGTTGCCGCAGACCAGCGCCGGAATTAGTTTCCACGACGGAATCGCCATCGGAAAATTCCACGGCGTGATCAGTCCGCACAACCCGACGGGCTGACGGATGCACATCGCAAACTTGTCTGGCATCTCAGCGGGAGTGGTGTATCCGTGCAGCCTGCGCCCTTCGCCTGCTGTGTAATAAGTGCAGTCGATTGCTTCCTGAACATCGCCGCCTGCTTCTTTCAGGACCTTTCCCATCTCGCGCGTCATGTCAGCGGTAAACGCTTCTTTATCGCGGATCAGGATCTCGCCCAGCCGGAAAAGGATCTCAGCCCGCTTGGGCGCGGGCATACTTCGCCAACCGTTAAATGCTTCGCTCGCCGCATTAACGGCGTCGTTCACGTCGTGAGAAGTCGACAGCGGAAAACGTCCGATGACGTCGGCGGTGTCAGCCGGATTGATGTTTTCCGACACTTCACCCGACTCGCTTGGCACCCATTTTCCGCCAATATAATTCTGGTAGGTTTTTACTGACGCGCGCGCAGTAGATCTGCCCGGTGACTTTGAAGTTGCTTTTGCGAGAGATTTCTTTGCTTGTGCCATTTCCAGGTTTCGAGTTCGCGAGTTTCCAGTTTCGAGTTCGCCAACTGGAAACCCGCAACTGGAAACTCAAAACTTGCCTTATTGATAAGTGAATTGGACCAGTCTGGTTGCGATACGATAGCTTTCGGCGCCCGAGACACGATCAACTGATCGATTGCTCCGCGTTACCTGCAGCACGATCGGATCGCCTGCTTTTAAACCACCAAGGACACGTTGGAATTCCGTCAAGGTGGTGACTGGCAGCCGATTAATGCGGGTTATCACATCACCTTCGGCCAACGCATCCTGCCCGTTCGCGCGTACCTCTGCAGCTAATCCGTTCGGATCGACTTCCTTAATGAGCAGGCCACGAATCCCCGCCAGCCGCTTTTCGCTGATCAGCTGTTGAGTCAGTTCAGTTAACGTGATCCCTAAACGCAGCCCGTTACCTTTTGGATCAGGTTCCTTGCGCGGCGCCGCGGGCTCAGGTTCCCTGAAGACTTGCTGTGGTGGCGGACGTTCTCCGAGCACGATATTGGCAGTATGTTTTTCCAACTTGCCGTCGCGCTCCCGTAGGAATGTAAACGCCGTCGCACTACCGACCGGAGTTGCAGCGACTCGTTGAATCAAATCCTGTGCATTCGAGATCGGTTGCCCGTTGAATTCGGTAACGATATCCATTCGCTGCATGCCGGCCTTGGCCGCGGGCGTTTGGACGCCGTTATTGGTTTCCTGAACGTCCATCACGATGGCGCCTTTTGCTTCAGGCAGACCGTAGACACGGGCGAATTCATCTTTGACCGAGTCGAGAGTAACGCCGAGATATCCGCGGCGAACCTTTCCGGTCGCCACAATCTGTTGGTAAACAAAACTTGCTTCCGTAGCCGGCAAAGCAAACCCGATCCCGTTGTAGTCACCGGTGGACGTAGCAATCTGCGAGTTAATGCCGATCACCTCACCGCGCATGTTGACGAGTGGACCACCGCTATTGCCGCGATTGATCGCCGCGTCGGTTTGCAAAAACCTTTGGAAGTTTGAAAAGAAAGGCGACTCTCTTTCTTTTTTCGAGATGATGCCTGCAGTTACCGTTTGGTCCAGGCCGAACGGGGAACCAATAGCCAGCACCCAATCACCAACTTGTGCGCTGTTGGAATCTCCCAGCGTGACAGTTGGCAGGTCGCGAGGTGCGTCGATCTTCACTACCGCCACATCAGTCTCTTCGTCGATCCCGATAACTTTGCCGCGGAACCTCTCACCGGATTGCAATCCGATAATGATTCTCGACGAACCTTCAACTACGTGTTCATTGGTTAGGATGTAACCCTTCGGACTAACAATGAATCCACTACCGACGCCTCTCGACGAGCGACGCTGTTGACGTCGAAACATGTCCAGCAGTGGATTGACTGCGTCATCACTGCGTTCTTCATCTTCCTTTTCGGCGACTTCCGGCGCGGCCGTCATCGTTTCGATGTTGACGACAGCAGGCTCAACTCGTCTCGCGATTTCCGCGAACGATGCGGAGAGTGCTTCCGGGGCGTGACGCATCTGCGCCTCGTTTTGGGCAATGGTGGGGCGTCCTGAGAGCATGGCACCCACGCCGATGCCGGCCAGCAAACAAATGGCGCCAAGAGCGATAATCCACACGCGCAGTTTTCGCAGGATCAGCTGTTCATCAGCAGTTTTTGGATCTTTAGTAAGCTCGAACATAAACACCGCCTTCAACCAAAACCAGGAGTCGAAGCCTCCGATAAAGTCACTATCAGAGAGTGGCGATCGGAGCGCAGAACGGGAAGGCGTGAAGTATAGCTAATGCAGAAGAAACGGGCAAAAGACAGCCAGGAAGTAAGAGGCAGGAGGCAGGAGGTACGAGCAGGAACACGAGCGTTCAGCAAGAGCACGGCGCCAGCCAGCGCGAAAATAGAAAATGACAAATGTGAAATGACCAATGACAAATCTGTAATTTGTCATTTCACATTTGTCATTTACCTAAAGCGACAGGGAGTGATACACCTGTCTTCGGTCCCGCTCCTGCCGACTGCCCCTGCCGCCTGCCTCGTATCTTTTCACGGTCTGAGGAAAACTTTCAGCACGCCTTTCTTCGCGGCGCGCTCCATCGCATAGACGCCACGCGAAAGCGGGTATTCTTCGCTGATCAAACTATCAATGTCGATGGCGCCTTTCTTCAATAGATCCAAAGCCGGTTCGAATCGTCCGCAACGCGAGCCGACAATCGAGATTTCATCCACGACCAGCCGCGCCTGATTGATCTGGCCCATGTCAGTGTTTTCGGCAAACGTCGATTTCAATACCAACACACCCTGCGCACGTAATAAATCGAGCGCGACGCCAAACGCGGTCGGTGAACCTGAGGCTTCCACGACTACGTCAAACTGATGTTTTCTTTTGGCACCGGCTTTCACGGTCGCGGTTTCAATTCCTCGCCGTTCAGCAATGCGCAGCTTCTCGGGGTGTTTACCAATCAGCATGACGTGCGCCCCGGTCAGCGCGAGGACCTGGGCACAAAGCAGCCCGAGTTTGCCGTCGCCCATAACCGCAACTCGATCACTACTATCAACGTCAACGTGTTCCAGAATTCCACACGCAGCAGCCAACGGTTCGGTGAAAACTGCGTGTTCATCAGGCACGCCGTTGGGAACTTTGAAAAGATTTTGAACCGGCAGCCGCAGAAATTCTGCATGAGCGCCGTCACGTCCCAGGATTCCCAGAACTGTTCGTCGCTCGCAGTGCCTGGGATCGCCGGATTGGCAAAGCTCGCACTCACCACACCCGGCATTGATTTCACCCACGACGCGCTGCCCGGATAGTGGACCTTCACCGTCCATTACTCCGACAAACTCATGTCCGATGGTCCCTTTAAATCCGGCATAGCCGCGCGCGATTTCAAGATCGGTATTACATATGCCCGAGAGCAAGACACGAACCAAGGCTTCCTGGCCCGGTTCAGGTTTATCAATTTCACGAACTGCAATTTTATTTTTGTCGACTCGAAGGGCTTTCAAAAGCTTCTCGCGCGGGTGTAAACGTTTTCTGAAGTGAGTTCTATTACTTGTTTCTTGCCGGTCACTGTAATCGGCAACCGCCACTCAAGTTCCTCTTCGCCTGGCAGCAAAGCATGCAACCACCAATTCCCGGGATGCAGACCTACGGCCGTTTGACCTTGCTGATCAAGTCGTGCGGTGACGGGAGTGCGGCCCTTCATACGTTC
>DATEPF010000064.1:0-13033 GCA_035273325.1 Pyrinomonadaceae bacterium | reverse complement strand
GCTTCTTCATTCTGCGCCTCCTCCCATAGCGGCAGCCATTCACCACCGACCACCACTTCGCTTTCGGAAGAGGCTCAGCACATGAAATAAGATGAAGGTGTCAGGAGAATGTGTAGAAACTAAGGGCGGAATCGCCTTGTTTGAGAACGCGTGTGCGGCGGAGGTTTCCAACACTATCGGGCAAATCTTTTTTGTGATGATGTTCTGCTATGACGATTGCGGAATCAGTCAACATCCTTCGGCTGTGAGAGCCGAGAGCCTGCAGAACTTTGAGGTAATCATCCGCATATGGCGGATCAAAAAACACGATGTCCCAGCCACCGCCGGACGCCGCAAAGTCGCGGGTCAAAAACTCGCTCGCTTCCGCCTGCACAACCTGGGTTTCATCCTCCGGTATTTGGCAAAGATCAAGGTTTGCTTCGACCAGGCCACACATCTTTCGCGAACGATCGACGAACGTAACGTGGGCAGCGCCTCTCGATAATGCTTCTATACCCACCGCCCCTGAACCGGCGCATAGATCGAGAAAGCGTACTTCGTTGATGCGAGGAGCAATCACGTTGAAAAGCGTTTCGCGAAGACGATCCGAAGTCGGCCGCACCTCGATTGATGGTGGGCCCTTCAAATTTCTACCCCGATATTTGCCGGCGATGACACGCATAGTCTCGATAAGACAACTGGTGCGGCTCAGCCCACGTTCGCTAATCCGAACCGCGGATCGTCTCGAACGCGTTCGATCATTGCCGCGGCTTCGGCAGACTTCGCAGCTTTGTCGATGAAGTACTCAGCTTCCTTACGAGCTTTTTCCAGGATCTCCTGGTCGCGCACAAGACTAGCCACACTTAGTTCCGGCAGTCCCGATTGCCTGGTTCCCAGCAGTTCGCCGGGTCCGCGTATCTGTAAATCCTTTTCCGCAATCAAAAACCCGTCATTTGTCTGCGCCATGATGCCGAGCCTCTCTCGCGCGACGTCCGTTTTTCTGTCTGAAGTTAAGAGAATGCAATAACTCTTTTCGGCCCCCCGGCCCACTCGGCCGCGCAGTTGATGAAGCTGTGACAAGCCAAACCGCTCTGCGTGTTCGACGATCATTACCGATGCGTTCGGGACGTCGACACCAATCTCGATGACCGTAGTCGAAACCAGGATATCGATTTCACCCTTAACAAAGCGCTGCATCACCTCTTCCTTGTCGGCAGCCTTCATCTTGCCGTGGATTAAGCCGACCGACAATTTGGGAAAGACTTTGTCCCGCAGGTATTCGTAGCGTTGCGTTGCATCCTTCAGGTCAATCTTTTCAGACTCTTCGACTAGCGGGTACACAACATAGACTTGCCGCCCGGACCGTACTTCGCTTGCGATCAACTTCTTCACATCCGGCCGCTGTTCTTCGCCATAGACGCGCGTCTCAACCGGTGTTCGTCCCGGTGGCATTTCAGTAATCACCGAGACATCCAGGTCTCCGTAGATAGTCATGGTCAGCGAGCGCGGGATTGGAGTGGCGGTCATTACCAGCACGTCTGGATTCATTGCGCGGCCACGAAGTTCCGCCCGTTGCATGACGCCGAACCGGTGCTGTTCATCAACCACCACCAACGCCAGAGTTTTGAACGTGACGGACTCCTGAATCAAAGCATGCGTTCCAATGACGGCGTGAATATCTCCGGCTGCCAGATCGGCACGCAGGTTTCTTTTGTCTGCGGCGCGCAGCGAGCCGGTCAGCAGCTCAACGCGATAAGGCGTTTTCGCCAGTAGTCGTTTGATATTTCGCGCATGTTGCTCTGCCAGGATTTCGGTCGGGGCCATCAAAGCGGTTTGATAACCGTTTTCCATCACTGCCAGCATGGCGATGAGCGCGACGATCGTCTTACCGCTTCCCACGTCACCCTGAAGCAGCCGGTTCATTGGGGCATCGGACCGGAGATCTTTGAAGATTTCTTTGACAACTTTTCGCTGGGCCTCCGTCAGCTTGAACGGTAACACTCCGCCGATCCGCAACATCATGTTCTTATCAATACGAATACCGGCAACCTTCGACTCCTTGATCCTTTTGCCGCGTTTCAGGTGTATTCCGAGCGCAATCCAGAAAAAATCTTCAAAGATAAGGCGCGTATGTGCCGGGCTACGGGCTTGTTCGTAGAGGACTAGCGGAGTTTCACCGTCGGGGAAATGGATCAGCCGAACAGCTTGCGACCGATCGATCAGCTGCTGACGTTTCCGAAGCTCTATGGGGAGCGTTTCGGGCAAAGCTAATTCAGGCAGGTTGGCGAGTATGCCGTGAATAATTTCTCGTAAACGTTTGGAACTAAACTCTCCCAGCTTGCGGTAGACGGGAACTTTACGGCCCGTATGAATCACTGCGAGTTGCGGATCGGTTTCGGGTTCTTCGAACTCGTCTTCGTTTTCTCGACGGCTTTCGATGTCCATTTTGGCTTGCGAGGGAGGGAGGATTTCTAGTTCGTCTGCCGGGCGGTGTAGTTGCAAGGCGAAGGTGGTACGACGTTTATCCCACTCCCACTTGCCAAAGGTGATAAAACGACAACCCTGGGCCAAACGCTTTTTGTAGTACTCGATGATGTCGTAAGAACGACGGCCGGAAACAAACCACCAAACCATTACATCTTTACCGGTGCGTTCGGGATCCGTGGCACTTACTTCAAAGATGAACAGGCGCGAACGCCGCACCGAACGCCGACCACTAACTTCATACCCGCCGGAAACTCTTACCTGGAGCTCGAGCGATGCTTCCACGTTTGGTTTAAGGTCGCGAATGCGGGCAGGCCTCAACCGATCCTCATAACGCATTGGGAGGTAATTCAGCAGGTCTTCAACTGTCACATCATTCGGATTTCGCCGATTCAGGTGATTGGCAAGGGCGAGCGCAAGTTTGTGTGAAAGGGTGGGGCCGAGACGGCCTATGGCGAATTTTTGAAGCTCCTCGATTGGAGTGCGGAGGCTCAACTGGGGTGGCATTGGCGCGATGATAGCACACGGGTTTCGGGTCTAAACGTGCGTCGATTGGGGCCTGATTCGCAGGAAATGCTTCGAAGTTTGTATCCCCAAACGCCGGTTTCAAAATCAAGGTTCAGACCGTACAATCGGTCTAATCACAAACGTTTTAGAAGGATTCGTCATGGAGCCGGAAGAAAAACTATCGCCAGCCACAGCGGAAAAGTTGCGTGCTATTCGTGGGGCCTTGCTGCATTTGCACAAGACGCTGCTGGAGCGTGAGCGCGATGCGTACGAGCGAGGGCACGGAAAGATTGGGAACAGCTACGAGTACCTGAATCTCGTTATGCACGAGCCGTCGTTTGCCTGGTTGCGAAACTTATCGGAGTTGATCGTACAGATCGATGAGACTCTTGATAGCCGCGAGACGCCGAGTGAGATAACTGCAAATGCCTTAATACAGCAGTCGCGTTTATTGCTCACGCCAAACGAAACGGGGGCGGAGTTTCAGAGGAAGTATTTCGCTTCAGTGCAGGAGTCGCCCGAAGTGGTTTTAGCCCACGCCGAGTTCTCCCGGCTGTTAGGCCCGTCCAGATTGTCTAAGGACGTTCACTAAGGGGTCAAAGACCATTTACCATTGGTCATTTCAAATTTGTCATTTGTCATTGCAGGCGAGATCTTAACTTCCCTTATCAATAGCAAATGACAAATTGAAATGACCCACGGCAAATGGTCTTTGCTCAGCCGGTAACTTGAAAACCCTTAGTTTGCGGTAGCATCAGTTTTCGAGCAGTGTTGCTCGAACGCGCGTTTCAACTCGCTTGCAACTTCCGCGGCGCCTTTGCCTTCGATCTCGCGACGCTCCATCATCCAAACCAGTTCGCCGTCCTTCATCAAAGCAATGGAAGGCGAAGAAGGCGGGTATCCGGTGAAATAGCTGCGAGCCTTATCTGTGGCCTCGATATCAGCGCCCGCAAACACAGTTGCCACGCGATCAGGTTTCACTTCGTGCTGCAACGCTTGCGCGATACCCGGCCGCGCCTTACCGGCCGCACAGCCGCAAATTGAATTTACAACGACCATAACCGTACCGTTCGTGTTCTTTAGCAGGTTATCCACTTGATCGGGTGTTTTCAGTTCCTCAACCCCAATCCTGGTTAGTTCTTCGCGCATCGGCCGAATCATCAATTCGGAATACGGCATAACTTTTTTCTCCTCGTTTCTTGAATTCGATTGATTGTACGGGTTCGCGGAGGGGGTGGCAAAAGTCACTCTGCCTTTCTTCTTGGCGATAACCGTTTTGGCGATGACACGTTAGAATGCTCACGGCTTCCTAGATCTCATCCAATATCCTTTGCCGCTTCTCCGCGTACTCCGTTTCATCAATTACGCCTTGGTTCCGCAACTCGACCAGCCGCGTCAGTCTAGCTTCAATCGACAGGGGCTCCGGCGCACCCGGTCCAGATCTGCTTGCTCCGGCGCACGCCGCGCTAATGTCATTCATCAATGCAACTTCATCGAAGACCGTGACGCCTTTTCTATTTCGAGTTAGGTTTGAGTAATTGCGGCCAAGCCCGAGTGTTGTCTGCCTCAGATTTGCATCCGTCGGATTTTGCTTCAACCTCTCTAGCGAACTGTGGTACGCCCGTCTGGCATTCTCGAGGGCTTCAGCTCTCTTCTTGTTACCATTGCTAACCGAGTATCCAATCAGAGCTATCACCAAAATCACTATGATTGGACAGATCAGGCCCTCAACGGCGGTGTCTTGGCCTTGTAACAGGAGCAGAATGAGGAGAGGCATTAGGTTGTTTTGAGAAAGAGTTAAGCTCAGGGTCAGATCATTATACACAGGCCGTCGGAGTTCCGGGCTGCGTAGAGTGCGAGCTTTCTTGGATCAGTCGACGGTTATAACCCGTTCGATCTCGAGAAATTTCCGTTCGCTAATTCCGCGGACCAACATTACATGCTCCACGCGACGAAAGGGGCCGTGCTGTGAACGATGTTGGACGATGCGGTCGGCCATGACCTTACCGATGCCAGGAAGCGCTTCCAGTTCTCCCGCAGACGCACTGTTGATGTTAATCCTGCGAGTCTTGACGGCGGTTTCGTCTTTGGAAGTTTGTGAGAAAGGCTGGCGTGAACGCTGGACGCAGCCAAACATTAATAACGAACACGCCAGCAACAAAACAAGAAGTCGATTTGCTTCTGATGGATTTTGTTTCACGTGTGCAAGTTAGTGTTTGTGAAGGGTTTGTGAAGTCGCCGCTCACGTGTGCACATTGCTACAACTTCAATAGTTTCAAAAACTTCGTCTGTTTTATGGTGCGTTGTCCACAGAGTTTTCCACAAGCTGCGTGGAAAATGTTTCGATTCGGTGGCGAGGAACTGGGTGGAGCTTACCAATCAGTTATTCTTCAACGCCCATTTCATCCCATTGCGCTATCAATTCGTAGGAGCGCCCGAGTACGGGACGTGGACGAGAACCATCGGCCTGGCCGATTAAGCCTTCGCGTTCCATGATGTCCAGAATAGCGGCGGCGCGGCCGTAGCCAATTCGAAGACGGCGTTGCAAAACGGAAGTAGAGGCCCGTTTCATCTCCACGCAAATCCGAAGGGCTTCTTCGAAGAGCTCGTCGTGTTCACCATTAGTTTCTTCAAGCCCGAGCGCTTCCTCCTCCGACTGAGTGATCGTTTCGTCGTACTCGGGCACACCCTGCGCCTTAGAGTGAGCGACGATTCGTCCGATCTCAGATTCGTCAACGTAGGCACCGTGCACCCGGATTAAGCGGGAAGTGCCAGGTGGCAGGAACAACATATCGCCTCGGCCGAGCAGGTGTTCCGCACCGTTGGTATCGATGATCGTGCGCGAATCAACTTTTGACGCGACGCGAAAAGCGATGCGTGACGGGAAGTTTGCTTTGATTAGTCCGGTAATAACGTCGACCGATGGACGCTGTGTCGCCAGGACCAAATGAATACCCACGGCGCGCGCCATCTGTGCCAGGCGCGTAATCGATTCCTCAACCTCGCGGCCCGATGTCATCATCAGGTCGGCCAGCTCGTCAATAATAATGACGATATAGGGAAGGGGTTTGTGGGGCTCGCCACGTTCATCGTAATCCTTTACGAGGTTACGCCGCATGATCTCGGTGTTGTAACCGTCGATGTTCCGCACCCCCCACCCGGCGAGATCGCGGTACCGTTTCTCCATCTCAGCAACCGCCCATTTCAGCGAACGCGACGCCAGCTTGGGATCAGTGATGATGGGCGTCTTCAGATGTGGGATGTCGGCGTACAGGCCCAGCTCAAGCCTTTTCGGGTCGATCAGAATGAACTGGACTTCATCAGGCCGCGCGCGATAGAGAATCGACACGATCAATGAATTCACGCCTACAGACTTGCCGGCGCCGGTCGTGCCCGCGATAAGCAAGTGTGGCATCTTCGCCAGATCCGCTACGTAGTTCAGACCGTCAATAGTCTTGCCGAGAGCGATTGTGAGCTTGGATGAAGACTCCCTGAAGGCGCGCGACTCGATAACTTCGCGCAGAAAGATAGTTTCGCGCCTCGGGTTCGGAACTTCGATACCCACGTGTGGCTTCCCAGGCATTCGATCAATTCGAATCGACTCAGCCTTTAATGCCAGACACAAATCGTCAACCAGGGAAACAACGCGCGAATACTTAACGCCCGGGTCAGGCTTGAATTCGTAGGTGGTAACGACGGGACCGGGGCAGATGTGTTTGATTTGCCCGGTGACATTGAACTCTTTGCACTTCTCGGCGAGACGCGTGGCCAGGCTCAACAGTTCCGTATCTGCTTGCTCGCTGTGCGGCGGCGCCTCGTTCAGGAACTCGAGGGGCGGCATCGAATAGTCTGAATAAGAGACGCGTCGCGAGCGGTCAGCATCGAACGGCAATTTGCCAGTGGCAGGCGCTTCGCCTTTGGTGCGCAATACCGACGCGCCCTTCACCATTTCTTCGAGTTCGTCTTCGTTGTCGGCGACGGCAGTTCCTGCGCGTGATCCCGGAAAGATGGATCGGCGTCCGGACTTGCCTTCGACAACGGTTGCCGGTTGCATACCAGCACCGGCAGCGGCCGCCTTTGGAGGCTCAATCGTGGCAGAAGCCATCGGCGATTCGGCGACTTGCGCGTCACCGCGAAGAATTCCTGGCGCAGCCTCTTCCTTCATCATCTCCGCGATGCGTTCCTGCGGGGTTAGGTTCGGTAAGCCTTTGGTCGCGTCTAGTAAAGCGGCCCGTGCAGCTTGTTGTTCGGCCTTTAACGTCTCACGTTGTTCCTTCCTAATGCGAGAGGCTTCGCGGCGCGCCTCACGCCAGGTGTGCCAACGGTTGGGAACCTCTTTTACAAAGGCAAAGCGTTCGCCGAGCAGCGCGCTAAGCCTCTGGTACAACTCAATGAAAGAAAAGTTGGTCGCGAGTAAAAGACCGGTGGCAGCTATTGCGATCAACAAGACGGTCGCACCGACTGCATTAAGACCACTCGCCAGCGTTCTTGAGATTACGGTTCCAACCAACCCTCCAGGTTGCACACTCGAATCGAATATCGGTTGGATGCCGGAGATCGACAGTAGCGCGGCGGTAGCGAGCGTTAGTACAACTAATCCAAGTAGCCTTGAAAGTGGTGCGCGAATACTGCGAGCTCGAAACCTTCTCCACGCGGCTCCAAATAGCAGCACAGGCAGCAGGTAAGCAGCCAGACCAATTGATTGAAACAGGAACGCGGCGGCGTTCGCGCCGATGGCCCCCGCCCAATTACGCGTCTCCGCCTGGCCGGCGGAATTCCACGACGGATCACTGGGATAGAAAGCGCCTGACACGAGGCAGAGCGTCAATAACAATCCGACGGCAAGTAAGGAGATCGCTACGATCTCATTGAGGCGACTATTGCGAGGGGTAATTACCCTGGGCTTTTCTTCGAATTCAGTAGTTGCCATTGCTCGCCGATTAAAACAGTTGAACGTTGGTCAGTTCTATTATGCCGCCTTTTTCGAAAGCAGGTAGGCCTTAATAAAGTCGTCAATGTCTCCGGCCAAAACCGCGTCGACGTTTCCACGTTCCAGCTTAGTCCGCGTGTCCTTAACTAACTGATAGGGCGCGAGCACGTAACTGCGAATCTGCGAACCAAAAGAAATGTCTGCCTTGTTGGCCTCTAACGCCGCAGTTTCAGCTTTGCGTTTTTCCAGTTCGAGTTCATATAAACGGGAACGCAGGACCTGCATGGCGACGGCGCGGTTCTGGTGTTGTGAACGCTGATTCTGACACTGGACAACGATGCCGGTGGGAAGGTGAGTGATCCGGACTGCCGAGTCGGTGGTATTGATATGCTGACCGCCGGCGCCGGTAGCGCGGTAAGTGTCAATGCGTAAGTCTTTCTCGGCAACTTCTACTTCGATGTTTTCATCGATTTCCGGATATACAAAAAGTGACGCGAAGGACGTGTGCCGCCGCGCCGCCTGATCGAAGGGAGAGATACGCACTAGACGATGCACACCGGCCTCAGCAGATAGCAGGCCGTAAGCATATTCACCTTCCACCCTGAACGTTACTCCTTTAAGTCCAGCTTCTTCTCCAGGTTGGTAATCGATAATTTCCTTCTTGAACCCGCGCTGCTCTGCCCATTTCAGATACATGCGCAAGAGCATCTCCGCCCAGTCCTGCGACTCTGTACCACCGGCGCCGGGATGTATTGTGCAGATGGCGTTAAGCTGGTCATTGCTGCCGCCGAGCAGCATTTCAGTTTCGGCCACTCCGATTTCGTGCCCGAGCCGTTCCAGCAGCGGACGCAATTCGTTGAGCGACTCTTCATCCTGTTCCGCAAACTCAAACAACACGCCGGCATCGGCAATTTGGGACTCAAAACGTTCCTGCCGTTCTATCTTCTTTTCCAAAACACTGCGTCGTTGCAGAAGTTTCTGTGCGGCTTCCTGGTCATTCCAAAAGTCAGGAGACGAAGCCGTCCGTTCGATCCCGTTTAACTCCTGTCGGCCGGCAGCAACATCAAAGAAACCTCCCGAGTTGCTCTATCTTGGTGCGCAACTCTTCGTAAGTCGTTCTCAGGTCCTGAATAGAAATCGTCTCGATCATTTACTCTCCAGCTAGCCATTTCGCCTAAATGTGACCATTATCAAAACCAAAAATGAAATGACCACACAGGCCCAAACAAACAAATCGCCCGCTGCCGCATAAAACGTCGGGCCGCCGGGCGAACGTCCGATGGTCCAGGTTCTAACATCGGGTCGATACGTTCCTGTTGCATCTCTAACCTCGCCATTCGCGGTGATGAACGCGGTAATACCCGTGTTAGTCACCCGCAATACCGGACGGCCATTTTCGACCGCGCGGAAGATCGCGTTGGCTAGATGCTGACGCAGAACAGCCGTTGGGCCGAGATAGCCATCGTTCGAGATATTGATCAGCACGTCCGCCCCACCGCGTGTGAATTGTCGCGCGATGTCTGGGTAGGCTGACTCGATGCAAATAAAAACTCCGGTACTTACAGGCCCAATCTGCATCTGCCGGTATTCGGTGCCCGGCGTGAAGTCTCCGACGACAGCTGTTATCAAACCCGCTCCCGGCAACCATCGCGGGAGTGGAACGTATTCGCCAAATGGCAGCAGGCGAATCTTATCATATTGAGAGACCAGCCTACCTTCCTCATTTATGAGAATTGCAGAGTTATAAAGCCCATCATTCGGTGCGACTTCTTGCGAGTTGAGCAGCACAAACGTTCGATGTTGTTTCGCGAAACCGGCGATGCGTTCGCGTAGTAGTCCATCAGATCCGTAACTGAAGTACATCGGAGATTCTGGCCAGATTACGATTCGTGATTTCCCATCTTGTGGCAGATTGTTCAACGCTTGTTCACTGACGTTGAAGTGGTGTTCAGTAAGCTGACGCATTTCGGTGACTGACTTCCTCAACGTCATCGGGACGTTTGGCTGGACAGCAACAACATGCACTTCGGGGGTTGAATCTAACGGTTGGTTGGTAGCGCCGGTGCCAAACAGAACGGCACCAGCCGCAGTTGAGATCGAGATTGCAATCACGAATGAGCGGCGCGTTCGTTGAACGATAACGAAGGCGATGGCAGCGTTTACCAACACCATCAAAAAACCTACGGCATACACACCACCGAATCGTGCGGCAGCGATGAGTTGAGGCTGATAGGCTTGCGAGTAACCGATGGCATTCCAGAGTTGGCCGGTACATTGGAGCCTGATCCATTCGAACGCAACCCAGACGATTGGCCCGAGAAGAATAGCGCGACTGCCCCACGTGCGAACGGCCTTGGCGAGAATAAACGCACTAAACGCCGGAAAGATTCCGATCACGATCGCTCCGGGTAACAGTGCTACGTAGGCCACCGCCGTGGGAAACCCACCGAAGTTAATCATCGAATAGGTTAGCCAGTAGCAGGTGCAATAAAAAAAAACGATGCCGAAAAGCCAACCCGCGAAGAAAGTGGGCCAACTGTGGCTGCGCACCGCCACAACAAACAGCGGCATTAGTGCGATCCACGCCAGCGGCCAGACGTCAAAATTAGGAAATGAAAGTATGAGGAGAACCGCTGAAGATAACGCGAGCCCAGCGTCAGTCGGCGAAGGCAAGACTGTGCGGACACTGCTTACGAAAGCTGAGAATCGGCGGCCGGTGACCCGGGACGCGGTCGCTACACTGTCCTGCATCGGCGTGAGTTTACCAAATGCAGGATCGCCAACCTAAAGTCTGTTGCTCGGACAGTCGTTACAGCGGCGTCGAAAGAAAGTGAAAAAAAAATGCGTCGTATGTTCTGTCGACCAACCACCGATGAGAAAATTACCCGAATTGGAGTCATTTCGACAGAAACCGTCACAGTCAAAGTGACAAAATTCGTCGGGGCTAGAAAACAGTAACCGCGAACAAAAAAGCGACTCAAACAATGAGTCGCTATTTGAAACGGTCCTATTATTTACCTTGGAAATAGTTGGCTCTAAATGCAGGAGAACCCAGTCATCTCTGACTGGGTTCCTATTTCGGATGGATACACTGAAGGGTTGCTCGGCGGGTGGCTGGCGCAGCGGCAGGCGGCGCTCAGAGGGATGGTGGCGGCGGGGGCACTTTCAACCTTTACATTGGGTCTTCCGTGCGTGCCGATATTCTCTTGAGCACCTCGTGTGCCACAGGAAAAGTTTTTCTGGAAATGAGTAAGCATTGGGTCTAGGGACCAGGCGCTGCAGCCCTGTCCTGGTCTATTGAAATCGCGGCGGTCTAAGTCAAACAGCTCGTCAACTAACGAGTACGCTGCGATTACTTAACTGTGAATGCAGGAGAACCCAGTCATCTCTGACTGGGTTCCTAATTCGGATGGATACACTGAAGGGCTGCTCGGCGGGTGGCTGGCGCAGCGGCAGGCGGCGCTCAGAGGGATGGTGGCGGCGGGGGCACTTTCAACCTTTACATTGGGTCTTCCGTGCGTGCCGGCATTCCCTTGAGCACCCCCTGTGCCACATTTCGGTTAACCCGACCAAGCCGACGTTTTGAAGAGTCACGATTAATGAATTCGGTTGCAGCGTTCGACGATTAATAGATGACCCTCGACACCGACCACTCTTATTTCCGTTTTATCCTCCAGCGCCGAACTATCACGAGATCGTGCACGCCAGAGTTCTCCATGCACCAGTACGGTCCCTTCCGGTGAGAGGTGGGATGCGACTACGCCTGTTTGTCCGATTACCTGGATGGGGCCGGTGCTCGCTTTTTTGTGACGATATAAAGCGAGGACAATCGCCAGGCTTAGTCCAACTGTCAGCGCGATGATGCCGGTGAGAATTAGAAACTTCACGACGTCAAAATGTTCGAGGCAATCCTCGTTGGAAGATTGCCTCATCCGTATCAACCAATTGGGTTACTAGAATAGTTAGTTCTTACCCATAGTCACCTGGCGTTGCAGCGCAATCGCCTCCTGATTGTTGGCGTCTATCGTAATTGCGCTGGACGCGTACTTGGTCGCTTCGCCGCGGTCGCCTCGTTCAAGGAAGATCCGGCCGAGCAGAATATGTGCGTCGATCAGTTTTGGATCCCAAAAGATGGCAGTCTTCAGTGCCGCAATCGCTGCCTCTTGATCGCCACGCCGCTGGTTGATTCGCCCGCTTAAGAGATACGCCTCGGCATTGGTGGGTTCCAGCATCACTACCCGATGTAATTCTGGCAGCGCTTCTTCGTCGCGCCCGGCCTGATACAGATCGCGGGCCTTAACCAGCAAGTCTTCTGCGGGTGCATTCTCGGCGACCGCCGGACGTGTAATCTCGGACAGGTCAACCCGGTTCAGCACGTCACGCAGCCGCGGCGATAATGCTTTGATTGTTTGCGATTTCTGCCATTCCGTTTGCCACTTCGCATAACTCGGGAGGTTGCGCCGGGCCTGATCATCAGCGGCTGCGGCTATATCCGTCTTGCCGACTTTCTCTAACGACTTCGCATACAGGAAGTAGGCTTGACCATCGCGCGGATTTGCCGTGATAACTGGCTTCAATTGTTCAGCTGCCTCCGCATGCTTACCCGCGAGAAACAGCGCGTAACCATAATTAAAGTGGACCATCGGATCATCTGGTGACGAATCCGCCGCACGCGCGAGAAAAGCAATCGCCTGATTAAGTAAGCGCGCGCGTTCTTCGTCTTTCTTCTCATCGCGCGCCGCCTCGACGGCGACCGCCCCGGCGTTGTTGTAAATACCGATCAAGGGCACATCAGTGGCCAGCGGAACGAGGGCAGCGAGCGCGTGCCCGAATTCACCCATCTTGGCGTAGCCCAGACCTGCATAAAACGCAGCCTCCGCATAATGCGGGTCTTTTTTCTGAAGCTTCGTAAAATACTCGGTTGCGTCTTTCCACTTACCTTCCATCATATAGAAGCGACCCAATTCAAACGCCGCCTGCGGGTAAATCGCTCCACCGTTGGCCTCACCGTAGTAGTGCATTGCGTTCTTCAGGTAGTTAGACCTTTTGGAATCGCGTTCAGGAAGTTGCACACCTTTTACGTAAGCTTCAAAAGCACGCTGCGGTACTTTTGTCGCTTCATCAATCAACTGT
>DATEPF010000063.1:0-28636 GCA_035273325.1 Pyrinomonadaceae bacterium | reverse complement strand
ATAGTTACCAATACGCAAAGTTACAAAAATCATCATGGCTATTATCAAAGAACCCGAAGTAGCAGACGAAATCGAAGTCGCCGAAGGTACGCAGGAGTTACAGATCCCCAGCGAGCTGCCGGTGTTACCGCTGCGCGACATTGTGATCTATCCGTTCATGATCGTGCCGTTGTTCGTGTCCCGCGAGAAGTCCATTCGTGCTGTGGATGAAGCGCTGGGAGAGAACCGCATGATACTGCTCGCTTCGCAACGCGATCTGGATAAGGAAGAACCGACTGCCGAGGATCTATATAAAGTTGGCACGGCGGCAGTGATCATGCGGATGTTGAAGTTGCCCGATGGCCGCATTCGTATTTTGGTCCAGGGACTGGCGCGCGCCACGATTGAGTCAGTTGATACCAGCGGTGAGTACATTCGCGCCCGCGTCAATGCTGTGGAAGAAGTTTTGCCGCCTGAGCGTTCCCTGGAAGTCGAAGCCCTGGTGCGCAACGTCCGGGCATCGATGGAAAAGGCCGTCAATTTAGGCAAGAACATTTCCCCAGAGGTGATGGCGATTATAGCCAACCTCGACGACGCAGGAAGGCTGGCCGATCTATCCGCTTCCAACCTGGAATTGAAGGTCGAGGACGCACAGTCGGTTCTGGATATCGCAGACACAACCGGACGACTACGCCGTGTTAATGAATTACTGAACAAAGAAATAGAAGTGTTGACGGTGCAGCAGGAGATCAACACACAAGCGCGGGCAGACATTGACCGGTCACAGCGCGAGTTTTATTTGCGTCAGCAAATGAAGGCGATTCAGAGTGAGTTGGGCGAAGGAAATGAGCTGGCGGAAGAAGTTGCACAGTTCAGAGAAAAGATTGAGGCAGCGAACATGCCTAAGCCCGCGGAAGACGAAGCCCTGCGCCAACTGAAGAAGCTGGAACGCATGCATCCGGATGCGGCCGAAACAGCGACCCTTAGAAATTGGATGGAGATCATGACCGATCTTCCATGGTCCAAAGCTTCCGTGGACAATCTTGATCTCGAAAAGGCTGAACGCATTCTTAATGAAGACCACTATGGTTTAGAAAAGGTAAAAGATCGAATTATCGAAGCGCTGGCTGTGCGTAAGTTAAAGGAAAAACCAAAGGGCCCCATCCTGTGTTTGGTTGGTCCGCCGGGTGTCGGAAAAACGTCGCTCGGCCGCTCGATTGCGAGGGCACTCGAACGCAAGTTTGTGCGGTTATCGCTTGGCGGTGTTCATGATGAAGCAGAGATCCGGGGCCATCGCCGCACCTACGTGGGCGCGATGCCGGGGCGTGTGATTCAGGCAATTCAACAGGCGGGAACTAACAACCCGCTGATCATGCTGGATGAGATTGACAAGGTCGGGGCCGACTTCCGCGGCGACCCTTCGTCCGCCTTGCTTGAAGTTCTCGATCCGGAACAGAACAACACGTTCCGTGACAACTACCTCGGGGTGACGTTCGACTTATCCAATGTCATCTTCATGACCACGGCGAATGTCCTCGACACGATTCAGCCGCCGTTGCGTGATCGCATGGAAGTTATCCGTCTGGCGGGTTACACAGAGGAAGAGAAACGCGAGATCGCTCGCCGCCATTTGCTTCCCAAACAAATGGACGAGAACGGCATCACGCCGAAAGATCTGCATATCTCTAAAACGGCACTGCTTGCGATCATTCAGCAGTACACGCAGGAGGCGGGACTGCGGCAGCTGGAACGTGAGATTGGTCGTATTTGCAGAAAAGTTGCACGCAAGATAGCAGAAGGACACAAGGGTGCCATTCGCGTTTCACTCAAGAACCTGCACGAGTTTCTCGGCGCCCCCAAGGTGATTCCGGAAGAGGCGTTAAAGAAGGACCAGATTGGAGTGGCCACGGGCCTGGCTTGGACCGCCGTCGGCGGCGACGTACTTTTCATTGAAACATTACGCATGAAAGGTAAGGGCAATTTAGTTTTAACCGGACAACTTGGCGAAATTATGCGCGAGTCAGCCCAGGCAGCTTACTCATATGCGAAATCACGCGCGAAAGAGTTGGATATTAACGAAGACGACTTCAGTAACTACGATCTTCATATACACATTCCCGAAGGCGCGATTCCCAAAGATGGACCCTCGGCGGGAATAACACTCGCGACCGCGATGGTCTCTGCGCTGTCAATGCGGCCGGTGCGCAAAGACGTGGCAATGACGGGTGAATTAACACTGCGGGGAAACGTGCTTCCGGTTGGCGGAATAAAAGAGAAAGTACTGGCCGCGCGACGGGCTCGTGTATCGACCATTATTCTTCCGCAGCAAAACCGGCGAGATCTGGAAGACGTGCCGAGGGAGCCTTTCAAGGATATTCAATTCGTGTTCGTGGATAACATGCGGCAGGTGTTTCGGGAGGCGTTGAAAGAAAGAGTGGTCCCGCCAGTGACCTCTGGTCCGCGTGCGCAGCCACGCGTTCCTCAAGCCGCAGTCGCCCGTGAAGTCTGAAAGAAATTAAAACTGAGAATAAAAAAGGCCGCTTTGCGAGGCGGCCTTTTTTAATTTGCTGGTCGGCTTTTACGAGAACGCAGTTTCATGGTTAATGAAAAACTGCTGGCTGTCGAAAGGCTTTTCTCCCGGTTGTCGTTCGATTCTGGTGTAGGAACCATCAGGCTCGAGTTGACGTGCCTTAACATTGTCTTTCAAGTACGCCGCCAACAACACGTCTTTCAAATAACGCCGCAGAGACGGATCTGAAACCGGCGTAACTACTTCAATCCGGTACTTCAGATTACGCTTCATCCAGTCGGCGCTGCCAATATAGACCTCATCGTCGCCGCCGTTCGCAAAAGAGAAGACCCGGCTGTGCTCCAGAAAGCGGCCAATCACATTGCGCACCGTGATGTTTTCCGACAAGCCGGGAACACCCGGGCGCAGCATGCAAACACCCCGCACGATCAGATCAATTTTCACACCGGCTTTCGAAGCGTCGTAAAGTTTTTCAATGATGTCTTTGTCAGCCAGCCGATTAAGCTTGGCAATAATGTGAGCTGGCCGGCCTTCTTCACGGTGCTTTATTTCACGATCAATCAGGTCGATCGTATTCAATTTAAGGTTAACGGGCGCCACCAATAGCTTCCGGTATTCGGTCTGCCGCGACCAGCCGGTCAGGTAGTTAAACATTTCAGTTGCATCAGCTCCCACGGTCTCATCGCACGTGAACAAACCCACGTCGGTGTAAAAACATGAAGTTGTCGGATTGTAATTTCCCGAAGCCACGTGTACGTATCGCCTCAATGAAGTTCCTTCGCGGCGCACCACTAGTGTCACCTTGCCATGAGTTTTGAGACCAAGAACGCCGTAGACTACATGCACTCCCGCCTCATCCAGTTTGTTGGCCCATTCAATGTTGTGTTCTTCATCAAAACGGGCCTTTAACTCGATTAGCGCGGTCACCTGTTTGCCATTTTCGGCCGCCCTGATTAGCGCTGGCGGAATCGGTGACTCTGGTCCCGTTCGATAAAGACAGATCTTTATCGCTACCACGTTTTCGTCGTCGACCGCTTCATTAATAAAGTCTGTGACAGTTTTGTATGCGTCGAAAGGATGATGCAGCAGGATGTCCTGTTCCTTAATCACGTCAAACAGCGATCGCTTTCCTAACCACTCGGGCACGGCCGGCGTAAACGATGGATACTTCAAATCCGGCCGGTTGAGATCCGCAAGTGCCGAAAGATCCTGCAGGCTCAATGGTCCATCAATTAAATAGACGTCTTCATCAGTTAACCCGAGCGATTCAGTCAGGTAATTGATCATCTCCTGCGGCATACCGGCTGAGACTTCCAGTCGTACAGGAGTACCAAATCTCCGTTTGCGTAGTTCCTGTTGTATCACTCGCAACAGGTCTTCTGCCTTATCTTCGCGAATTTCAATATCGGCGTCGCGTGTTACGCGGAACCGATGACACTTGTCGGTGATCATTCCAGGAAATAGCGACTCTACATTTGCTTCAATTAGATCTTCCAGAAGCACGAATCTGCCGCTCAGCTTTCCTACCGGGACGAGCCGCGGGACAACTGGCGGGACCTTAATGCGCACAAACCTCGGCACGTGCCGCTGTTTAGGATCGGCAAAGGACTTACCTTCCGGAGCTTGAACCATCAAACCTAGATTGAGACTGAGCGGCGAAATGTACGGAAAGGGGTGGCTCGGGTCGACCGCCAGCGGTGTTAACACCGGAAACACTTTTTGTTGGAAGTAGTCGCCCAGTGTCGCCTGTTCACTTTTGGACAGGCTGTCGTACGACACCAGGTGAATGTTCTCGGCTGCAAGCGCTGGTAAAAGGTCGTCGCGTAAATACCTGGTTTGCTCTTCCACCATCGGCAGCACACGGCGACGAATTTCCCTGAGCTGTTCCTCCGGCGTCATTCCGTCTGGTGATAGTTCGGTGACGTTCTCTTCAAGTTCCTCTTTCAAACCCGAAACGCGGATCATAAAAAACTCGTCGAGGTTAGAGGAGAAGATTCCCAGAAACTTTAGACGCTCGAGAATGGGGTTAGAAGCGTCGAACCCTTCTTCCAAAACGCGCCGGTGGAACTCGAGCAGACTGAGTTCGCGATTGAAGAACAGGCGAGAAGCTCCCCCAGCTGTAGGATGCAGCGCCGGAAGGCGTGCCGTCACAGCTTGCAGGGTGCGAGAGCGGGAGTCGTTTTTCAGGGCGGTGGACATCTTTTGCTTACTCCAGAATACGCGTTAGGGAGATGCCAGCCGGGAAGATTGACTGAGCTTTGACCCAGCAAGGCTTGTTCCAGAGAGGTTTTGGAGTAGGGCTGGGGATTTTACGTTCGCCGCTCGTCCAATCGCCACACAAAGTTCGCACTTTCCGAACTAATCTGTATGAAATCGGGTCTGGTCCGTCGGGCAGCGCTCGCGGCAAACAATCAGCGATAAGTGTCGTAAAAATCTCACTCGGGAGAGGCCAGAGAACAACGATGAAAGCTACTGCCGCATCTCAATCGGGCAGGTTTGAACGGGTGGAATATTTCACCAAATCGTTGTTTTTTAGCGGTACAGACTTGTTTGACCCCCGGAAAATCGTGTGATAACCTCCGGGCGGTCTTAAACTTGGCTGATTTGGTTAGTTCTTCCTCGTCGACTTTAAGGTCCAACCTCGCGGAATTTTTGTACATGTTTCGATGCAACAAAACCCCTGTCTCAACGTGTTGGTTACGATCATAAAACCCTGAAGGAGAGTTTGCGTTTGATTCCCTCGTGTTTGCCAACAATCGTCACCCGGTTAACTTTACTATCTGCACTGTTAGTCCCGGCTGTGAGTGTCTACGGACAGATCCCCGGAGGTTCGTCCGCTCGCGACATTCCTACGGCAGTTCAACAGTCCGAGCCGCTCGTTTCGAAAGTCATTGAAAAGGCTGAGGACCACTTCCGCAAGGGCAAACTAAACCTCGAAGACAACAAGCGCTCTGAGGCACGGGACGAGTTCGACGACGCCATCGACTCGATCCTGGAGTCAGGTCTTGACGTCCGATCACATCAGCGTCTTCAGACGTTCTACCTCGAGCTTGTCGAACGCATTTATCGTGAGGAAGTGCCTCTTGGCCGGGGCCCGATTCAGCCAGCGGTTAATGAGCTGGTAGCGCAAAACAACACATCTGAACAGGACAAGATCGAGCCACCGGTAATCGGTTTCCGCGAACAGAAGTTTGAGCCGTCACCTCTCGACGAACTGAGCAAGTTAGTTCTAACGACTGACGAGCAAAACGTTTCTGATTCGGACGTGTTAGCGCTCGAGCAGGCGAAGCAAAACGTCAACTTTGGGTTCAGCATCAATCCTCTGATTCAGCAATACATCAATTACTACCAGGGACGTGGCCGCCCAACGATGGAAAACGGCCTGCGCCGCTCCGGTATGTACATGAAGATGGCGCGCCAGATCTTCAAAGAAGAAGGCGTGCCTGTGGACATCACCTGGTTAGGTCAGGTCGAGAGCGCCTGGAAACCGAAAGCCGTTTCCTGGGCAGCGGCATCCGGCTTGTGGCAGTTTATTCCGGGTACTGGCCGTGAGTATGGTTTGCGGCAGACCGCGTATATCGACGAACGTAATAGCTTTGAGCAAGCCACTCGTGCATCAGCTCGATACCTGAAGGATTTGGCAAAGCGTTACAACGGTAACTGGGAACTGGCTATGGCCGCCTATAACACAGGAGCGGGCAACATCGATCGCGCAATCTCGCGCGCGGGTAGTGCCAGCTTCTGGAATATCTATCCGTACATCGCACAGGAAACCCGTAACTACGTTCCTAACATTCTGGCCACGATTCTGATTGCGAAGAATCCTGAAAAGTACGGATTCAAAGGTATTCGCCCGGATCCGCCGATGGCTTACGATCGAGTGCAGGTCGCCAGCGCTACCAGTCTCCAGTTGATTGCCGAAGCTACCGATAGCAGCGTCGACTACATTCGAGCTATCAATCCTGAGTTACGTCGCGATACCACGCCGCGAGGCGAGGCTTACACGGTGCGCGTGCCGGGCGGAAAAGGACAACAGTTCCACGCGCTGCTCAAGCGCATCCCCGGTGACCGGCGTGAAACAGCTCGCATCATCTCCGTCGCCCCTGGCGAAGACTTACAGCGGGTAGCGAACCGCGTAGGGGTGAGCGTTTCTCAGTTGCAGGCCATGAACAATGGTGTTGATTTGAGCTCGACCACCAAGTTGGTTGCGCCGCGGGCCGGTGCCAGCGCCACCAGTTGGCGCCGCGCCAAACCGGAATCAGAAAAAGCCGTAACAGCGCCCCAGTTGACGAAGGTTAAAGCTCGCAAGGGCGATACGATTGCAAAGATCGCCGCCGCGCGTAATCTGAACCCGAGTGAAGTGGCCCGCTTAAACGGAGTCACTCCTGATGCTCAACTGAAGGCGGGTCAGGAGATCAAACTTCCGGCCGCAGCAACGTCATCTTCGCGTCGAAGGTAGTTTGAAATTCCAGTGATTGGTTTGTTGCCTCACAACAAGCCATGGAGTCTGATGAGCGCGCTTTAGCTCAAGTAGCAGGCGCGCTCGTTTTGTTTTCATCCTCAAATAACCGCTTCCCTAATAACCTTTTGTTTTCAAAGAGGGGAGTCCTCCTGTGCTCTTTCGCACTCTTTCCGCCGCCGTCTACGGCATTAACGCTGATCTCGTCGACATTGAAGTTGATCTCACCCCCGCTAGAGGTGAAGGGGAAGCGCAGCAGTCAGTGACCATTGTCGGACTGCCGGATGCGGCGGTTGGCGAGTCACGTGAGCGGATCCGCGCGGCTATTCAAAACTGCGGGTTCTTTTTCCCGTTTACCAGAACCACCATCAATCTGGCGCCCGCCGATGTTCGCAAAGAAGGCGCCAGTTTTGATTTGCCGATTGCGCTAGGGATCCTCGGCGCCAATGGCGATCTCGCGGAAGAAAACAGTTTGATTCACCTGCTTTGCGTTGGTGAGCTTTCGCTCGACGGACGTGTGAGGCCGATTAAAGGGGCGTTGCCGATCGCGATCCTGGCGCGCGACGCAATGATCAAGCACGTTCTGCTCCCGGACGAGAATGCAAAGGAAGCGGCCGTGGTGGCGGGCGTCAACGTTTATCCGATCACTGATCTGCGCAGCGCCGTTGATCTCATTGCTCAATTCCGCTCGGACGAGACGCCGAAACCTTTGAAAGTAGATCCCGCAGAAATTCTGGTGCGGTCGGATCACTACAGTGTCGACTTTCGTGAAGTGCGCGGCCAGTTGTCTGTTAAGCGCGCATTGGAAGTCGCGAGTGCAGGCTCGCACAATATTCTGCTGATCGGTCCGCCCGGTTCAGGCAAGACAATGTTGGCAAAGCGGCTGCCGACGATCTTGCCGTCGCTCGAGTTTGAAGCCGCGCTCGAGCTGACAAAGATTCACTCTGTCGCGGGATTAACTGGTCGCGCAGGACTTGTGACCGAGCGGCCTTTTCGGTCGCCGCATCACACCATCAGCGATGCGGGATTGATTGGTGGTGGCGCAGTGCCGCGTCCCGGCGAGGTTTCTTTAGCACATCAGGGCGTGCTGTTCCTCGATGAATTGCCTGAGTTTGATCGCAGTGTGCTGGAGGTCCTGCGCCAGCCGCTCGAAGATCAAAAAGTGACGATCAGCCGCGCCGCGATGTCGCTGACGTTTCCAGCGTCATTCATGTTGGCAGCGGCAATGAATCCTTGTCCTTGCGGTTTTTGGAATGACCCCACCCGTGAATGCCGCTGTTCGCCGTTGCAAATTCAACGCTACGTGGGACGCATTTCCGGTCCACTCCTGGACCGCATTGATATACATATCGATGTGCCTGCCGTTAAATTTCGAGACCTGACCGGGGAGACTCCGCCCGAAACTGACGACTCGGCGACCATCAGACAACGAGTTATCGCTGCCCGCAATCGGCAACTTCAACGCCTGGAAAAGGACAAGATATTTTCGAATGCCGCCATGACCCCGCGCATGATTCGGAATTACTGCCGGATCGATACAGATAGCGAACAAATGCTGGAACGAGCTATGACTCGACTTGGCTTGTCAGCGCGTGCGTATGACCGTATCCTGAAAGTCAGTCGCACAATTGCTGATCTGGATGGTTCGGAAGGTATTCGCTCGGCCCATGTAGCTGAGGCGGTAGGTTACCGTTCACTCGATCGGACCTACTGGACTTAGGTCCAGGCAGGCTTATCGTTGATGCGGCTGTATTTAGTTTTAATACTTTAGGTTGGTTTAGGCAACGACGCGCTGAAAGCCCGGCATCACACCCGCGTGAGGCGCCAACACCTCGCAAGACCCGCTGGGTAGTGCTGAGATTGGTTTGGCCCCACCTTTGAAATAGGCGGATACGTGGTAATCAGGCGAACCAGCGCGGTGGAAAATCCATCGCTTGCCGCATTACGAACACGTGACCGCAGCCGAAATCGAGACCACGCCGGAAACCGACTACGCGCTCGCTCAGAAGGCTTCGCAAGGCGACATGGCAGCCTTTGAGGAGCTTTACCAGCGACACAATCGTCGGGTTTACTCGCTCTGCCTGCGCATGACCGGCAATGTCTCGGAGGCTGAGGACCTCGCACAGGAGGTCTTCATTCAGCTCTTTAGAAAAATTGGAAGCTTTCGCGGTGAATCGGCCTTTACGACCTGGCTGCACCGTCTCACGGTCAATCAAGTCCTGATGCATTTCCGCAAACGCGGTGTGAAGATGGAACAGACCACGGACGACGGTGAAACGCCTGTTCAGATAGTCAAAGGTACCGAGAACCCTAATGCGATGCCTGTAGTGGATCGCATTGCGCTCGATAAAGCTATCGCTCAACTGCCTCCCGGCTACCGCACGGTCTTTACCCTTCACGATATTGAAGGTCATGAACACGAAGAGATAGCCAGAATGCTGGGCTGTTCCGTTGGGACCTCAAAATCCCAATTGCACAAGGCCAGGATGAAATTGCGTGGATTGCTGAGGCAACAGAAGGCGGCTGAGTAGCTTCCAACATAGCTTACCGGGTTTCATCCCCTGAAACCCTGGAAAACGCGGAAGCTATTCTGCTTGAAGGATTTGTAAATGCAGTCTCCCCTTGATTGCTTGAACACCAACAGCGCCTGTGACTTGAGTATCCACTTTCAAGCCACAGACGAGAGGTTGTAAACCAATGAACTGCGAAAAATGTCAGGGTCTAATCAGCGACTTTGTCGACGGCTCTCTGAGTCAGGATGAACAAAATACGCTGAGTGAGCACCTCGACGAATGTCTAGGTTGTGCGGATGTGCGTAACGACCTTCAGTCAATTATCAGCTTCTGTCAGAGTGAGCGAGGTCAATACGCCGCGCCGCCCAATGAGAGAGCGCTGTGGTTGCGCATCCGCAATGTGATTGAAGCTGACACTGCTTCAGCTTTCGTGATGCCGGCACTCCCGCGACGTAATTGGACCGCGTGGATTGGCAAAACATGGGAACTGTCTTTCCCGCAGCTTGCCGCCGCCACCGCAGCGATCGTTCTGGTAGTTTCACTTTCGACTGTGGTTGGACTACGTCGTTGGCAAAGTAATCCCGTGAATGGCGTCGGTGGTCCGGGGTTTGACACCCTGAGCGTAGCCACTGAAAATTTGCGCAGTCGCATTTCGCAGCAGCAGCAGGCAATCAGTTACTGGAACCAGAGAGTTGAATACAACAAGGCTCGCTGGAGCCCGCAGATGCGCGAGACGTTTGATCGGAACTTGAAAGTTATCGACGATACCGTAAACGCGTCCTTTGAAAATCTCAGCCGTGATCCTCATGACGAGGTTTCAGAGGAGATGTTGAATGCAGCGCTCAATGAAAAGCTTTCGCTGTTAAGAGAGTTTGGTGAGCTTTAACTCCCTGACGAATTTTGAATTTGATTTTTGTAGTTTTTGAGAAGCCCCATACCGATGAAGATCCGATTAAGGTTCGCGCAAATTGAAATGTTGCGTTTCAACGCGGGCGCGAAGTTTTTCATCTTTACCTCCCTCCTGCTAATTGGCATCTTGAGCGCCGGCCTGGTGTCGGCGCAACACAAGATGTCTAAGCGCTATCCGGCCGGTAAAAACGTCCGGGTGGAACTCAAGAACATATCGGGTACGATCACCGTCGAGTCCTGGAATCGGAATGAAATAAAGCTGACGGCAACACTCGAATCACCGAAAGCCAACGTCGCTCCCCGCCAGGAAGGCGACGGATTTATTGTGGATGTGATGGGAGACAATCGGGGACGCAGCGACGTCGGCTCCATTAATTTTCATCTCCAGGTGCCGGTCAACTCTTCAGTAGATTTGGAAACGAAAATGGGTGGGATCACGGTGAGGAATATTAGCGGCGGGCTGGTGCGCGCACATGTTTCTTCAGAAGGTGATATCGAACTGACTGGAATAACAGCGCATCGGGTTTATGCGAAGAACCGAATTGGCGATATCTTCTTCGACGGCGAATTTGCGCGCGATGGTGAGTATCATCTGCAGTCGGGTAAGGGAAACATCAATATTCGTATACCCGCAAATTCTGCGTTCAGCCTGACAGCCGCGGCCCCAAATAAGCAAATCCACATCGGGGCGTTTTGGAACAACGGTTTCAAGAGCATGGGCGATGGCAGAAAGTTTGTCGGCAACGTTGGCGGCGGCCAATCTGAAGTGGTAGTAACAAACTTTCAGGGCAGCATTACTTTTATCCGTCGTTAATAACGACCGTATGTTTTTTTTTCCGGGCGCCTCGAGATATTCTCGGGCGCCTTTTTTCGTATGTTTCGTGGACCGCTGTTACGAGTCCAAAACGATTCATGAACTACACCAAATAACACGAAAGATGACAGTGTTGATTGTTGCCTGTACACTTATCGGCGCAATTAAATTTCCCCCTTCGGAGTAACCAAACGGTTGTTTAGCAAGTCATTTTTGGCTGGCGCACTCTTCGCGCTGACCCTGTTTTTGGCGGCCTCCCCGACTGTCAAATCACAAAAGCAAAAACCAACTCCAAGAGCTGAACCACAACTGGTTCGCACCACCGTCAAGCATGAGTTGCGCCGTTTTCCATACGGTGGAACTGTAACGGTTATCGGGGCGCCGGCTGGATCAATTTCCATCGAGGGCTGGCCACGCAACGAAGTGAGCGTGAGCGCAGACATTGAGCTACGCGGCCATAGTGAACAGGATCTTGCCCAATTGGCTGCCGTGAACGGATTCATTCTTGACGACGAACCAAACCACATACGTATCCTGACCACCGGCACCCACGACAAGGCGTACATGAAAGCCGTGGCGAAGAAATTTCCGAAAACGCTTCTGGGACTCCCGTGGCGGGTCGCGTACAAAATTCGTGTGCCGATGTCGACTGATTTAGATATTAGCGCGGGTCGTGGACCAATCACCGTTTCAGGCGTGGAAGGTGATATTCGATTGTCGGCCACAGAGAGTGAAACCAAACTCAATTTATCAGGCGGCGTGGTGGCGGCAACTGTGGCAAAGGGAAGTGTCAGTCTGAGCGTGTCGGAAAAGAGCTGGCGTCGCGGAGGCGCGGACCTGCGCGTCGCTTTCGGAGAAATTAATGTCGATCTTCCGGTTGGCTTCAATGCTGACATCGACGCAGAGATTTTGCGTACGGGGAAGATTGTAGATGGTTACGGCGCGTTGGAATCGCGAGAGAAGCCCGGCCTGACGCCGCAGAAGATGAAGGCGCGCACGGGTTCGGGCGGGGCTTTTTTTCAATTCACGGTTGGTGACGGAATGGTGAATATAAGGAAGCATTCAGTAGCCAGTAGTCAGTAGTCAGCAGACAGTGGAAAAGGGCGGTGCTTGCCCCGCCTCTCATCAAAGGCTGATCCTCGGATACTGATATCAGACTACCTAATAACTACCGACTACTGTCTACTGACTACCGACTACTGATTCAATGAGCATCAAATCTGACAAATGGATCCGGCGGATGGCGACGGAGTTTGGAATGATCGAACCGTTTGAGCCTGATCAGGTTAAGGAACTCGACGGCAAACGAATCGTTTCATACGGAACGTCCAGCTACGGCTACGATATTCGCTGCGCCGATGAATTCAAACTCTTTACCAACATCAACAGCACGATTGTCGATCCAAAAGCGTTTGACGAGAAAAACTTTGTCGACGTCAAAAGCGATTCGGTTGTTATTCCACCGAACAGTTTCGCACTCGCGCGTACAGTCGAATACTTCCGCATACCGCGAAATGTCTTGACCGTTTGTCTTGGCAAGAGCACCTATGCGCGTTGCGGTATTCTGGTGAACGTGACGCCATTTGAACCCGAGTGGGAAGGCTATGTGACGCTCGAGTTTTCCAATACTACTCCGCTACCAGCAAAGATCTACGCCAACGAAGGCGTGGCCCAGGTTATCTTCTTCGAATCCGACGAGGTCTGCGACACGTCCTACAAAGATCGCGGTGGCAAATACCAGGGCCAACGCGGCGTCACCCTCCCGAAGATGTAATGACTCGTGTGGATCGGTTTTCAGCCAGGCTAAGAACCTTACGTCTTGTTATTTCCTGGTCGCGTAGGTCTCTGTCCCCACCGAGTTGTCTTTGTCTCCCGTGAAACTCCCTGACATCGTCCTTCCGTCCTGACTCAGCGTCATTGTGAACTGCTGGGAGCCACCCGAAAAACGTCGAATAAATTTGACCGTGTTACCGTTAATCTCGCCTTCGATCGGATGGTCCACCTGATAAAACCAACCCCCGAATCTGTTGCCGCCTTTCGGCTCGAAACTTATCTCCCCCTTGTACCTGTTGCTGCAGCAGACAAAATCCCATCTACCAGAGATAACCTCAGCGTTGCCGCCCCCACCGCCGCCACCACCACTGGCGCCGGCTTTGACTCCTGATATGCAGCAACTCTCTTCCGTTGCAGCGGGCACGCTGTCCTTGAGAAAGCAATGCGCGTTCGGCCCCCAATATGACGGCCGCAAATATGTAAAGGACTTGCACCGTGAGTCGTTCGCGCAGTCGTCGCGACATTGGTTCGGATTATTGCTGGGAAGATCATAATGGCGGTAGTCTCCCCCACGTCGATTTATGTTTACTTCCAGACCGTCACCCGACGTGGCTGTACTACTTTTAACACCTGACACGCAGCAAGTGTTTGAAGAAGCGGCGGGCACGGCGTTCTTCAGCCAGCAGCGCGCACTTGGTCCCTGAACGCCTGGCTTCACGTAGGTAAACGCTTTACACGTCGCATCCTTTTCACATTCGTTCTGACAGGCGGCTGGATCCGGCTGCGACATGTCGAAACTCCTGTAATCCGAGCCACCACGATTGACGTCGTGTTCGAGACCGCCCTGGGGCGCGACCACAGCATCAGCTGCGATTGCTGTGGTGTCTGAGCCGGCAGCTACCGTGGGTTGGATCGCTTCAGTAACTACAACGCTTCGTAAACTCGGCGAAATCGCGAGAGCTGCTACAACAATTACCAGGCTAAGTAATCGGGTTGTCATGACGATTCTCCTTCACAGAATGTGAACTAAGATCCATGGTGACGTAACAAGTCTATGCTGAGGAAGAAACTTGTATTAATCTGCTTCCACAATGGCCCAACAGAAAGAATTGCGATTTAAGAAACTTAATGAGAGAGCGACATTACCATCGCGTGGAAGCGAGTTGTCCGCTGGACTCGATCTTTATTCGACAGAGGAAATTACCATTCGCCCACAACACCGGCAACTCGCTCGAACGGGTTTAGCCATCGCCATTCCTCCGAACCACTATGGTCGAATCGCCCCGCGGTCGGGTCTGGCAATGAAGCATGGTCTTGACGTCCTCTCCGGTGTAATAGATTCGGATTACCGCGGAGAGATCGGCTGTTTGCTCTATAACACCGGCGACGAAACTATTCATCTTCCTGCGGGGACGAAAATGTGCCAGTTAATCATCGAGAAGATTGAACTGCCGGCGGCCGTTTGGGCTGACGACCTCGACGAGACAACGCGGGGAAGTGGTGGCTTTGGTTCGACGGGTTAAGTCAGGTTTCGTGTATTTCGTGGATAGCTTTGTGCGCACGACTTTAAAACGACCCACGAAATACACAAATCCACGAATCCAAAAACATCAATCCAGTTTTAATTCAACCGGCTGCGGCAGTCGTTCAACAGTGAGGACGAGTCCTTCGTTGCTGCGAACGGGTTCGCCTTTTGGGGTTTGAAAAAAGAGAAAACCCTGTCGTCGCCTGTCGGAGGAAGTAAGCGGCTCGTTGAGCTCGATACCGTAGGAACCAAACTCTTCTTCAAATTGCTTCCGCGAGTGCGGGTTATAGGCAAATACTTCGTTTGCCTTCAGCACTCGCGAGACAGCATTCTTCGGTGATAACAGTTTCCATTCTCGTCCCTGCGCATCTCGCAAACGAAAACGCGCACGCTTTATCTCGACCGGGACGCCACTCTCAAAAGCCATTTCCATCCGCACCGGCAACACGCCCGCCAGAGGTAAGTTAACTTCAAACAACTCCTGCGCTTCTTCGTCCGACAGCAATGGCGCCACCCGTACCGTCACGCCGCCCGCACTCGCAGTGCGCGAGTTGTCAGGTAAAGCAGGCAGCTCTGCGACGGGCTTAACCCGAAAGAGTGAACTGCCGCACCCGGCGCTAAGTGTGACCACGAACGCCAAAGCCGCCGGTGCGACTAATTTTCTAAACCGATCCTTCGTCAACATTGTTTGGGAATCTCTCATGCAGTTCAGAAGACTGTCAATAACGGCGGGATAGGCTAAGCCTCAAACGCGAATTCACACCCTCGTGTATTTCGTGTAATTCGTGGATCGTCTTGAGGCACAACAGCGATGCACGAAACACACGAAAATAAACCCTATGCTAATATGACGCGAAAAATGATTAGACGATTCCGCGAACACGAGCCCCGCATCCACCCGTCTGCTTACATTGATGAAAGCGCCCAAATTATCGGCGACGTTCACATCGGGGATCAGGCGTCCGTTTGGTGTAACGCGGTGCTCAGAGGTGACATGTACTACATTCGTGTCGGCGATCGATCTAACATTCAGGACAATTGCGTAGTACACACTCGCACCGGAGAATATCCGACGATTCTGGAAGACGAAGTCACGGTGGGCCATAGCGTGACCTTGCATGGTTGTTATGTTGAACACGGCGCGCTGGTTGGAATTGGCTCGATCGTGCTCGACGACGCACGCATCGGAGCGCAATCTTTGATCGCAGCGGGTTCACTTATTTCGCCCGGCACCGTGATTCCGCCCCGTTCACTCGTGATGGGTGTACCGGGACGTGTGAAGCGGCCGCTAACGGACGAAGAAGTCGAGGGGTTAAACGGTTTTTGGATGAACTATGTGAAATACACGGGTATGTACAAGGAATGAATCGTGCAGTTGTGAGAATTCGTTATCTCGTGGATCGTTGTTGTTAGTTGAATTCAAATAGATGGAGCGACATTTAATGGTGGATTACAAAACCTTCCTGGTTTCTCTTGCTTTGATTGCTGTTTGTGCGTTTGGTGTGAACGCTCAATCGGACGTTAACCCCGCGCAGCCTGAAGAGTCTGTAACAGTTGCTGGTCCAGCACCGCAGGACACAAATGCACCTTACACGCTGAAAAAAGGCGACAACGAATTCGGTTTTTGGGCCGGGGGATCATTCGCCGCTACCACTGCTTTCGGCGGATTGACCGAAGCAGAGGCTGACAATCGCAAATTTTTCATCGCTGCCTTTCGGTATGGCCGGACGCTTTATGCAAACGACACGCTTGCCGTGCAATACACCCTCGATGCGATCCCACTGGCCGTGGCAACCGGAAACATCCGAAGCGTCACAACCATTGGCCCAGTTACCACCTTCACACGCGACACGGCATACGGCGCCGGGGTCACACCTTTGGGCTTGCAGCTCGATTTCGCCAATGGGTCAAAAGTTCATCCGTTCGTACATGTGAATGGCGGCCTACTCGTCTTCAATCAATCGGTGCCGTTGCCGGACGCCGGCAGTCTGGCGCTGGTTGGTGAAACCGGCGGCGGTGTTCGAATCTTCACTTCAGAACGCCGAGCAGTAACCCTCGGTGTGCGATTCCACCACATCTCAAACGGCGATACCTCCGGGTCCAATCGTGGACTGAACCAGTTCATCATCTACGGCGGTTTTTCTATTTTCAGGTAATGGGCTCAGGCAAGACGCAACCGGCGCGCGGCATGCGCGATTTTCTGCCCGCAGAGGTGCGGTGTCGCGAATACGTGATCAGCATCGTCAAGCAGGTTTACGAACGCTATGGCTTCGAACCTTTGGAAACGCCGGCGGTCGAAAACATCGAAACACTCCTGGGGAAGTATGGAGAAGAGGGCAATCAACTCATCTTCAAAATCCTCAAACGCGGTGTTCATGAAGCCAGCGGCGAAGCCGACCTCGCCCTCAGATATGACTTAACAGTTCCGCTGGCTCGACTGGTGGCTGAGTATCGCAACCAGCTCCCGAAGTTTTTTAAACGTTATCAAATTCAACCTGTATGGCGCGCAGATCGGCCGGCGCGCGGCAGGTTCCGCGAGTTCTACCAGTGTGACGTGGACGTTCTCGGTTCGCGGTCGATGGTCGTAGAAGCTGAAATCTGTTCGGCCGCGAGTGATGTGCTTACGAACCTGGGCTTCAAAGATTTCAAAGTAAAACTGAATCACCGGCTGGTACTCAACGGTTTGCTGGACCAGGCCGGAGTGCCGGCTGCTAAACAGGGCGACGCTTTAGTTGCATTGGATAAAATGGACAAGACCGGGCCTGAAGGTGTCGCGAAAGAATTGATCGCGCGAGATGTCCCCGGAGACGCCGCGGTGAAGCTAATGCGGTTCTTTGAAGGGTTAGCCGGTGCGCAACACGCTGCTGATTTGATGGATCTTGGTACTGAGGATGCGGCAAACAACAGCGGTGTTCTTGGCCGCCTGGTTGAATTCATCGGTCCGCATGAACAGGGCGCAAAAGGTGTTGATGAACTGCGGCAGATAATTCAACTTAGCACGGCGAGTGGAACCGGCAGTCGCATCAAATTGGATCCCACTCTCGCTCGCGGACTTTCTTACTACACCGGCGCCATCATGGAAATTAGCGTGAAAGATCTTCCGGGAAGTTTGGGGGGTGGGGGCCGTTACGACAACCTGGTAGGAATGTTTGCCGGTGAAGATATTCCGGCGTGCGGCTTCTCATTGGGACTGGAACGAATCATAGTCGTGATGACCGAACGCGAAATGTTTCCTGCAGATCTCACGTCGTCACCGGCGGATGTGCTGGTTGCAAGTTTGGGAGAAGAGTTTCTTTCGGATGCAGTTGCCGTTGCTACGCTGCTGCGTAAAGAAGGAATACGGGTTTCGTTGTACCCTGAACCAGTGAACAAACCGCAGAAGGCCCTGGTCTACGCGGACGCTCAAAAAATCCCAGTGGCAATACTGATCGGCGAGGATGAACACAACCACGGTTTCGTCACCGTTAGAAATCTGTTAACGCGAAATCAGGAGAAGCCGGAACGCGGGCGGGCAGCAGACGTGGTTCGAGCAATGTTGAATGGATAAAGCGTTTCGTGATTTTCGTGGGATCGCTTTTGGCCTGGGAATAAAACGATCCACGAATTACACGAAACAAGAACAAACATGAACTCACTTGGAACACATTACCTTAAGGACTCCATCGCCAGTCTGCGTGCTTACAAGAAGCAAGCCGATAAAGCGATTGCACAACTGAAGGACGAAGAGTTCTTTGTCACGCTCGACGCAGAGGGAAACAGCGTTGCCGTCATCATGAAGCACATGGCCGGCAATATGTTTTCTCGTTGGACTGACTTCCTCACTACTGACGGTGAGAAACCAAATCGCAATCGCGACATGGAATTTGTCATTGAGTCAGGTACAAATAAGGACCAGGTTGTCGATTACTGGGAGCGCGGGTGGCAGGCTGTTTTCAATGCCCTGGAGCCACTGCAGGCATCAGACTTGGAGCGAAAGGTGCTGATTCGCGGCGAAGAACACACGGTGATGGAGGCGATCAACCGGCAGCTCATGCACTATGCGAGTCACATCGGACAGATTGTTTTTCTGGCAAAACACTTTCGGTCCACTGAATGGCAGACACTAAGTATTCCTCGAGCGAAAAAGCAATCCACGAATTAACACGAAATAAGCAAATGCCTATAGGAATCACAAAATTCAATCATGTCAACGTCACCGTTCCGGCAGCGTTGGAGGATGCAGCTAAAAAGTTCTATGGGGATCTGATGGGACTCGAACAAATTGAAAAGCCTGATGGCCCACGCAAATATATTGGAGCGTGGTATCAGTTAGGCGAGTCTCAACTGCACCTCTCGATTGAAGACGCACCGCGCAATGAGGACAGTAATCGCCACGTCTGTTATTCAGTCGCGGATATTCCAGGCGCCCTGGAGGCGTTTCGCTCTGCGGGGGTCGAAGTTATTTCCGAGGAACAACTGGTAAACGGAGGATCGAGGTTTTTTGTGAGAGATCCGGCCGGAAATCTCATCGAGATAACGAAAGAAGCGTAGAAATCAACGCCTTCCCTCAAAAGTCGAATTCAACACCTTCGTGTTAGTTCGTGCAATTCGTGGATCGATTTCATCCTCATAACAATGGCTGCCATGGTCCCGCAAAAACCCGAAAAAGTATCGGCGCTGGCGCTCGCACTACGCGACGCGGGTGGACGTGGACTATTGGTCGGTGGTTGTGTGCGCGATCCGCTGATGGGCCGCCGACCAAAGGATTGGGATCTTGAAGTTTATGGTATCGAGCCCGACCGTTTGAGAGAGTTATTGGATCTGTTTGGACCAGTGAACGTGGTCGGCGAAGCTTTCACGGTTTATAAGTTGGGATCGGATCTTGACGTGTCGTTGCCGCGCCGCGAACGCAAATCGGGAACTGGTCATCGCGGATTCGTTATCGAAGGCGATCCTTCGATGTCATTTGAAGAAGCGAGTCGCCGCAGGGACTTCACCATTAACGCTATTCTTCAGGATCCGCTGACAGACGAGGTTATCGATCCGTTTAATGGACGAGCAGATATTGCATCCGGTGTGCTGCGTGCAGTTTCATCTGACACTTTTCCGGAAGATAGTCTGCGCGTGCTCCGGGCGGCGCAATTTGCCGCACGGTTTGAGTTTCGCATCGAACCAAAGACGGCCGAGCTCTGTCGCACAATAGATCTCACTGACCTGCCTGCCGAACGGGTTTGGGGAGAAATAGAAAAACTCTTATTGCAAGCACAGCGGCCGTCCATCGGTCTTGGATGGCTGCACGCTCTGGGGGTCCTGGATCAATTGTTTCCGCAGATAAAAGCGTTAATCGATGTGCCGCAGGATCCGGAGTGGCATCCCGAGGGAGATGTCTTTGTGCATACTCGCCTGGCGGTGGATCGGGCGAGGGAGTTGATTGAAGATTTGCCGTATCCAAAACAATTGACGGTAATGCTTGCGACCCTCGCGCACGATTTCGGAAAACCGGCGACCACTGAATTCATCGACGGCCGGTTGCGTTCGCGGGGGCACGAAGAGGCGGGAATTACGCCGACTGAGTCGTTCCTGGATCGAATCAATATCCACACGTTGGCCGGTTATGACGTACGCGCACAGGTGATCGCGCTGGTCCGTGATCATTTGAAGCCGGGCGAGTTTTTCAAGAAGCGAAATGAAGTAGGTGATGGGGCTTTCCGCCGGCTGGCGAGGAAGTGTGAACTCGATCTCCTGTACCGGGTGGCGAAGGCCGACTCGTTAGGCCGCAATGCGGAATGGGTGCCCCGAGAAAACTGGTACGACTCGGAAGCGCAGGAATGGTTTATCCAGAGGGCACGCGAGCTAGCGGTCTCACAACGCGCCCCCGAACCTCTACTGATGGGCCGGCATTTATTGGAACTCGGTTTAGAGCCTGGTCCAAGAATCGGCGAGATAACTAAAGCTGTTTATGAAATGCAGCTCGACGGCCGCGTCGATTCGCTCGATAACGCGCGCGCCGCTGCGAAAGAACTAATTGGTGCGAAAGAGAATTAGCCGCGGATGAACGCGGATAAACACGGATTCAAAAAAAGAGAAACTTAGATAGGTGAGGGGATAGTCACCAATAACGGACTCGTTTGGCCTTTTTGTATATTCTGTTCGAGTCTTAATTCCGATCTGAATCCGCGTTTATCCGCGTTCATCTGCGGCTAATTCTGTCTTTACGGTTGAGGTTGTTGTTGGGTGACGCAATGGATGGTTCCCATGCCCCACACCAGAGGTTCGCAGTTGATACCAATTACGCGGCGTGTCGGGAAGAGACGTTGAAGTGTATCAAGCGCGCGTTGATCGTTTTCGTGACCAAAGATCGGGGCGAGCACCACATTATTTGCAATGTAGAAGTTCGCGTATGAAGCTGGAAGCCGATCAAGGTTTCGTGTATCGGTGCTTGAACCTCCCACCGCACCTGGCATTGGTAAAGTGACGATTTCAAACGGACGGCCGTGCGCGTCTGTCATTTTTTGCAGCCGCGTAAGATTGTCGTGCAGCAGTTCATAATTAGCGTCTTCGGGATCGTCTTCGAGAACACACACGATCACGTTTGAATCGACGAAGCGGGCGATGTCGTCGATGTGCCCGTCAGTATCGTCGCCGACGATTCCCTCGCCGAGCCATAGCACTTTCTCTACCCCAAGGTAAACTTTCAAATACTTCTCGATATGATCCCGGTTGAGTGATGGGTTGCGGTTCGGGTTCAGCAAACATTGCTCGGTCGTCAATACACAACCGCCCCCGTTCACATCTATTGATCCGCCTTCCATGACGATGCCGGGCTCAAACTTCTGCACATTCAGAACGCGCTTCAGCCGCGCGGGAATCGAATCGTCCTTTTTCAATTCTTCATATTTGTTGCCCCACGCATTAAAAATCCAGTCGTTGTACGCAAACTCGCCATCGGGGCTGATTAAGAAATTTGGACCGTAATCTCGAATCCACGAATCGACTGTTTCCAGTTGATGAAAACGAATGTTGTCCGCCCCGGGAAACAGGCAACGATCTCGCACCAGTCGTTCTGTTTGAGCATCATTCACCAACAGATTAACTGTCTCATGGGGCGTTAGCGCCTCCATCATTTGCAGGAAAATGTGTTCAGCTTGAGGCACGCGGTCAGGCCACGTCTCCGGATCCTTGGGCCATGACAACCAGGTCGCGGCATGGCGATGCCACTCGGCAGGCATGTAGAAACCGCGTTCGGCTGGAGTAGACATGCGCGGATTATTTGCCTGATGAAGTATCGAGCAGTCGTGAAGAGATGGGGGTGTAAGAATCGATACGACGGTCGCGGAGGAACGGCCAGTTCTGGCGCGTCTCTTCGATCTTATCGAGGTCGCAATCCACGACCAGCACTTCTTCTTTGTCAGCGGAAGCTTTCGCAATTATTCGGCCGAAGGGATCGGCGACAAATGACTGTCCCCAGAACGTGAGTTTCCCTTCACGACCAACACGATTAACAACGACAACGTAAAGCCCGTTAGCGATGGCATGTGCGCGTTGAATAGTTTCCCAGGCCGAGTGTTGTGCCTGGTTCATCTCTGCCTCCTCATCAGGCAGCCACCCAATAGCTGTCGGATAGAAAAGAAATTGTGACCCGCTAAGCGCGGTCAGGCGTGCCGCTTCGGGAAACCACTGGTCCCAGCAAACGAGCGCGCCAATCTTGCCTACGGAAGTGTCATGCGTTTGAAAACCAAGATCGCCGGGCGTGAAATAAAACTTCTCGTAGTAAAGCGGATCGTCGGGAATATGCATCTTGCGATACTTGCCGGAAATTCTTCCGTCCACATCGATGACCACCGCGGTGTTGTGATAGACACCGGCCGCGCGTTTTTCGAAGAGCGAAGCCAGAATCACAACCTTGTGTTGCCGTGCGACTTTCCCGAGTGTTTCCGTGGTGGGGCCGGGAATCGGTTCCGCAAGTTTGAATAACGAGATGTCTTCTGTTTGGCAAAAATACTGCGAGCGGAAGAGCTCTTGCAAACAAACTATTTGCGCTCCTTTTTTAGCAGCTTCACCAATGCGGGCTATCGCCTTCTTGAGGTTCTTGTCCGGATCCGGATCGCAGCTCATCTGGATCAATCCGACCTTTACACTGTTCGACTTATTCTTCTTCGGCATGTGCGCGAGTATAAAGCATGTCCAATGTCCAATGTCCAATGTCCCAAGAAGTCCAACGTCTCAAGAAGTCCAATGTCCAATGTCCAATGTCCAATGTCCAATGTCCAATGTCCAATGTCTGTCTTGTCGTAACTAGTCTGGCACCATTTAGCTTGAGCAAATTAAACAGGTTCGCCCTGGCAAGACAGACATTGGACATTGGACATTGGACATTGGACTTCCTCGGGACATTGGACATTAAGCTCCTTGGCACTTTGGACTTTGAGCTTCGACGTGCTTATGATGTGCGGTCATTTTTGACCCCAATTTCCAAGAGAGATTCTGATTTCCCAAGAGAGATTCCAATGATCGAATTTGAACTGACTGATGACCACAAAGCGTTGGTGCAGACTGTGCGCGAGTTTGCGCAGAAAGAGGTCGCACCTTACATCAAAGAGTGGGATGAGAAGCAGGAAACTCACCCTGAAATCCTGAAGAAGATGGGCGAACTCAACCTGCTGGGCGTTTGTATACCCGAGCAGTATGGCGGCGCAGGATTCGATTACATCGCGCTGGGTCTCGTCTGCGAAGAACTCGAGGCGGTCGATACGTTTCTGCGTGTAGTCATGTCTGTGCACACGGGTTTGAATTCGTTGACGCTGCTGACCTGGGGGACAGAGGATCAGAAGCAGAAGTATCTGGTGCCGCAAGCGAAAGGTGAAAAGCTGTCGACCTACGGATTGACGGAGCCAGGCGCGGGTTCCGATGTGGTCGGCTCACGGTCAACAGCTCGGCGGGAAGGCGACGAGTATGTGCTGAACGGCGAAAAGATGTGGATCAGTTTGGCTGATTTGGCCGACAACTTTCTATTCTTCTGCTGGACCGATGAAGAGAAGCGCCGCAAACGTGATCACAGTGGCATGTCGTGCTTTATTGTGGAACGCACCATGAAAGGTTTTTCTTCAGGAACGATCCACGGCAAGTTGGGCATTCGAGCGGGCAACACAGGATACTTTTCACTACAAGACGTGCGCGTGCCGAAGGAGAATCTGGTTGGTGAAGAAGGCGAGGGTTTTAAGATCGCAATGTTTGCGCTTGAGCAGGGAAGATACACGGTTGCCTCCGGTGCTACCGGTGTTATTCGTGCTTCGCGTGATGCCTCTGTCGCCTACGCCCTCGAACGCGAAACGTTCGGCACCAAGATCGCGAATCATCAACTGGTCAAACAAAAAATTGCTGAGATGGAAGCGGACTACCGGATGTCGCACCTGCTATGGCTGCATGCGGGATACCTGAAAAACGTGGGCCAGGCAAATGCGCGCGCAACTAGTTTGGCGAAGTGGCAGGCAACGGTGCGCAGTGAGAAGGCAGCGTCGATGGCGATCGAGGTTCACGGCGCGAATGGTTATTCCAACGACTATCCCGTTGAGCGCTATCTGCGAAATTGCAAAGCGGCAATCATTTACGAGGGAACACGCGACATCCACACATTAATGCAGGCAGATTGGGCTTTGGGACTTAAGAAAGAAAAACCCGCCCGGCGGACGCTACCGGTGTGGAAGCCCAGCGGCGAACCGGTTTCGGCTTAACGCACCACAGTTCAATGCTGTTTCGTGTATTTCGGATCGAGTTTTTCCGTTACGGTCAGTGCTCCGCGGCGGTCTCATCAAGTTCCTGGTGCTTAGTAATTGCCCGCTCAACAGTTTCTTCGATGTCGTTCAGCTGGAATGGCTTGGTGATGTAAGCGAAGGCGCCCATTTCAACCAACGACTTCCCATCCGCCCCGTCAGGCTTTCCTGAAATAACAATCACTGGTGTCGTCGGGTGTTGGTTCTGTACATACATCAGTATCTCGCGCCCCGTCATACCTGGCATTGCCACGTCGGTAATCACCGCGTCGTACTTCTCAACTTCAAGATAAGACAATGCCTGCTCCGCGCGGTCAGCGGTATGGCATTCATGCTTCTCGGAAAGAAACTCGTGAAGTGTGTCTCTGATGAGGGTGTCGTCGTCGACTATTAGCAGCGTGGCCATCAATGGTCTCCTGAGGCTCGAACGATCGCGCGCATTCTAACCGCGTTTTGGTGTTATTGAGTGTAATTCGTGGATCGTTTTTTTAGATCGCATAAAAGCGATCCACGAAATACACGAAGACACGAAATTGGTTGACCTCAGTCGGCTAACGTCTTACTAAATACCGCTGCGACTTCAAAACCATCCGTGTGGACAGGTGCGTCCGCGGGAATCACCTCGGTCAGACCAAGCGGTTCTCTTTTCAACGATGCCTCGGCGTTTAGGATTGTATGAGTCGTTTGCAAAACCGTATCCGGGTTCAACGAAATTGACGAGATGCCTTTCTCGACCAGGAATTGCGCAAACTCGGGGTAATCCGACGGCGCCTGGCCGCAGATCCCGATCTTCTTACCGGCGCGGTGTGCTGCTTCAATCGCGAGCGTAACCATGCGCTCAACGGCGCCGTCGCGCTCGTCAAACAGGTGGGCCACCATTTCCGAATCGCGATCCAGACCGAGAGTTAATTGCGTCAGATCGTTAGAGCCAATCGAATAACCATCAAACACGCGGAGGAACTCGTCGGCGTAGATTACATTCGCCGGCAATTCACACATCGCATAGATTTCCAATCCATCCTTGCCACGCTTCAAGCCAAATTCTTCCATCAACGCCACCACGCGCTCGCCTTCTGCAACGGTGCGGCAGAAGGGAATCATGGCCTTCACGTTTACCAAGCCCATCTCATGACGCACTTTGTGCATGGCCAGGCATTCCAGTTCGAAGCCTTCGCGATAACGGTCGTCGTAATAACGAGACGCGCCGCGAAAGCCGAGCATCGGATTTTCTTCAATCGGCTCAAACTCGCGGCCGCCAATTAGCATTGCATACTCATTGGATTTGAAGTCTGACATCCGGACGATGACAGGCTTCGGATAGAAGGCGGCGGCGATGCGGGCTATTCCTTCCGCAAGGCGCCGTACAAAGAAATCGCGGGGGTCTTCCTCGCCCAAACGCCGCGCAATCTCTTTCACCACCTCTGGGTTCTCTAGATTCGGATAACGGACCAGCGCCATCGGATGAATGCCGATGTGATTGTTGATGATGAACTCAAGTCGCGCCAGGCCGACCCCGTCATTCGGCAGCGATGCCACCTTAAAAGCATGATCCGGATCGCCCACATTCATCATTACTTGTGTTCTCGGTCGTGCTTCGTCACCAACCTCACGACGGTCCACGGCAAAGTCGACCAGGCCTTCGTATACGTTTCCGTGAGCACCTTCGGAACATGAAATCGTTACGTCGGTGCCGCTTTGCAGTAACTGGGTTGCATTGCCGGTGCCGACAATACACGGCAGTCCGAGTTCACGACTGATGATGGCACTGTGACACGTTCTACCGCCGCGGTCTGTGACGATCGCTGCGGCGCGTTTCATTATTGGTTCCCATGCGGGGTCAGTCATCGAAGTTACCAGCACGTCTCCGGCCTGGAATTCTGTCAGGCGATCTGGATCGCTCAAGACGTGGATGCGGCCATGACTGATTTTCTCGCCGACAGCAATGCCGGAAACGAGTGGTTCGGCATGTTCGCCTGTTAACCGGTAAGTTTCGATGTAGTTATGACCAAGTTGCGCATGAACTGTTTCAGGTCTCGCTTGCAGAATGAACAGCTCGCCAGTGTGGCCGTCCTTGGCCCACTCAATATCCATGGGTGTTGATTTACCGGCGAGGTGCGAATAGTGCTCTTCAATAACACAAGCCCAACGCGCGAGCTCTAACACGTCGTAGTCACTCAAACAAAATCTATTGCGCTGTGCTTCTACTACCTCGCGCGTGCGTGTGCCGCGGCCGTCCAGGCCATAGACCATTTTGACTTCTTTACTCCCCAGCCTACGGCTCACTATGGGACGCGCGCCGGTATTCAATGTTGGTTTGAAAACTACCCACTCGTCCGGCGTCGCCATCCCCTGCACGATAGCCTCACCCAGGCCCCACGCTCCGTTGATCACAACCACGTCGCGAAAACCCGATTCCGTGTCGAGCGAAAACATCACACCTGAGCAGGCCTGATCGGATCGCACCATCGGTTGCACGCCAATCGAAAGGGCAACGTCAAAATGATCGAATCCGCGCGCGGCGCGGTAGGAAATGGCCCGATCGGTCCAAAGGGAGGCGAAGCAGCGATGGCACGCTTCAATCAAACGGTCCTCACCGCGCACATTCAGAATCGTATCTTGTTGACCGGCGAATGAGGCGTCCGGAAGATCTTCGGCGGTCGCTGATGAACGCACCGCGACTTCTGGGTTATGACCGATGCGCGCGCAGAGACGCCGGTAAGCGTCTTTAATTGCATGGTCCACTTCCACCGGCAATGGCGTGTCGAGCATCAGAGCGCGAGCTTCGCGACCGGCGTCGTTAAGCGCGCGAATATCATTGTGGTCCAAACCTCGCATCAGCTCGCGCAGGCGCGTTCCTAAACCGTTGGTTTCAAGTAGTAACCGATACGATTCGGCGGTAGTCGCAAAGCCGTCTACGGCGCGCACGCCACGGGGCACGAGAGCCCGAAACAGCTCACCCAGGCTGGCGCATTTGCCGCCGACTAGCTGCACGTCGCCCGCGCCGACCTCGCTAAGATCGAGCACCAGTGGTTTCGTTTTCGTTGGCATCGCTTCGTCTCCGGTTGAGGTGTTTTCCGTTATAAAAATGAACCGCGTGATTGCCAGTGATTTTATCCGACGCTTTGCAGGGCGTCGATCTTTTCTGAGATTTAATGCGAGTTTCGGGCTATTTTTATTGAAGAAACACGGAATCGACATTTGCTTTCAGCTTTGTTGAGCCCTAATTATTCGTGGTGGGCCCAAACTACAAATTCCAGCTACGCTCTGTTAGTATGAGCGCGCACTTCTTCATCTAGCACACAACCGGCAGCTAATGCGGTTTTGCAGTCAAAATCCAACTTCAGGAGATCTGAACAATGGTGGCCCATGAGCTAAAAACAGAGCGCGAGCTGTCTCTCGACTTCTTGAGGGTATGCGAAGCCGCAGCGATTGCCGCAGCCCGTACGATGGGACAGGGTGACCGTAAGTATTCCGATCACGTTGCCGTTGAAGCCATGCGCGAAGTGATGGACACCGTGCCGATGCGCGGGCGGATTGTGATTGGTGAAGGCGAACGCGACGAAGCGCCGATGCTTTACATTGGTGAAGAAGTGGGCGGCGGAGTTGGCACCAGCGAAGAGATCGCTGAGTCGTGTCCCGAGGTTGATATCGCTGTCGATCCGTTGGAAGGGACCAACCTTTGCGCGCTGGGAGCCAATAACGCCATCGCTGTGCTGGCAGCTGCCGAGCGCGGTGGCCTGCTGAACGCGCCGGATATTTACATGGACAAGATCGTCGTGGGCCCATCGTCACGCGGAGTAGTCGATCTGGACGCACCGGTCAAGGACAACCTGAAAAATATCGCGCGGCGATTGGGACGGGACATTGAAGACTTAACAGTCATCGTTCTTGATCGCTCACGTCACAAGAAATTGATCTCCGATGTGCGCGAAGCGGGCGCTCGCATCAGGCTGATTGGCGACGGCGATCTTTCTGCCGGCATTTCAGCTGCGGTGGCAGGAACGAATATTCACGCGTTGATAGGAATCGGAGGCGCGCCGGAAGGTGTGATCACAGCGGCGGCGATGAAGTGTTTGAACGGAGAAATCCAGGCGCGACTTGTATTTGATCCTGAACGGCTTGACGTCGACAAAGACAAAGTTCCACCCAAGGAAGAAGTGATGGAACGCTTGCAGTCGATGGGGATCAAAGACGCGAACAAAATTTATGATACGAACGATCTCGCGCCCGGCCGCAAGATCATTTTTGCGGCCACCGGTGTCACCGATGGCGCGTTGTTAAAAGGCGTGCGGTTCTTCGGCGCCGGAAAGCGCACTCATTCAGTGGTGATGACTACCGAGTCGCGACATATTCGATTTGTCGACACGCTTCATATTGAAGGTGGC
>DATEPF010000062.1:0-6921 GCA_035273325.1 Pyrinomonadaceae bacterium | reverse complement strand
ACTCCGACGTACATTGGATTTCTCACATAGCGATAAAGTCCGCGCACGACAAGTTCCTTCGGCGGGTCGATTGGAGCCGGAGTTCCCTTTCCGGCAAATGTGAAATCCCAGGCACACCAAAAGTAGATTAATGCACCGATGAACATCGGCAGCAGCCCGAAGTATCGAGAGATGCCGGCCTGCGAAGGCGTTGGCACCGAACCTGAAGACAGCAGCCAATATGGGACCAGGATGGTAGCCGTCCCTGGAACAACGAACGTAAAAATCAGGGTTTTGATAAAGACCATCAGCAATCCCAGTCGCTGCTTCAGTGGCCACCACGCTCATAAACACCGGTATTTGAATCCCGGCTTGTCACCAAGCTGGTATTCAAACTCTATCACCTGCCCACCACGTACTTGGCCCACGTCGTATAAAATTTTAGGACAAGTCAATCCAGATTCGTAATCGGCCAGCGCGATAGAGCCGAAGATCGTGATGGCTGCTGAGAGCATTAAGTGAAACTCCTTCTCCACCAGCATCGGGACGTTGATGCGTTTACGGGCAAGACAGTCTTCCTCATCGTTGTTTACCGTTAACAGGCTCCGGCAACTCTCGGCAGTCAGCTCAAGAAGGCAGCCGAGATTAATCCTGACTCTACCGCCAGCGCCGACCGGCAATGAATCCGCGGCAGCTGCCGGGGGAGCGGCGGGAAACTCTTTTGTTAAATCGCACAGATAGCAATTGATAGTGATTTTTTCCGGAAGGAAAATCCCTCCCTGGCAAAGTTGCGGGGCAAGGTTCATCGTCATGGCAAGCTGCGGCTCTTTTTCCAAAGACGCCTGCATGGCCTCTACGATTACGATGTGTATGTCATGAGGCGCATTGTGCCTGTAGGACACGGCGTCACATTGTATGTAGTCACGCACGAAAGCGTCTTTGCCAAGGGCTTGAAAAATACGCCGTGCCGCATCCAGAGATCGCTGGTGGACGTCGAGCAGGGTGAACCTTATCTCGGTGAGATCGAACCTCGTGGTCAGTGGGACTGCCAATGGAGCGAACGGGCCGCAACCTGCGTAAAGAATTTCTATTGCGGCATCAGGAAATCTGTTTTGTGCCTCGAGTATCGCGGTGTGTAAGCCTCGCAGAAATTTGGAAGTTCGACTGTAGTCCAGTACACATCTGGCGGCATCTCTCGGCGAAATGGCTTCGCCGCTCGGGAGCCTCGTCGCACCCGAGTCGTCCGCGTGATCGGAGTGGTCATCGATGCCGGTGAGAGATGAGCACAGTGAATACAGATCTGAAGCTGCCGCGTTTAATCTGTTGTCTTCAACCTCATGAGATAGTAATTCATCGGCAATCTTCTGCAACCGGAGTGAATAACCATCTGGCGAGATTGGGTTAGGAATGGCGCTCACTAGCTGCTAACTGTTAATCGTTTTCAATAGGCTGTAATTCATTAGACCTGCCGGAACCAGATCGATGCGCAGCGCAGCGACCGGGTTCACGCTGCATAACACTCAACGGTTCGTGCGCGGTTCTGCTTGCTTATTGTTGTTCCAGACGACCCTTCGCTGCGCTCCCGGTCTGCTTTCTTTGACCCACGTCGGTGCGCACAATTACCAACATTACTGACGATCGTCGTCGTCCCGGATAGCGGCCTTCGCCTTCTGGGCTAACTCCTGCGGCACATCATTCATCCCGTGCGCGGACCGCGCGTGCTCGGCTACTTGGCCCATGACTTCTTCATCGGACTCACCGCGGGCCACAAAATCGCAATCGGGCCCCACATCCCGGCAACTCATTTTCCTGGCCATATTTCCCTCCTGCGCTGAAAACTTCATTGTCGAACTCGGCGGCAGAATAGACCTCTGATGGCAAAGTTACAACAGAAGAATGTGGCATTGTGTGCCTTTGTCTCAAAACTCGAGTTCAACATGTTTCGTTAGTTCGTGTGTTTCGTGGATAGTTTTTTAGGCAGAAAACCAGCGATCGACGAATCTCACGAAACATACGAAGTAAAAGTGATTCGCGGCCAGGCTACACGGTAAACTCATGCTCACCTATTGGCTCATTGCCACTCCTGACGAAAAACAAGTTCCCATCATGTCGGTAAAGGAAATTCACAGGCTTCTCGTTTCGAACAAGATCTAAGATGTTGAGATAGTCCGAATAACGCTGAGAAATATACAACTGGTTTGAGCCGTTATCTCGAACTACTAACCGATTATCAGGGAGCTCCGCCGACTCCACGTAAAAATCGAGATAGCAAATGGTTGCTGCGGGTTGAGAGACAAGCCGGATGCTTGCACGCTTGTCCCCTTGATTCGCGTTAATGGTTACAGCGTAGGATGTCAATTCCCCGGAAATTGTATGTGACATGTGTCACTCTCCCCTCGTTAATGTTGGAGTGCATAGAACGACCGGCATCGCCAGTGAACGAATGATGGTCAACCCGAGTCTCGCCTGCTACCAGACACGCTTAGCCTTGTTGCTCGGCAAGCGCGACAATGATGCCCTCCGGCCCGCGGATGTAGGCTAGTCGATAGGTGTCCTCGTACCGCATTTCGCCTATGAGCTCGGCACCGTGAGCGCACAAGCGCGCAACGACATCGTCGATGTCATCGACGGCGAACATGACGCGCCGCAGGCCCAGCGCGTTCATCGGCGCGTCGACGGGCCCAAACCTGACAGCGTCGGGCGTGTGAAACTTATCCAGCTCGATGCCGCCATGACCGTCGGGAGGCCGCATCATTGCGAGGGTGGCACGGACATCCTTGAGCCCGATCAGACTGCCGACCAAAGGCCCTTCGACTGTCGTCTCACCCTCCAGCTCCATACCAAGCTCGAGAAAGAACGCCTTCGCAGCCTCAAGGTCGTCGACCACAATCAGGACGTTGTCCATCCGTTTAAGCGTCATATCGTTCCTTCCCTCGCTTCACTTCTAAGTGCTCCGTGCTTGCCCGCGTATAACGTCGGCCTTCAACTGCCTTCAGTTCGCTCGATCAGCATCCAAGCTGAACGAAAAGGCTACTTGGACCATGCCGCGGCGCCGTCACTCGGGTGCGACCGCCACGCCGCGTTGCAATAGTGTAAACATCGGCTTTGCACCAAAAGTCGAATTCAACAGGTTTCGTGTTATTCGTGGATCCGTTTTTTAGACTGCAAAAGTACCATCCACGAAATACAGGAAATAACACAAACGTCCGGCTTGTCCGACTTTGAGGCAAAGCCGTAAACATCAGAGAAATTCTCTTGCGCTTCCAAACAGTTCATTAAAGTCATTAACCAGCGTGTCAGTGATCCTTGAAGGTGAACAAATGCCGGTCTCCAGCAGCCCGCTGACACGACTACGGGACGCCCAGAAGAAATATTGATTTCCTTTCACATAAGACACTCCACAATCACCACCTCCAACACCTGTATAAATGATCATTCGTGGACTGTTGACGCCCAACCAATATTTCTCAACTCTAACTGTAACTCTCTTCATCGGAGAATGATGATTAGACCCATCAGACCCCCGTACCTTTACTTTTTGTATTTTGACAACAGACCCGGTGAAAAAGGCGAACTCGGTTTGCTCGAGCCTCCATCGCTTAACTTCTTCCGGGTCAGGCTGGGGAGCGTTGTCATTCACAACCATCCCGGGTTTTACGATCTCCCCACACGTGCAGCCATAAACCACTTGCCCGCCGACAGTGAAGAAGGCTATGAAGGAAACCATCAATACAAGTCTCTTCATTTGGTTTTCTCCTAACACCAGCGCTCGCAGCGGCCTCGCCCTAACGTTGCCGCCTTCAAGTTGCGTGGGCGAGCAGCTGAAGCGCGGCGTTATGGCGCGTTTCGGCCGCAACACAGAATCATCTACCCTCGCCGGTTCTCAATGGCAGCTAATGGTTGCAGCCCAAGTGAATTTCTGATTGGGAAACTGCGTGCAAGTATAGGTGCCATTCGTTATTGTCTTGCCGTCAGCGGCAATCGTCCCTTTATACGTACAGCTGTTGTTATCTGAAGCATTTGGCCTTTCAACAGTGACGGAACTTCCATTGATAGTAACGGTAAGCACGGCTGTGACTCTTTCCCCACCTTTTGTCCAAGTGGCGTCAAATGTGTTGGTGTCACCGCGCCGTTTCCAGTCACCGTTCCACCCGGATTCGGATTCATTCCATCGCACGCCTAAGCCACAATCAGAAGAGCCGGCGGAAGCTTTTTCCCTCTCAAATTCCCTTACCACATCTACGTACTCTTTCTTGGCCCCTTCGCGCCCTTCTTTGAGCACCCGCTCGGCCCTGATCCATCTGGCATCGCTCCGGGCAGTGGTGTTTAAATCCGTCTGCAGTTCAAACGCATCACGTTGAGCTCCCGTCCAGGGACGGGACGGCGTGCCGTCCTCCTTGTAGATGTCTACAGAGTCTTCTCGCCTGGCCAATCTCTGATCTTCGTTCCGCTCAATCCCAAGGAGAGACGTGGAGTGGTTTGTGATTTCGACCTTAATTGTGTGGGCGAGGCGCGGGTCGTATCTAAGCTTTGAGAGTGTGAAGTCTACTCCCTGGTGGTATCCCACGATAAATGCCGGCTCGCCCTCGGCGTTGTAGATCACCACGGACGCTCCGCGAAAGAATTCTTGGGAAGTTTGCTGCTGAGCGCGGATACGGTCGCCCTCCCGCAACTCGTCGCCCGGGGAAAGCAGGAGTGTCTTGCCGTCTCTGTAGACCTCGACCGCGAGTCTTGAGGTAGGCGACTGGCTTGAGGAACCAAAACCGTCCAGCAAGAAGACCCGGACCCGCCGGTCATCCCTCCGCTGGGGGGCGAGGGCCGTCCGTGGGTCACTTGCACGCCCCTCCCGTAAATCAGGACGACGCGCGACGACTGAGGCGGAGGGGACGGCCGGCGCGTTGACACAGAGCAACAGCGTCATGAGCCCGAGCAGATGCAGCCGTCGAGTTGACACGGCAACGAGAGCCTTTTGTTTCATGGTCGTGAATTCTCCTTTCCGAACAGGGGACGGTATTGATAGTCGGCGTTTCGAAACTTGTCGGCTTTGCCGCAGAAGTCGAACTGCAGGACGATTGGTCTTATTTCGTGTGTTTCGTGAAAGCTGTTCGAACTCGACTTTTGAGGCAAAGTTAAACTTGTTCTGTCGCGCTTGCGTGACTCGGCCCAACGCCCGAATTAACGCAGGGGGAAACATTGTCGAGAAGCATGCGATCTTATCTTTTCTCCCACCTCAGCCAATTGTTCCGCACTCATCTTCATCACGCGGCGCGGGTCAATCTCATCTTCACCATGCAAAGGGATGAGGTGAACATGGGCGTGCGGGACTGTGAAGCCTTCCACGACGACGCCAACTCGCTTCGCTCCCGCCGCCTCTCGGATGGGCTGGGCCAGTTGCTTCGCCGCTTGAAAAACATCCGTATAAAGAGGCTCCTCAAGATCGAAGATGTAGTCGACATGGGCCTTCGGTATGATCAGCGTGTGACCGGCGTTGAGCGGCTCAATCGTTAATACGGCCAGAAAGCTTTCGTCCTCCCAGACCTTGTGAGAGGGAGCTTCTCCTCTGACGATTTCACACAGGATGCAATCACTCATATCTTCATTCGACACGAGCAGCTAACGACAGCCTTCACTGCGGCGCGCGATCAGAATTTAAGCAGCATGCTACCGCGCGCGTCGCTGCAAGGCTCTGTTCTACGATTCAAGGGCCGCGATCGCTGAAGACAACTGTGACTGATATTGCGCCCATTGTTTTTCGTTCACACCCAGGAAACCACCCCGCTTAGGTTCGTGTTCTATCAAGTCAACCAAGTGTGCGATCAAATCATCTTCGCTATAAGAGAACATATCAATGAACTGCTCCCATGACAGTTTCCCGGCAAGGTAGGCACGAGTGTCTTCCGCTGCGCGTCGTCTCTGAAGAATCAGCTCGTCCGTCATAGGTTAGCGTTGCGACTTCAGACGCGGTGCGACTTATTCTCAAAAAAGAGGGTGCTCCAGATGCATGGTATCGTCAGCTGCAAGGCACTGTTAGATTGAGTCTGCCAAAGGAGCGAGGACCAGCAAAACAAGATCTCTCATTAACAGCTCCATGGAATGAGCTCTCCCTTTTTTGCTGCCTTCGCAAATATTCTCTAACCCATTTCACCCAGGCGTCATCAGGGGATCGGAGTTGCTCATTTGTCGGTGACATCGAAGCCCAGTAAGGAGTTAGTTTACCCTCTTCTTTTCTCAGAAATAATAAGAACTCGGCATCTTTCTTATAACTGTACACTTCACAAGACACATGTCGACCGCCGCGACGGACCAAATGATACGGGACAAGACCATCGTTGAAATCATCGACCACCGTCAGAAGACCTTCGATCATCAAGGTCGCTGCAACACGTTCACCTTTCAAGATTTCTTCCACCTTAAATTGAATGTTGCCACTGCTGGAGAAGTCTAATTCCACCATCTCTTCTCTGGGAGTTTTGACATATCGGAGCGCGGTTGCGCGAACGATCACATCTGCCCTGGTGACAAGTGCCGTGGGTGAAAGAGGAGGCGGACCTAAACACGCTACGGTCGGGCTGGCGAGCGCAAGGATGAAGATTGATATTGTGAGGGCGAAAGAGAAAGTTCTTCTCATGGCAGAAGTTCCTGGCGTTAATTAATGGCTGATGCGAATTAATGGCTGATGCGGTGGTAACTGCAGCTTTACACGCCGAACCTTGTAGTAGGTTTCATCTGTTTACCCGCCAACAAAGCAATTCAACGCCGTGACTCCTCTTCTACTTCGACGGAAGCGCGCAACGCAGTGAAGTTGGCTGTATCTCTGCAGACCTAACGTCATCGGTACAAGCTTTGGGAACGATTAGGTCCCTAAGAAACAATTTCAACCGCCGCCCACTTTACCCTCGCCTGTCGAGGCTGCCCGTTCACTTTTGGTACCACTAGTACCCG
>DATEPF010000061.1:0-6586 GCA_035273325.1 Pyrinomonadaceae bacterium | reverse complement strand
TCGCAGCCGTCTCTCGACTCGAAGCAACGCATCTGCGCTTCAGTTTCATAGCGAAGCATCTCTTCGAGCTCCGAGTGCTGGCTGATGTAGACCGCCTGCTTAGCAGCTGCCAGGGCAATCGGCGCCGCCTCGCGCAAACGCTCCGCTAACTGACGCACAGTCGCTTCCAACTGGTCGGGTTCAACTAAAGTATTAATGATTCCTAACCGCTCGGCTTCTCTGGCGTCGATGGCTTCACCCAGGAAAAACATCTCGCACGCCTTGTTAGGTGTAACCATGCGAGGCAGGAAATAGGTGCCGCCCCAATCCGGATGCAGCCCCACCTTCACAAACGACTGGGCAAAACTTGCGTTAGTTGACGCAATGCGCAGGTCACATGCAAACGCAAGGTTGCAGCCGGCGCCGGACGCTGGTCCATTGACGGCAGCGATGACCGGTTTATTCATTTGCCGGATCGCCATAATTACGCGACGGGCAGCACCCAACAAACGCGAAAACTCTTCGGCATCCTGGCGGTCGATCAACTCCGACATCGCCCCGACGTCGCCGCCGGCGCAAAACGCGCGTCCGGCGCCGGTGATAATTACGACCCGCACATTTCTGTCGCTGCCTGCGTGCTCAAGGGCTTCGGCCAGATCACGACGCATATGACCGGCCAGCGCGTTCAACTTCTCCGGACGATTTAAAGTTACCGTCGTTATTCCGTTGTCTTCAGTAACGTCGATCATAACTTAGTGTTCGACATGCTTTAGCTTGTCGTACGTGCGGGGATGTCGATCAACCGACAAGCTGAAGCATGTCGGACATCGTTTCACTTACCCGTGAATTCCGGCTTGCGCTTATTGACGTACGCGTCCAGTCCTTCGCGGGCGTCGTCCGACTGGAACAACTGCTGCTGCAGCTCGCGTTCTAACGCAAGCGCGGCTTCGAAAGAAATCTCGCCACCCGTTTGAACACTGCGCTTAATCTTTCCTACCGCCTGTGCAGCTTTGTGTGGAGTAGTGAACTGCCGGGCGTATTCAACGACCTGGTCCATGAATTCTTCGCCCGTCTCAGCTTCGATGATGCGGTTAACGATTCCGAGTTCAACGCCGCGTGCAAAATCAAATAATTCACCGGTCGCCATTAACTCGATTGCTTTTGATTTTCCAACCAGCCGCACCAGTCGTTGAGTCCCGCCGGTGCCCGGCAATACGCCGAGTGAAACTTCAGGCAGGCCCATCTTGCCGGCGTCCTTGCGCGCCAGCCGGATGTCTGCGGCCATCGCTACTTCCAGGCCGCCGCCAACGCCGTGACCATTGATAGCAGCGATCACCAACTTCGGTGTTTGCTCCAGACGGTTCAGCGTCTCATTCGCATGCAGGCAGAAGTAATACTTAAACGTTGGCGTAACGTTCGACAGCATTGCAATGTCGGCGCCCGCGCAAAAAAACTTCTCGCCGTTGCCGGTAATCACAATCACCTGAACAGTTTCATCCATTCGCGCTTTCAGAACGGCTTCATCCAGGGCCTGCATCATCGCGTAGGAATATGTGTTGGCGGGTGGATCGTTGAGGGTAAGGAACGCAATGCCGCTGTCTGTCCGGTACAAAACCAGGTCGCGCTTCACTTGTGCTTCTGCTTCTGCCATTAACCAGCTCCTCTAAAAATTATTTGACCGCACCCTCAGATGATTTTGGTGAGATCACCACGCCAAACGCTTAATGGTTCTTGCATGTCACGCGGCGCAAAGTCTAGTTCGTGTGCCCTCGATCCAGCAACAAAGCCGTTCACGAACAGCCGGGTCACGTTATCCACAAGCTCGGAAACTTTCAGTTTCCCCTGAGGATCGTACCAGTTGTAGATCCAGTTCATCATTCCGAACAACGCATAAGTTGCCACCGTTAAATCGATTTCCGTATCGTCGTTCTGTGGTCCGCGGACGTCCTGCAATATCGAACGCGCGAGCGCTGTGTATCTGCTCTTCTTGGTGGAAACGTGCGTGTGTAGATCACCGGCTAACGATTCGGCTTCATGAGACAGCACCTTCATTTCGGCCATGTTCGCGGCGAAGAACGAAAGATGATTGTCAATGAAGATGTGGAGCCGCGTCATTGGATCAGCGACTTCCCGAAGTCGTTCTTCAAGTCGCTCGAGTACTCGTCCAAAACAATTGTCCTGAATCAGATAGAGCAACTCTTCTTTCGATTTGCAGTAGTGATAGAGGCCGGCGAGACTGACACCAGTCGCGCGGGAAATGTCGCGCATAGTGGTTGAGTGATAGTTCTTCTCCGCAAAAATGCGAGCTGCATTGCGGAGAATAAACTCTAACTTCTGATCATACTTGGTGAATGTCTCAGTAGATGACATATTCGCCCAACTTCGTGTTATTTCGTGAATAACACGAAGCGCCACTCAATTTGCTACCGGTCAACTAAAGCTTGACGTATTCAAACTCGAACGGCTTACCTTTTATTCCTGCCGCCGGGGGTGCAATCCAGTTGGCAATCTTTCCTGGTTCGGTTACCGGTTTCATCAAACTCCGTACATATTCACGGTCTTCCATGGTTGGTAACCATTCCGACTTACGCCGTTCAAACTCTTCCGGCGAAATCAGATTGCCCTGAATATCAAACGTGTGTCCCGCATATTCACCGACGTGGCGATGGAAACGAGGATGCGGCAGGTATAGACGTTCTGAAATGCCTTCTTCCGTAAGCGTCTTGTTCCAGCGTGCCAAACCTTTTTCGCAGTCCTTGACATACTCGCCGCGCAGTACTTCATTAAGTGCGTTACGTAAACCGACTTCGCGCTCCGTCAGTTTTCCATCCTCGACCACGGTCATCGTGAAACTCTGATTTGCCGCATTGTGATCTTCGTATTGGTCCTGTTCCTTGTACCGGCCCTTTAAGCCTGCCGCGAAGAAATCAGCGGAGTTGGAACTGATCTCCCCGCCAAACAGGTCGAGTGAATAGCTGAACCAGAAGTTAATGTGCTTCTGAATAATGTCGAGTGGAATGCCGCCGAGTTCGCGTACGTCACCTTGCTTCATCAGTTGCGCAGTGCGTTTCACTACGCGATTGATGCCCGTGTCTCCCACAAACATGTGATGCGCTTCTTCAGTGAGCATGAACTGGCACGTACGCGCCAGCGGTTCAAATCCCGATTCAGCCAGCGCGGAAAGCTGATACTTGCCATCGCGGTCGGTGAACATCGTAAAGCAGAAGAAATTCAGCCAGTCGTCGCAGGGCTGGTTGAAAGCTTCGAGAATGCGTGGCTTGTCGGGATTGCCACTGCGTCGCTCGAGCAAGGCATCGGCTTCGTCGCGGCCATCGCGGCCGAAGTAACGATGCAGCAGGTAAACCATGGCCCACAGGTGCCGGCCCTCTTCCACGTTTACCTGAAAAAGGTTTCTCAAGTCGTACAGCGATGGACACGTCGCACCCAGTTGCCGCTGTTGTTCGACTGACGCCGGTTCGGTATCGCCCTGCGTAACGATGATGCGGCGCAGCGAATTCCGAAACTCACCGGGAACTTCCTGGTAGGCAGGCTGACCATAGTTATCGCCAAAACCAATTTTGGCGTCGGCCTCTGCCGGCTTGAGGAATATCCCCCAACGGTAGTCAGGCATCTTCACGTAATCAAAGTTGGCCCAACCATCTGGTTCGACGCTAATCGCCGTGCGCAGGTACACGTCTTTCTGTTGGAAACCTTCCGGTCCCATCTCATGCCACCAGTCGAGATAGTTTGGCAGCCACTTCTCCAGCGCGCGCTGCAATTTTTTATCTTCCGAAAGATTTACGTTGTTAGGAATGCGTTCGTATAAGTTCATCGCAGTTTTCAGTTTCCCGTTTTCAGTTTTCAGTTCGTTTTAGTTGCGCTCTTTTAGTCGAGCTCTCAATGAATAGAGCATCTTGCGAATTTCGCCGATGTCGTAGTCCAACCCATTGCTCGTGTCAGAATCAATCAATTCGAGATTTGCCGCTATCGTCCTTTGGGTATCCAACTCAGCTAGAGAACCGTTTGCTACGGAAAGGAAATGAAGAAACTCTCCCACATGTTGCCGAGCCTGTCCCTCAGCAATATTTGATGAAACGGACACAGCCGCGCGCTTCATTTGGTCTGATAAGCCATACAGTTCGCTCCGTGGAAAACTGTCGCAGAGCTTATAAACCGCCGTGCACAGAGCGATACTTTTCTGCCAAACCATCAGATCTTTATAAGATTGTGAACCCATAAATCTACGAACTGAAAACTGCAAACTGAAAACTGCAAACTGTTACGTTCTCTTGAAATCGAATTGTGCCTGCGTTGGCTTACCGTAGTTAGTCAACGCGCCTTTTTCACCCACCGCATTCGGGCGCTGGAAGATCCAGTTTTGCCAGGCCGTCAAACGTCCATAGATCTTGGTGTCCATAGTTTCCGGACCCGCAAACCGCAGCGAAGCCTCCATGCCCGTCAGAGCGTCAGGGGATAAGGATGTTCTTTCCTCTATCGCGACGCGAATCTCGTCTTCCCAATCCAAATCATCTGGTGCGAAGGTGATTAGGCCAAACTCTTCAGCGGCTTCGGTATCAAAACGTCCAGACTGCGCGAGAACCTCATCAACCTTCTCTGGAGTCGAAATGAAGCGTGACTGGAGACGGCTGAGACCGTTACTCATCGGCAACATACCCGCGTTCAACTTACTCACGGCCAGCTCAATGCTCTCGTCAGGATTGTTGAGCATGTAACTCCGATCGGAAGCCAACAACAGTTCCAGCAAGCTTCCGGCGAAGCAACTGCCGGGCTCAACGAAAGCAAAGAAACTCTTTGCGGTCAGATCGAGACGACGCAGTACGCGCGCCATGTTGAGAGTGATTTCCCGAATCAGCCAGTGGTCCTGGTTAGCCGCCAGCGTTTCATCAACTTTCAGGACATCGTTGATTTCACCTTCAGTGCGTAAACACACGAGCCCGATTTCAGGTTCATTGACACGCAGGTGCAACAAGGCATGATCGAGTTCGCGGAAGGTTTGCAGCGGCCAGTACGAATCTCCGAGCTGTTGAATCTCTTCCGGCGCTGTAGGCAGTCCATCTTCCGGAGCACGCATGGTGAGATCAGCGTATCGTTGCTCGCGATTGATGATCAGATTGACGTACTTGTATTCGATACCGGACGGTTTAATCTCAGGGTTGATTTCGTTCAACTTAATCCCGTAACGCAAACTGTCAGTTTGCGTTACATCGTCTACGATTTCTTTCACGCGCGCATTAACCCCGTCCTGAAACTTGCTGGTGGGGAAGTAGTCGTCAATCAATCCCCATTCCTTCGCTCGCTTACCTTTCAATCCTTCCGCGAGCGTAGAGAACACATCCGCTCGATCGCGTCTGATCTTTCTCTTGTCTACCAGCCGCGTGAGACCACCGGTACCCGGCAATACGCCCAACAAAGGAACCTCGGGAAGGGAAACTGCAGAGTTGCCGTCATCGACCAGATAGATCTCATCGCAGGCAATCGCCAACTCATACCCGCCCCCCGATGCGGTGCCATTGAGCGCGGCAAGGTAGCGGCGTCCCGAATGCTGCGAATCGTCTTCAATCGAGCATCGCGTTTCGTTTGTGAACTTGCAGAAATTTACTTTGAACGCGTGTGACGACGTGCCGAGCATGTAGATATTTGCGCCCGCGCAGAAGATGCGCGGCTTGAGACTGGTGAGAACTACCACCTTCACTTCCGGGTGCTCGAACCGTATGCGCTGGATCGCGTCAGCGAGCTCGATATCGACGCCGAGGTCATAAGAGTTCAGTTTGAGTTTGTAGCCTTCGGCGAGTGTCGCATCCTCCTGGACGTCCATGGTCAGACTGGCGACGGGGCCGTCGAAGTTAAGTTTCCAGTGATGGTATTTATCCGGTGAAGTTTGAAAGTTAATCATTGACTCCTCAGCATTCGCCTCAACATGTCCCTTACAGCAATCTGCTGCGGGTGGTTCGAACGTCCGTTCGGGAAACATAAAGACTATAGTTTGCAAGGGAATTGGTCAAGTTGGCGGCCGTTCGTGGAGTTTGTGGGTCGTTTTTTCGGCCAAATAAGAACGATCCACGAAACGCACGAATCGCACGAAATAAGGCGAAGCGTTGTTTAGTTCGACTTCAAACGCAGCGCCCAAGTTAACGCAATTTTTGGCATCTCCCGTGCTGAGGGGGCTCAGGGCGGTGCCTTGACAGTTTTGCGTTTTGCCGCGTAGGGTGCTCGCTCCGTAGGCCGACTTTTGAGTTTTCGGAAGAATTCGCAGAGACGTCGGAGCTGTTATTTGAACTAAAGAATCTGAAATTAGAGATCTCAGATTAAGAGATCAGCGTGCTGGCTCTAGAGATCAAAGGAGTTGGTTTAAGAATGAAGCAGCTGGAGGCGAATCTGTTCTGGTGAACGGCGCGGTCTTCAAAACCGTTAGTGAGTCTGTGAGAACAGGCTCAGGTAGGTTCGATTCCTACACGCCTCCGCCAGAGAACAGTAGGCAGTAGGCAGTAGGCAGTAGGCAGGAGACAGGAGCAGGAGGCAGCCGAACTATGGGACGCTTCGTGTTGTTTCGTGTATTTCGTGGATCGTTGTTATGCCGGGCGAAAAA
>DATEPF010000060.1:0-3972 GCA_035273325.1 Pyrinomonadaceae bacterium | reverse complement strand
ATCGGCGCAGGGTTTTGGTTCGCAAGCGTTGGAGGACCTGGAGTTGAGAAGGCACACACTGTCTTTTCTGTTGCTGTTAACTTTTCTGGTGACCGCTTCTCCCGTCTCAGCAAAGAAGCGCGTACGTGATCTCTTTGGTTTGACGATTGGAATGAGGGAAGAGTCTGTCCATAAAAAACTTAAAAAGATCGCGACTCAGCAGAAGGAAGAGAAAGAGAAGGAGGAGGAGGGCGAGCAGGAAGTATGGAGTCTGAAAAAGGATGACCGCTTCGACTACATTCTGACTCGCTTCAACCGCGACCACCGGTTGACGTTGATTACTGTAGTGGCCCGACCTAACCGGGTGCGGTACAGTGATGTTGCTGAGACAAAAGAGGCAACGGTGGCAAGCGACGGGCGGAATTATTCGTACAGGTGGAAAGTTGAGCGCGATGGCCGGCAGCCAGGTTACTTGTTAATCGCCCGCGGGAGCAGCTCTGAATTCCTCACCTCTTACTCGCTTTATCCAGCCAAGTAGAGGCACCTATAAGACCCATGCGCCAAGGGCTGAAGTTAACTACAGACGATCAATTACTTTTTGGGCAAGTGCCTTCGACTTCCTAATCTCCGTTTGCTGATCTCCACGTCCACCAATGCTAATGCGGAGATAACTAGAACCTTTAAGAACATAGAGAATCCCGGCAGCCCGACTTGCCATCCAAAACGCTTCGTCCCCGATACCGCTTATTTTCTGTGGCGGCCTCGATTCCTCGCCTTCCTCTTTTTCTCGATCTTTTTCCCGATCGCCATCGTTCTTCGGTTCTTTACCCGAATGAAAAGTATCTTTCCAAAACTGCTTGGGATCACGCGCGCCTGGGCCAGCAGCTCTTTGGGTGATGGCCAGGCTGATCGAGTTGGTAAATGTCGGTAAGGCGAAAAAACATTGAGAAACATGAAGGCCATTCGCAGAGCTTTCGCTCAGTTTGGTTTCCTTAAAACCTTCTCCTTGAATTGACTGGATTTCCTGGCTCGTAAGCATGGCGCACGCATCCAACTTCGGCTTCAACTGAGGCGAAGAGGCGGCGGTGGTTGCCTGCTGAGGTGACGGGGCTGCGGCGCTTGCTGCCGGAGCAGGTGATGGATGCTCGCTTTGAAGCGCATTCGTGTTGGTCGCCGTCTGACTAGTCCCGGATCTCGCGCAGCCATTAACAACAAAAAGGGAGAGAAGAAGAACAATCAACCTGAGTTGCATAAGTGGCTCCATCAAACAGGCAGTTTGGGTAAGGCGAGTCTGCGTTACGATTCTGGCACGGATGTTTCACTCCGGCAACTGCAATATTTATCGCCGACGAGGTGAATTTCATGACATCAAGGAGCCGTTCTTCTCTACCGGATGTTGGTTGTCAAGCAGCATCTTATACTTATTCATATAATAGACACACCCGACGATATGGGTTAATTCACGCACACGTTAATAGTAGAGTATAGGGCGGCTTCTGCGCATCAGAGCAAGCCGACTTGATCATGATGACGACACACGGGCGGGGCGCATTGGAGCGAGAAGCTACGATCGGCAGTGTTGCCGATCGCGTGATCGATGCCGCTAATTGCCCCGTCTTTCTAGTTCCGATTTGAGCTGATGATCCAGACGAGACTTACAAGTGACAATAGTTGGACCAATTCATGGGCAGTTCTGTTTAGAATTAGCCGGTAATCGATTTGCTTAGAGAGCGTTGCCTTTGCTTTGGGTCGGACGGTGCGTCAATCATCTCGAACTGCTCCGGAAGAATAGGACACACAACATGCCTGCGTTACGTGCTGCATTATGGGGACTGGTGGCCGGCTCAGCCCTGATCATCGGGGCCTTTGCCGGCTACTTTGCACGTACGCCACAACGACTGGTTGCCGCGGTTATGGCTTTTGGTAGTGGCGTGCTGATTTCTGCGCTGTCATTCGATTTGATGGATAAGGCTTATCGGCAGGGAGGATTTATTTTCACCGGACTCGGATTTATAGGCGGTGCGATTCTTTTTACGGCTCTCAACTGGTTTCTCTCAAGGAAAGGTGCGAAACATCGGAAGCGGTCGGGAGATCAACAGCCGTCAGAACAGGAGCATGAAGGAAGTGGATTGAGTTTAGCGCTTGGCGCGCTGCTCGATGGAATTCCTGAATCGATAGTCATCGGATTGAGCATCATCAAAGGCGGTGCGGTCAGCGCGGTAGCGGTTGCGGCAATCTTTCTTTCCAACATACCTGAGGCTTGGTCGAGCTCTGCCGGAATGAAGAAAGCAAAACGCTCGAGCCTATACGTGTTCGGGATATGGTCTGGCATCGCGATCATCTCCGGCTTGGCAGCACTGGCGGGATATGCCGTGTTCAGTGGTTTCTCGGACGAGATTATTGCCGCGACAACCGCTGTAGCGGCGGGCGCGATCCTTGCGATGCTCGCCGATACTATGATTCCGGAAGCCTTTGCCGAAGCTCATGATCTTGCCGGTCTGATTACAGTCTGTGGCTTCTTGCTGGCGTTCGTACTAACGAAGCTGGAACAGTAATTCGAATCGAGGATAAGCCGGCTGTCTCAACCAAAATTTCAGTGGGGTTGACGATGTGCGTCAGGTCCAGATCGCCGGCCGCTACTTCATGCAGCATCGGCGTGAACAGAAAAAAATTTTCACGATTGACGAGTGTGATCTCAACCGCGGCCTCGCGACCAAGCTTCTTCTCAAGATGCAAGGCGGTATAAAGACCGCCGAAGTCGCTCCCGAGAATCAGGACTCTCTTAGGTTGGTTTGAATCGCTGGCCATTAAGTTAGTTCCGCAACTTCGCAGAAGACTTTGATAGCGCCGTTCGGATTTGTAAGCTTCGCGAACAGTTCCTGATAGTTTTCCAGGCCTTTGACCGGATGGGTTAGCAGACGGGACAGCCAACCGGGATATTCAGCTTCGGCTTGGGCCAAATCCTTTACACCCATCTCGAAGTATTCACGATTGGCGTTGACCGTGCCGACCATTACCTTGTTGCCGAGCACGAATTCGAGATTGATCTTGTCTGCCGGTACTTCGACCTTGCGATCGCCGCCCGTTACACTTGACAGAACCAACACACCGTTCTTCCCGAGCGCTTGCATGCTTTCAAATACGACGGGCGAAAAACCGGTCGCTTCGAAGATGATGTCGAATGGTCCATACTTCTTCGCGCCTTCAAGAATCGAAAGTTTGTCAGTAGATTGATAGGTCGCACCGATCGCTTCAATCAAATCCGAATTCAAATAAGGCTTCGGCGTCTTGCCAAAAGTTACGACCTGTAATCCCTTCAAACGCAGCACCAGAGTCGCAAGCAAACCGATCGTGCCCGCGCCCATCACTGCCGCGCGTTTCGGCTTCCAAACCCGAAGGCGACGTTGAATTTCGAAGGCCTGCGCGATGCCTTTCTCGACGACGGTAGTTGGCTCAAGCAGAACGCCAACTTCCTTAAGGCCCTGTGGAACCTTGACGATGAACTCAGCATCATCGACGTAGTATTGGCTCATGTAGCCGTGGCGCAGATTGATGCCTCGCTCGAAATACGTATCGTCTGTCGTCATGTCGTTGGTGCCGATCAGGTCGTAGATGCTCGAACCCGGACGGCGCACCGTCGCAACGACATAATCGCCGGGCTTCACTTCCGTGACGTTCGGACCGACAGCTTCAACCTGGCCAAATCCTTCATGACCGATAACCAGGAAGTCATATCCCGGAGGCGCCTGGCCATATTCAGCTGCATTGATTTCCTTGTCGGTACCATCCACACCAACCCGTAGGACGCGCACCAGCACGCCGCGGCCGTTGGGAATGTCACCGACCTGCGGCGCAGGCAATTCGGTTAGATGAACTGTGTTTGGTATTCCCGGTTTGACTGCGATTGCTTTCATGATTGTTCCTCTTAACTTGCTGACATTGCGAGCTCTGACTCTACTCCCATACGGGCGAGAGCTGATAACACGCGATTAG
>DATEPF010000059.1:0-13448 GCA_035273325.1 Pyrinomonadaceae bacterium | reverse complement strand
CTCTATGGCATTTCATTAGTTGAGACGCCGGCAAAATAAAAAGAAACCCACGCCTTTACTGCGTGGCTAGTTCACTCTCGGCCCTTCGGGCCTGGTGCATTTTTCAGTCGAGGTGATTAACGCGTGCCACGTGGCCCTTTCAAGCCGTCAGTTGTAGACACTTCAAGCGTGAAGCTGACCGATGACGTTCAGGCATTGGTCGAACAACTCGCTGAGAACACTCATAATGTCTGGGCGCGGCAACGACTTTTGGATGGCTGGACTTATGGGCCCAAACGAGATGACCTGCGCAAGAAGCATCCCTGCCTGGTTGCTTACGAGCAACTACCCGAGAGTGAAAAGGAATATGATCGACATACTGCCGTTGAAACGCTGAAAGTCGCTCTCAAGCTGGGATACCAACTGGTCCGTTCCGAAGCCTCCCCCAAACCCGGAACCAGCGGCCCTATCAACACTCCCTCCCAATCTGAAAATCAAATCGATTCTCTGAAGTTGGCATCGTTGCTGGCACTATGGCATCAACGTTCTTCAGAGGACTGGTCCGCCACCCCGCAAATCTACCGGCGACTGGGTCAACGCGTCCTGAAGTTAGGGGAGCCGTTACTCGCTTACGATGTTCTAACCGAGGGGCTGAAGTGTTCGCCTGGCGACGTGCGCTTACAACAATTGTTGGCGCTGGCATTGGCGCGAAGCGGCGCTACTCTAAGAGCTAATGCGCTGCTTATGCGATTGCTTGAGCAGGGACACTCCGATGAGGAGACCCTGGGAATTCTCGCCCGAACCCATAAAGACCTGTGGGCGCGCGCAGTGGCTCCAACCGAGCGAAAACGACAACTTCGATTGGCTCACCAGTTCTACGCCGAATCGTACAAATTAAACCGGGGCTACTACGCAGGGATCAACGCTGCCACGCTTAGTCTGCAATTAGGGAATCAGGATGAAGCCTCTTCCCTCGCCCGGAACGTGATGAAGGCAAGCCTTAAAGAATTAGAAGCCTTGCCAATGGACAATCCGAATCGCTATTGGCCGCTCGCAACGGCAGGCGAAGCCGCACTAATCCTGGGTCGTTGGTCGGAGGCTGAAGACTATTATTCGCAGGCCGCGGAAATAGGTCGCGGACACTTTGTCGAGTTGAGTTCCACCCGCCGGAATGCGCGGCTAATCCTCGATCATCTGGGTCGCGATAGAAGTGCGATTGAACAGTGCCTTAGAATCCCGCGGGTCGCTGTCTTTACCGGACACATGATAGACCGTCCGAATCGCGCCACTCCTCGCTTTCCTCCCCAGCTTGAACACGCCGTTCGAGAGCAGATCCGCAGCGAGCTAAAACGACTTGATGTAGGTATTGGCTTTGCTTCGGCGGCTTCAGGCTCGGACATACTTTTTCTGGAAACCATCGTAGAACTGGGCGGAGAGGCGCACATTGTCTTGCCGTATGGCCCGGATCAATTTGTACAAGACAGCGTCGAAATCTCCGCTGGTGACGGCTGGCGCGATCGGTTTCAACGGCTACTCGGTCAGACGGTCGAGGTAGTTACTGCTTCGGAAGAGAAATTGACGGAAGACCAGACCTCATATGAATACGCGAATCTTTTACTTACTGGTTTGGCCGGTATCAAAGCTCAACAGTTGGAAACCGAATTAATTCCACTGGCGGTATGGGATGGCAAAAGAGGTGATGGCCCAGGCGGCACGGCCAGCATGGTCCAACACTGGCGAAGTATGGGACTTGATGTTGGGGTTATAGATCTCGCCCAAGTTTTGGAGATGAACCGCCGGCAATTGACCGGTATTCCCACTGCTGTCTCCTCTGTAAAACGGCAGAGTCGAACTCGTCCAGCAAAACTCGCAACTCGCATGATGGCGATGCTTTTTGCCGACGCTTTAAATTTCAGCAAACTCACCGAAGCTCAGATACCGAAGTTTGTTGACCATTTCCTCGGGGCGATCGCCAAATTAATCTCAACGTCCAGCTATGGGCCGTTGGTGAAAAACACGTGGGGTGACGGTCTTTATTTTGTTTTCTCCAGCGTTCGCGAAGCGGGCCAGTTTTCGCTCGATTTGTGCGACCTAATCGTTTCGACAGACTGGACCCAAAAGGGATTGCCGAAAGACTTGAATCTTCGTATCGCTCTGCATGCTGGACCGGTTTACTCCTGCGTTGATCCGGTGTTAGAGCAAGCAACTTTTACGGGAACGCATGTAAGTCGCGCTGCACGCATCGAGCCGGTGACGCCGCCAGGCCAGGTTTACGCCAGCCAGCCTTTCGCTGCTCTCGCGGCAGCTCAAAATGTATCTGAGTTTAGCTGTGATTATGTTGGGCAAACGCCACTCGCGAAGGGTTATGGAACTTTTCCCACCTACCACGTTCGCCGTTTAAATTCACCAGCTCCGAAAAAAAAGCGGCGCTAATTTTCGTGTAATTCGTGGATCGTTCTTGGGCTGGTATTCAAACGTTCCACGAAATAGCACGAAGGCCTGAACGACTTCAGCGTTCATTCTTTGACGTCGGCGGAGGCTCTTCATCTCCGGTTCGACTATCTGAAGACGAAGCTTCCTCTGACCCATCTTTTTCTGTATTCGTTTGCGGATCCTGATACGCGAACACGACGTTCTGATCATCAGAACTTACGCGCGAAGTCAGGTCGCTTAAAAACGCCCGCAGTCGTCCTGAACTCTCAGCCAATGCGACATCCTCGTTTTCATCAAGCTGGTCTTCGAGGCGGACTAACTCGGCCGTTGCCCGGCGGCAGAGTCCGCAAGCGATCAGATGTGAGATCACCGGCAGTGATTCGTCCGCGGCGAGACGCGCCTCCACAAAGGCACAAATGACGTCTTCGTCGGGATGCGCGCCCGGTGTCTCCGCAGCAACCTCAGCCAGCGCGCGAGCTTTAAGACGCTCTTGCAGCAAGTAAGCGATAGCCGGCGTGTCCTTGTTTGTTTGTCGCGTCACGATTGGTCTTCAACAGCCTCAATCACTTGTCGACCACCAGCCTCTCCGTTACTTAGCTGGTTAGGTAAATAAAGCTTCGGGCTCTGCCCTGCGTCTTCGCTGGCGATAGACTGACAGATCTCAATTTCCGCCGGCTTGAGGCCATGCTTCTCTGCAAGTTCAGTCTGGAACCGCTCTGCAATTTTGACGTACACCTTCTCCAGCCAACGCTTAACTGTAGATTCGTGCACTCGACTCGAGGGACTTCTGGCTCTTCTTTTTGATTGTTGCTGGACCCATCGTCTGATTGGCGATGCTGGTTGCTCGACCAGGCGCGCGATCTCGCGGAGTTTGAGGCCCTCGACGTGGTAGTAAAGCAGAAGAAGCATCTCGTGATTATCAAGAGTTGCCAGCGATTCATCCAGCGCGATGCCCGCCAACGATTTGTATCGCTCTCTCATAACGTGGGCCAGCATTGAGTCCTCGGAGCCATGTGCCTCCACACGCCCTGTTAGCCTCTCACGATTGTCGCCACCCCGCGTCAGATCCTCCAACGGCACCTCGTCCTGTTTGCGTCTATAAAGATCTACAGCCGTGTGCCAGATAATGGTGCGTAGCCAACCTCGCAATGAGCCACGTCCCGTATACGTCCTGAACTTTGATTGTCGTACGTCGCCTTCGACCCGTGTCCCAAACAGATCGAGATAAACAGATTCGATTACCTCATCGGAATCTGTACCACTGCTTGCAATATGCCGCGCGACGCGTTCAATAAACGAGCGGTATTGGCGATCAAATTCCCACCATGCTAGTTCGTTGCCCTGGGCGCACGCGAGCGCAAGGTAGAGGTCAACATTCCGAAGCGCGCCGACAAATTCCCGAATTTCCGCGGTGGTTGGCGTTTCAGGGCTCCTTGAAAGACCCAGCATGTACTTATCAACAGCGCGAACCAAGGCTTGCCTGAAATCTGACTCAGACACGGAAAACTCGGGATATACCTTTACGCAGCCAGCATGGACCGCCTGAAAGTCGGCCATGCAGGCAGTGAAATTCGCGAAATATTCCCCTTTTGACGGTTTTGTAACCAGGCGAGTGCGAGTGTCGGTCAAGGTTATGTGAATCTCTTGGGAAGATTAATGAATTGACAAATCGATCACGAACCCGAACTCACCTTCTCGTTGACGGAATGAAACAAGAAGTTTTGCGGACAAAGTTATTGTTTGTTATGGCACCCACTCCATTACCGGCGTTGAAGTTATTGTTTGTTTGGCTCGGGAGCTTGCGCATTCTGCGCTGCTTTTTCTTCGTTCCGCTTCGCTATCGTATAAAGGATGGTCTTGACCTGGAAGGGCGTCAGATTTGGATATGCTTCCAGCAGAAGCGCGATGATACCGACAATATAAGGACAAGCGAAGCTGTTTCCGGTGAGTTGTCGATAACCACCTCCAGGCCATGTTGTTTTAACTTCCACGCCCGGCGCTACCAGCTCTATGACCTTTCCATAGCGATAGCCAAAATTGAATGGATTGTCCCCCGGTCTCTTGATGACCGAAACCACTGATGAAGAAAAAATGGAAGGATAACTCGGGTATGGCAAATTGTTAGCGGCGGCCACGATGATACAGCCTGCGTGATAAGCGCGATCCAAAAGGTCGTGGAGCGGAGCAAAATAGTCTCGCTTGGTAGTGCCTAAAGAGAGATTGATGACCTGAAATTTTTGTTTGATTGCATAGTCGAGTCCACCCATAAACATTTCACCTGAGCCTGACGCGTTTGGCCCAAGCACTTTGACGCTATAAAGCTCAACTTCCGGAGCGATGCTGGTGATTATCCCGGCGCACGCTGTTCCGTGACCTGCCTGGTCGCCCGAAGTGGAAGGCTGGAAATTCACTTTGCCGTCTTCCATGACTGCTTCGACGGAGTCACGAACTTTACCCTTCAAATCGGGGTGCTCGGTATCAACGCCACTGTCCACTACCGCAACCCGCACACCACGGCCGGTGCCGCGTTCCCATCGAGTGTCTTCTCTGATAGAGCTCCATAGATCGGGAATGGAGTCAGTCGGTTGGTGGGCAACATTGGACTGCGACATGGATACGTTTCCTCGTCTCAAGTGGTTGGCAAAACTAAAAGTCGGAGTAGCTGCTGTTTGCTGCGGAACGTTTTTCCGTGAATCCGGCGAGCACTTCCAGCAGATCACGACATAACTCTCGCTCTGCATCCCCGCGACTGAAAATCTGACGCACTGAGATCCACAGCAGCAACATGTCGCGATGTTCCGGGGCGGCACCGAGGCTGTTTGCCCACTCGCGCAGTTCGCTCGAGGAGTCTTCCCTTCCTTCAGTTTGCGCCACGAGGGTTTTGAGGGAGCGAGCGAAGAGCGATTCAATCAGCTCAGCAATTTCGTGAACGTCAATTATCCGGGCGATGGCATCTGCAAAGTAAGCTGCCTGGTCCATCTCCTCCGGGGTAAAAGGCGGATACGGCGGTACTCCGGGACGATTAACAAAATTGAGCACGCCCACAACTTCAGTACTTGTGCGCAAAGGCGTCGCCAGCAAGGTGATCGTTTTAAACCCCGTCTTTTTATCCGCCTCAGACCAGAAAGACCCTTCGCTCGAGACATCAGACACCGCCATCGGCTGACCGCTTGAGAAAACCAATCCAGCGACTCCTTTGCCTGGAGGAATATGAAGTTTGAGCAACTCCTCCTTAAAATCGCTAACGGCGGTTAGAAATTTCAAGCCACCTTCATTACCATCGCGCACCATTACCGATGCTTCCGCCGAGCCAACTGTTTTAGCCGCAAGATGCAATATCTCGTCGATAGCTCGCTTGAGCGGCACTGTCAGTGAATTTGAGACGTCTATCGCCCTGACGGCTTCACTTAACTGCGCAGCCAAATGGTTACCGCCGTTTCCAGACTGATCTTGTTTTGACTCTTCGTAGTCGTCACTCATATGTGTGCTCTTTTGGACAGACCAGCTTCACTTCTCGGATAAACAAAATTATGCGGCGCCATTCTACACGCACAATGATGTTTGCAAATTGGTAATCTTGATTTCGTCACCCTGAGTGCTGTTGTACGTAAAACACCTTTCGTGTTATTTCGTGGATCGTTTTTTTGTTCGCGTAAAATACGGTCCACGAAACACGTGAAATAATACGGAAAGTTGTTAGGAGATCATATGAACGTTGAGCCGGAAGTTTCTTCCAATGCAGAACTGGCCACACCACAAGCACGAGTTTCTGCGCGAATTCTGCAAGCTTCTCAATTGCGGTTCGCTGGTAAGTCCCATGAAGCGTCTGCTGAGTTAACGAAAGCCCTGGACGACGCGCGCGCGACACCTTACGAGATAGAATTTCAAACAAGAATTCAATTGGCGATGACCCTGGCTGATGTTTACCAATCAACCGGTGAAAATCAAAAGGCCTCACAAATGCTGGCCCAGGAGGTAGCTTTCGCCGAGAAGATTAGCCAACTTATGGAGGCCACAGGTACTCCGCCCCAGAAACGTGCGGCTGCGAGCGGCACTCTCCAATTACGGGATCGCAGCACACAAATCGCGCTCATCGGTCAACAGGCTCCCGAGATCGCCGTCAAAGAGTGGCTCAACGGCCCGGCTGCGACTCTTTCGCACTTGCGTGGGCGAGTAGTGCTTCTGGAATTCTGGGCAACCTGGTGTCAGCCTTGCCGGGAGATGTTTCCCAAATTGCAGGAACTCTACGAAAAACACGCTGAGCTTGGGCTGGAAGTGGTTGCGCTCACACGCCATTACCTGGCTTACGGGGGAACTGCCGAGTCAATGTCTAACGAACGGGAGCTGATGCGTCGCATGGTCAATGAGAAGGGCGTGACTTTTTCGGTGGGTGTCGCGGAAGACGAGCGGCTGCAGGGAATTTACGGAGCCAACGGTTTACCGACGATCGCACTAATTGATCGTCGTTCGGTCGTTCGCTACGCGGGGCCTGATTCGGACGATCCCTTATTTAAGGATGCTCTCAAACGTTGTCTTGAGGAAACCGAGTAGAAAAATGTTCCCAACGAGTCGCAAAAAAGCTTGTCTCCTTACGTCTTCGTTGATAGGATGCGCTCGCTTCAACGCCTGAATCTTGCAACATGCACCTCTGAGTTATGCGCTGAGCGGGCACTAAAACGTTTTCGCGCTTCTTCGGAGTTACCCTTACATCCTATCGTTATCGATGTAATACGGACGAAAGATTTCGTCGCATTACTCTTCGTCCGTGCAATCAGTTGCGATGTTCCAGAGAAGCGAGCCAAAACGAAAGGCTGCCGGAGAACTTTTGGGCAGCAGCAAATTTCATTCAGGGCCTGTAGGCATTTTCAACTAAGCCCCATTGGACAACGTGAGGAACGAACTTCCTGCGCGAATCCCCAATCAACCTCGAATAAGGAGAACAGAGATGGCAATTTTGACTTCAACGCCCGGAGCCGACAATAAGGTAAGTATCTACGACATTCCCGATAGCGAATTGGGAAAATATGAAATCACCGGTGACAAAGCGGCCCAGATGTTTCCCGAAACCAACAAGCCCGCCGGCACGGACATTCCGAAGAGCACTGGCGCAATGAGCGCTACGAAGATTGATAATGCTGAAGGCCTCGGTGAAGTCCAGGCGTACAACGCAGTCTGTGTTTGTCGTACGCTTTATTGCAACGCCTACGGCTGTTGGTGGCATTACTACTATTGCTACTGCTAAACAACCCTTCGTTACCGGTCGGGTGCCCGGCACTAGTTCTGTTGCCCGCGGTAAAATCATTGGAAACACGTCAGGCAGCGGGTAAGGTCTCGTCCTTATCCGGCTGTCTGATGTTGTTTGTTAAGGCTGACTGCCGACCGCTTTAGGGCACGGCTCCTTTTTCTGGCCTTGGCAACCCCTACCAATTGAAAGAGGACCAGCATGTCCAGCTCTAATCCTACGCCTCCCCGCATGCGCCCCGGTAAGCCGTCTGAATCGGATCCAGACCGAAACATCGGAGGACTGCCCGGCGAATTACCACCGGACGAATTGCCTGCGAACGCCCTGCCACCAGACGCGCTGCCACCAGACGCGCTGCCACCAGATGCTTTGCCACCAGGCGCGTTACCGGGCGGCCCTGCTCCCGCGCCCGGTGACGGAAAAATCCGAATGAAGACAATGCCGCGTCTGAATGCGCGGCCCGACCTGAAGCGCGCTTTGAGACTTCTTGGCTCGCATAAGCTCATGGTCGCGCTCTCACTGTTTCTTTCATTAGTTATGTTCCTGCTGCCCTTCGTAGCGGCCGCCGCATTCGGTCCGCTCATCAAACTGTTTGGCGATGCTGCCACCGGTGGGGATTGGAACAATGCGTGGTCCTTGACCGGTTCTTTTTACGACAACACCGCCGGCGGCGGGGGCTGGTTTTCAACATCACTGTTCGGACAGTGGTTGGCCACCCCGCTCTCCTTCACGACAATTTTCATCATATGGACCAGCGCCATCGTGCTGCGTAACGTGATGGATATCTTTCGCGCGTGGGTGGATGCAATTTTGGAACAACGTCTGCTCACTGGCTTGCGACAAAGCCTCTATGAGCATATTCAGTCGCTCTCGCTTGATTTCTTCATGGGAGGGCAAACCGGCGCATTGATGCAACGAGTACTGTCGGAGACCTCGTCCGTACAGCGACTGCTTACGCAGGTTCTGCTGACTCCGATAATCGATGCCATCGTCCTGGTGATAGTGATTGCTTATTTGCTGGCCTTAAGTTGGCAAATGACGCTGGTGCTTTTTGTTTTGGGTCCGGCAACAGTTCTGATGTTCCGTTTTACCAGCGGCAAACTGCAACAGGGAGCAATGGGCATCAACATGAGCGCGCGCGAGCTGGGCGCGGAACTAGAAGAAACGATAAACGGCATCTCTGATATTCAAGTATTCAATGCGCAGCCCAAAAGGAATGAGCGCTTCCGTGAAGCTTCAAAAGTTGCTGCCAAAAACACCGCCAGCACGACGGCCTGGATGAGTCTCAGTAACAGCGGAGCGCAAGTTTTTATCTCTCTAACTACCGCACTAATTTTGTTGTTTGCTGTCCTGCTCGGCCAGGATTGGGGGCTAACGTTTGCGAGTGCCCTAGTTTTCATGCAAATGGCGCCAAACCTTTTTACGCCGGTGCAAAGACTGATCAGCTCTTACACAATGTACCAATCACTCGTGCCCGGAATCGTTTCGACCTACGAGTTGTTTGATACCAAACCAACCGTGGTGGAGAAACCCGGCGCCGAAACCCTGGGCGAGGTTCACGGTGATATCAACTTTGAAAACGTTGTGTTCGGCTATTCCCCAACTCAAAAGGTTTTGAACGGCATTTCTTTCGAGATCAAGGAAGGTGAGACGATCGCATTCGTCGGACCGATCGGCTGTGGCAAGTCCACAATCATGAACTTAATCCTGCGCTTTCTCGATCCACAGCAGGGACGCATCCTCCTCGAAGGTACGGACATTTCGCAGGTAACACTAAACTCGTTACGCGAACAGGTCTCGAAGCTCTCGCAGTTCCCTTTCTTCCTGAAGGATACGATCAAAGAGAACATCCGACTCGGCCGGGCGGAGGCCACCGACGCAGAGATTGAAGAAGCCTGCAAGCTGGCCCACATACACGATGTGATTGTGGACCGGCAGCGAATGCCGAGGGGTTACGATACGGTCGTTGATGTGCAGGTACCGTCTGGCGGACAGAAACGCTTAATCGCGCTGGCGCGGTGTCTGTTGCGCAAACCGGAAGTGCTGCTGCTGGACGAACCAACTGAGAACTTGGATGCCGATCAGCGCAATCGTTTGATTCAGGTAATCCGAGAGTATGCCAGGGAGCGGACCTGTCTCGTGATTAGCCATGATCTGAACTTCGTGGCGGCAGTTGCGGACCGTATTCTGGTAATTGATAAAGGTCGAATAGTTGACCAGGGAACCCATGACGATTTGGTTAACCGTGAAGGTCTATACAAGACTCTGTATCAACTGAAGAATGTTGATCCTTCTTTGTTGCGCGCGCGGGGTGGCAACGGTGGCGCTGCTCATCAGCCCCGACCTGGAGGTGCCATAGACGGCATGGGCGGGATGCCCGGGGGGATGCCGGGCGGAATGCCTGGCGGCGGATCGATGCCTCCCATGTAGATAACGGTCGAAGGGCTCAGTTCGCGGAAACACCAGGTCGTGCCAATTTCTCGCTTAGCTCTCTGTTAAATACTGACTCCATGGCAGACCTTAAATTCGGATTACGGCTAAACAGACGTCGCAAATCTTTTTTGGACCAGGACAGGTAACGTGTCGGTTGCAGGGTTCGAACGGTGGCGGTCGCGTTTCCTTCGGTGATATAGCTAACTTCGCCGATCAGGTCGCCGCCTTTCATCTGACCGATTTCCTGACCGTCAATTTCGACACTGGCGAGGCCCTTATATATCAGCATCACGTTATCAAGTGGTTTCGCCTCGGTGGTGAGCAACTCCCCTTCCCTGGCCTCCAACCATTTGCCCAGCCGTAAAAGCTTCATAAACTCGAAAGGGGCGAAGTTTTTGAATACGGTTTCATAAAGTTCTCTTTCCTCTTTTGAGAAGTGGACGCCGCTGCGTTCCTTGATGATAATCACAATCTGCACGACGTTAACGGCGATAAAGACCAGATTCCAATAAATGACAGGCCACAGCGGCGTGGCCGGCACATAGTAGTTGAAGATAATTCCTGCCACGCAGGCAACAACTGTCAGAACGCGCAGCCAAAGTATGTCTCTAACGAGATATGCGGCCAGCGTTAGAACCGATGCCACATGCGTCGCGAACAGAAAATAGTTCATAGGAAGTCTACGTAAGGTGCACCTTGGTGTTGTTTCGTGGATCGCATTTTTGTGCAACAACAAAACGATCACGTGCCGGCTTGAAATAACACGAAGGCATGGAACATTTGACGATAGCGGCGCTCAATATATGGGAGTTTTTGATCGTAGACTAGATATTAATTCGGTTGCATCCTGTTCTTGCTGTTGGTGAATAATCAACAGCATTCCCCATACATAAGAATTTGATTATGAAACTACTCGTCACCCCTGAAATTGTCCCGCGGCTCTCGATCCTCATAGTCTTAATAGGTCTGGTCTCCGTTTTTGCTAAAGCTGGACGCGAAACTGTGCGGCGCGAAATTCAACCGGTAGACAATCGCTGCAGTCCATTCCCACTTCCGAAGCCCAGCGAGATTGGCGCCAGGAAGTTTGAAAAACTGCTTTATGCCTTTCTTGAAAACCGGTGTTACAAAGCCTGGATTGCTGACTCACAGATTCGTAATAGCGGGCCATTCATTGCCGGGAAGTCGTTTGGCACTCACAGCGCTGTAAAGATTTTCTATTCGCCAGAAGTGTGGGACTGGCTTAAGCACCGGAACAGACAGGGAACCATTTCCGACGGCGGAATAATCGTCAAAGAAATGTTTCGCTCGCCGGCGAAGGAGGGCGCGCAGCTCACCAGTTGGACTGCAATGGTAAAAGACAAGAACGGTTCATTTGATGGGTGGTTTTGGTCTTATCACTCGCCCGGAAATGCCGCAGCAAATCCTGATATCGATTACCCGGACTCCGACTTTGGGACCTACTGCCTGCGGTGTCATGCTTCCGCAGAAAAGGAATCAACATTCATTACCCTTAAGAATGTTGAAGGCGATCCGATTTCGTTTCTAATCCAGGCGCCTACAATGGCTCCTCAGCCGCCGCCTATCCCAGATTTTCATGAGCAGGTCTCAACTACGAAACAGATCATTGGCGGGCCTTTCCCATTAGCCCGTAAATCTCCCGATATGAATCTTCTCCGTCTCTTGAATGGACCCATGGTTCGGGAACACGAAGTGAAACGGTTTCCAGGCGAGTCGCTGGACCATGTGACGCCGGGCCCGCTGGGAACCCAGGGCTTTCTTACTTCGAGTCAGTGCATGGGTTGTCACTCAGCTTCGGACGAGAATATGGCTTTCGTGTTTGAAGGCGGGAAGGCGATGCCGACGAACCTTTCGCCTTACACCGAATGGGACGCTTCGATGATGGGCCTGTCCGGACGAGATCCTATTTTTCACGCCCAACTCGAATCCGAAAAAACTCTTTACCCGTCCCAAGCAGAGTTTCTTGATAACACCTGTTACCGGTGCCACGGCGTGATGGGCCAACGCCAAATTGAACTCGATAAAAAGCAGCCCTTCAAGCACAGCATGGTTTACGCTCGGCCTGATCAGCCTGACGGCAAGTATGGAGCCCTCGCTCGCGATGGGGTGTCGTGTGCGGCTTGTCACCGGGCGGCTAAGGATGGACTTGGAAAGCCTGAAACCTTTACCGGCAAATTCAAACTTGACCCGCCTGACGTCATCAATGGCCCATACGAAGAAGTGGCGACGTTGCCGATGAAGAATGCCCTTAACGTGACGCCGCGTTATGGCGATCACATGAAGTCTTCGGCGATATGTGGTAGCTGTCACACAGTTGTGCTTCCAGTTCTTGACGGCAAGGGCAAGCCCGTCGGGGATAAGAGTGGTAAGCCGAAAGAGTTTCATGAACAGACCACGTATCCTGAATGGCTCAACAGCGTCTACCAAAATGAGCGCGAACCAATCAACAAACAGGCAGTCCGCACTTGCCAGGATTGTCATATGCCGACGACGTTTCGCGGCCAAAACCTGGTCTTTCGCATCGCGAACATCGAGGACAACAATTACCCATACACAGAAGGTCGCGCTCCTGACAAAGAGATCACGTTACGCGTGCGCGACCGATACTCGCGCCACACCCTGGTCGGCATTAACGGCTTTGGCATGATGATGTTCCAGCAATTCCCTAACATCCTCGGCATCCGGACCGCTGATTATATGTACGGCAGGGCCGTGCCGGGGCTGCTGACCGCTCTCAGCTCGAGCGACGATCTGGCGCGCAACGAAACGGCGAAGATAGAAGTAACCGGTTTAAATCGAACTGATACCCATCTGGAAGCGACCGTCCGCGTCGAGAACCTCGCGGGCCACAGTCTCCCTTCCGGCGTCGCGTTTCGTCGCGCCTTCATCGCGCTGGAAGTGTTTGATTCAACGGGCCAGATGGTTTGGGCTTCAGGCAGAACCAACAACGTCGGAGCAATCGTCAAGGGGACGGGCGACGAGGTTCTAGCCACGGAATTTTTCTATGACCCGGCGACTGGCAAGCAGGTCTTTCAACCCCACTATGCCGTGATAAGCGACGAAAGTCAGGTACAGATCTACGAGGAGCTGGTGGCAAATTCGAAAGGCAAGATCACTACCAGCTTCGTTGGCGGCGACCATGCGCTGAAAAATAATCGCCTCTTACCAAAGGGCTGGCGACGCGACGGGCCGTTCGCGGCTGTTACCGCACCGCACGGGGATGCCGAGCGCGATCCCGAGTATATTAATAAGACCGGTGCGAGCGGTGCGGACACGATCATCTACCGCATTCCCTTCAACGAAAAAACAAGGGGAGCGGTTGCCGTGATGGCGGTTCTTTATT
>DATEPF010000058.1:0-15535 GCA_035273325.1 Pyrinomonadaceae bacterium | reverse complement strand
GACTCACACAATCACCGGCGCCATCGTCGGTGTCGGCGCGACCAAACGATTGTCTGCGGTTAAATGGGGTGTAGCCGGGCGCATCGTTTGGGCATGGATACTCACCATTCCCGCAGCGGCCACCATAGCTGCGCTATCTTTTTGGGCAGTCTGGGCAATTCACGAGGCCCTGAACTAATAACAAAGAACTGCTTCAATCATTCGAGCACCAGCCGGTATCCCACATTTACCATCGTGTCGATGTGAAGGGGATGAGGGGTTAGTTTGTTTCGTAGACGGTAAATGTATACGTGCAGGCTTTCGAGGTTGAGCGGCTTATTCATGCCCCAGGCATATCCCCACAATTCTTCGGCGGCCACGATACGTTCGGGCGTTCGTGCCAGGCGGGACAAGATTAAGAACTCCGTGCGCGGTAACCTTATGCACTCTCCAGCGAACGATGCATAGTAGTTCTTGTGTTCTACACGAAGCAGGCCGTCATCATAAACGTCGTCTTGAACAACGTCTTGACCGGCCTGCCGCGTAAGCGAGGATTCTGCTAGTGACATTTATCAGCCTCTGACTTACCTACTCAGAACTTTAGCTTCGCTCGAAACTGCATCACACGGGGCCCGCCAACTGTGCTGGTGATTCGGCCAAAGTCAGGACTGCCAAGTTCATAGTCCGGCGTCGCGAAGTTTGCGCGGTTGAACACGTTGAAGATGTCCCAACCAAATTCGAGCGTCAGGTCCTCGGATAATCGTGTGCTCTTCATAATTCCCAGATCCAACCTCGACTGGGACGGCCCACGTAAAACGTTGCGACCGAGACTTCCGTTTTGGCCTAAAGCCGTGCAAAGCGCTGAAGGATTGAATGCATCTTCTGTGATATCGCTACCCGTTCTGCGTAACTCATCAAGCGATCCGCAAAGTGCGGGACGTCCAAAGCCCAGGCGATATAGCCCACCAGAGCCTCTGGTTAAATCCGCGTACTGCGTCGCGGCAGTAATCTCAGGCTCAGGAGCAAAGATCGAGTAAGGCGTTCCCGTTTGGGCCTGGAAGAATCCGGAAATTTGCCAACCGCTCAGGAACTTGCTTCCCGAACCGAACGCCGGCACGTCATATACAAAGTTCAGACTGAACCGATGGGTGCGATCAAAATCGGAAAGGGCACGGTTTGATTCCAGGTTTCGCACATCTCCCTGCACTACAAAGCCGGTATTAGGCACATCCGGCTTGCCTGAACCCGCCGTACTCCCGGGATCCGTTGAGCTCGTATCAATCGATTTGGACCACGTGTAGGCCGCATTGAAATGGAGCCCCTTTGATAGTCGCTGCGTTACGCTGAATTGTGCGCCGTGGTAACTCGACTCGCCATTAGATCGAAGGACCAGGGCCTCGGGCACGTTAAAACCAAGAACAGGAACACGCGCCTCGAAATTGATGACTTGTCCGCCGCCAAGCGTACTTCCCGAACAGGTTAAAGGGTTCGCGAGGTTTAAATCCAAGGGCGTACCACCAGGGATTCCTAATACACCACCAGTACAAGTTGCCGCCCCACCTAACCGGTAGGGATTCGCAAACCCAAACGCTTTGCCCAGTCCGCGCGCGCGCGCACTGCTACCGGCGTTGAGTGGTCCATTGGGCGCTCCGGCGGCGATGTAGGCTTGATTGAAGCGCTCGAAAATGTGATCGGGAGTATTCGCATCGTTGAGGTCAAACCCCTGATTGAATGCGAGCGCCTGGAGCAGGTTACGTCCTCGCGTTCCTACGTACCGCGCTTCAAACAAAAGGTTTTTCGTGACTTCGTACTGAACGCCAAGGTTCCATTGCTGGACATATGGTGTTTTCAGATCTCGATCGACAGCACGAAATTCAAACGTTTCGGCAATGTTGCCCGCAGGCGAGGTCGCTGTTCCTCTCGGGTCAAAGCGGACGCCGGTGTTGTCCCTGATCACATACGTACCGCCCCTCCCCGATCCACGAGTAATGCGGAACGGCAGCCAATTGCTCAGCGGAAGCGTAGTAGGTTGCGCGCCAAACGCGTTTTCGTACGGCACGTTTCCGGATGGCACGGTGATTTCAATTTCACGTAGGAAAGGATAGTTACTGAATACGGTGTTGATAAACGAAGCCGACGGCCGATCGTAGAACAAGCCAAACCCACCCCTGATTACCATGCGGTTGGAATCCAGTGGGGAATATGCGAACCCAATGCGCGGTGCGAAATTGTTGAGGTCCTGACCATTAAGAGTGTGGTTATTACCTGCTCTGGTGGTCGCTGCAATCGCGGCGTCGACATTCGCCAAACCTGTCGGTCGAACGTTGTTGGGAACGATGAAGCCTGGTGACGGGCTGTCGCACAGCGCATTGGTGGCCCCTGAGGGCAAGAAGCAGGGTTCGAAACTCGCGAAATCAAAGTTGCCGATGCGCCCGTCTTTTTCAGTGGGCCACATGAACAACTCGTATCGCAGCCCGAGGTTCAGGCTGAGTTTTCGCGACAGCTTCCAGTCGTCCGCTAGGTATGCGCTGTAGTCCCTGAACCGAAAGCTTTTCTCAGTCACGCCGAATTGAGTGTCGGCTTCGGTGGCGTTACCTGTCAGGATTTGAGTGAAACTGTCAAACTTTTCAAACTCTGTAGCCTGCTCCTCCGGAAGACTCGAGTCGTACTGATGACTCTTGAAGTCGCCGCCCATGCGGAAAGTATGCTGGTCGCGAATCCAGGTTACGTTATCGGAGAAACTAAATGTTTGCTGCTTGCGCTGATTGAAAGAGTCGTTTGGACCACCAAATGAAAACTGTGACATGTTTGTTCCGGGACGGCCGATGAAGTGTCCCAGGCGTCGCGTTCCCGGACTGTCATCAAATAAAAGCGCAGGATTAGAGATTCCCAACGCGGCGCTCGTGTACTCCTCCGTAAGGAACGGGTCGTCCAGGCTGCGCGTGTTATTCAGATAGAAGTAACCAAAGCGAACTTCGTTTATCAATGTCGGACCAAAGATATGCTGATCTGAGATCGCCAGGGTTCTGTTTTGATCGGCCCGTCGCAATGTGAACGGCGAAGCCAGACTCGACGGATCCGGGAATGAATCCAGTCCGGGGAAGTTCGCTAGAAAGAATGTGCCGTTGAGTGTGTTGTCCTGGTTGATACGAGCGTCGAGACGAGTTGTGAACTGGTGTTGCGTAAATTCAGACGGTTGCACATTCATCTGTTGAACCAGTGGATTGTTCTCTCGAAGAGTACGGCTGGCTACGCCCGGCGCCAACCCAAACAGAAATGCGCGTGCACCCGAACGATCAACGCCGATAGCTCGCGCTCCAGTTCGCGGCGTAGGTATGACGAAATCTCCGGTAACCGGATTAATCAAATTAAATAAACGCAGTGCTACCGGCGAAATATCACCAGCCGACAGGCAATTCACGTTGGGAGTACAACCGTTCTCCAGATTGAACGCGGCTGCGAGATTTGCGGCGGTCCGCGGGCCGCTGATGTGACGCAGCGCCAGCGGTAATACGGTCGTGCTGCGAGCGGTGGGAACAAAACCGGTAATGGCATCTGTATATTGATAGCTGCCGAAGAAAAAAACTTTTTCTTTCTTTAACGGACCACCAAGTGTAAATCCAGCTTCGTTGCGGCGTGCCTTGGGCCGATCGATGCTCTCCTTGTTGAAAAAGAAGTCATTGGCATTGAATTTTTCATTTTGCAGATAGTAATAGACCGACCCGTTGAAGCTGTTTCCACCTTGTTTGGTCACAAGCTGGAAATTGCCGCCACCTGACCTCCCGGTTGAAGCGTCGTAAAGACTTGTCTGGAGCTTAACTTCCTGCAGCGTCTCCGGCGCGGGCGCGATATTGTCGTTCAACGAACCTTCGTTGGTGGTGATGTTGGTTGCATCAATGCCGTTGAAGAACAAACTGGTACTGGTGGTGCGGGTGCCGTTGACCGAAGGTGACTGGTTTCCGTTGCCATTAGTAAGTACCGGCGACAGCTCGGTGTTGACGCCAGCCTCAGTTGAAAGTAATTGCGTAAAGCTTCTGGTCGAGGTAGGGACGGTAACCAGGTCTTCCGATGACAACTGCCGAAAAGTAGTCGCGCTCTCGGCGACAACTAGTGATGAGCCCTCGGTGATATTTACCACCGCATCGACTTCGCCCACTTCCAATTTGGCGTCGACGGTGCGCGTGACCGAAGCCTCAACTGAAATTCTCTCACGCACTAACTTCTTAAAGCCGGCCAACTCGTAGGTTATTTGATATGTGCCCACTGCGAGGCCTGGCATGGTCCAACGACCCTCGTTGTCAGTCATCACATTGCGGGCCGCTCCGGTGTTGGAATTCGCAACGGAGACGCTCGCACCGGGAAGATGCGCTCCGTTTGCATCCTGCGCTGTGCCAGTCAACGTTCCGGCGGGCCCGGACTGGGCAAATCCGGAGACTGCGATCATCATTGATGTGAGCAACGCCAACAGCGGCAAACCGAAGTAGCGTTGAATAAATGTGTAGGGGACGTTAGGAATCATGAAACTCTCCTGTATGAACTTTTGATTGATGACGATGGGGTTAAAACTTTTGAAGGGCCAGGAGCACCTTCAGTTTAGGTTCAACACTTTATGTAAAGTCGCAATGTAGGAGTAAGAGGTTAAGGTGCTGTGAAATGCGCCTTAAATGTTTGTTAATGACGAGGCAGTGTCTTTCCGTGTAATTCGTGGATCGTTTTTTGACCTCATATAAAAACGATCCACCTAATCGCTCGCATCTGCACAGATGTAACGACTGCTTAACAACCGCGTCATGCGCGTGTAACAAATGGTTGGTACGCTCTTGTTTATTGAGTTTTGGAGAGATGTAATGAGGAAGAAGAGGAAAACTGAGTCTACGTTCAGCATTAAATGCATTAACTGTGGAGAGACTATTCGCGAGAATGTCAGGGACGAATCGTTGGGACAGTGTTTGAAGTGTTTCTACCGTACCGTGGCAAACTGGATGCGCACACAGCGACGCGTGCCTGCAAGTGAGTTCGTAAGCGATCGTTAACGTGGAATGCCGTCAAGTCTTTGGAATGCGGCCGGCTCGACACGTACCCTTCGACTTTAAGCCGACCAACAAATGACAAAGCGGCGTCGAGCGGCCGCACTCCAAAGTCGTGTGTTTTATTTTTTGTAAAACGATTGACGTTAAACTGAACCGCCCCTAGGATGCAGCATATTGATCCAACTGTTGCGCGTGGGTACCCACGTGAGACATCGGATTAAAAACGGCGGTCCAACGCAAAAGGGTGATCCCCTCTCGTGTTGGACCGTTTGTTTTTTTTAACTGCGGGCGAAGCGACCCACCTGCTGGATTAATTGACGGCTGCAGTTGAGACAGAATTGCTCGCGAAGTTTGAAACCCAAATCCGCGAGCCGTCGAACGCGATGGCAAATGGACCTCGACCAGTACCATACGTTGCGATCACGGCGCCATTGTCAGGACTAACTTTCATCACCGTGTTATCGCCGTTGTTAACTATCCACAGGTTCGCGCCGTCAAACAGAATTCCCGCGGCGCCATCGCCAACTTTGTAAGTGCCGAGCCTTACTCCATCCTTCGCCTGCAACTTGGAAAGGCTTTGGCCGAAATAGTTTGTCACCCAGACGTTTGTTCCGTCTGAGGTAATTCCAAATGGTCCTCTTCCTACCGCGTAGGTACCGACAGCTGCGCCTGAAAGGCTCAGGCGAGTTACGTTATTGCTGAAGTTATTAGCAACCCAAATACTTCCAGCCGCATAGGTCAATGCGATCGGCCGTTTCCCGACAACGAAAGAGCCGAGGTTAGCCCCATTGGTTCCTTTCAACTTCGTAACAGTGTTGCTGCCTCTATTCGCAACCCAAATGTTTGCGCCGTCATACGCCAGGCCGCCAGGCTCCGCGCCCGTGGCGTAGGTACCCACAACAGCGCCGGTGTCCTTGTTAAGTTTCATCACGTTGTTGCTGAGCAGGTTTGCTACCCACACGCTGCCACCGGCATAGAGCAATGCCACCGGTCGGCGGCCAACGGCGAACGTACCCGCGATCGCACCGTCGCTGATACGAACTTTCGTCAGTTTGTCGTTGAATTGAGTCGCCACCCAAACGTGGGCGCCATCGAAGGCCAGTGCCTCGGGACCAGTGCTTGACGCAGTACCTTCGGTTGCAGCGGTCGTGGGCGAAGTCATGCCCATCGCAGCTATACCTGATGGTCCGCTAGCGCCGGTCCCGAGCGGAATTTCACTCATTGGTTGCGCGTCCTGCGCCATCGAGACAGCGGGGACTAGTGCCGACACGACCAGAAATACTGCTAACGTGAAAACTCGGTGCCCTGGAAGAGTCATTTGGCGCCTCCGTTCTGTTTGTGAGCAGTGATGTTTTTCGGCCGATCCACCCAGCTCAGCGTTTTTACGATCCAAGTTGCCTTCGACATTGCCGGACAACCACCCCAGCGCTCGATCGGTTCGTTGCCGTACTTGATGACTCCGATGTGGTTTGATTTAACCTTGTCCACTTCCGGGTCCGGATCGACGAAGCCCAGCTTGCGGCGAATCGTCTCGAGGTCGGCCGGTGACCCCGTCAAAAATGTCCACCCAGGTTTCACTTTGTGCATGTGTGCATAGTGGGCCAGTTTGCCCGGCGTGTCTTCATCCGGCTTGAGAGTAAACGAATACATAAAGATGTCGCGGCCCATGCGACTCCCCAATAGATCCTGAACTTTTCTCAAGTTCATGGTAATAGGCATACAAATCCCTTCACACTTCGCATACATGAAGTTGAAGATCACAATCTTGTCTTTGACCAGGTCTTCGTAAAAGCGGACCTGTTTGCCGGTATGCGTCGTCAAAGTCAGATTGGGAAAGTAACGCTGCCGGATACGCTCGCGAGATGAAATGTTCTCAAACTTCGATGCCCGCGCCGGCCCTGACTCCTGTCCGGTGACAAGCAGTGCGCCGGCAAAAGGAGCAGCGCCGAGCAATCCCACCATGGTTCTTCGATTTATGTCCGCCATAACGATCCTTTCTCCAATTGCGCCATTCAGGGGGTTGACCACCGTCTTACGGCTGCAATTACGGCTGCGTTTTGTTGTCACCATCCAGGTTGATCCGGCCCAACACCATCATTGCGTGGTCCTCGTGAATCACGTTGTGACAGTGCAATGGAAACTTCCCGACGAAGTCGCGGAAGCGGAAGTACACCTTTGCTTCCATGTTGTGTTCCAACCTGAAAACATCCTTACGGCCTTTGGTGATTAGTCCCGTGCTTTTCGGGGCGTTCCCGTTGATATGGAGCGTTTGAAATTCTTCGAAGTGCATGTGAATTGGGTGTTGCCAACCGCCTGAGTTGTTTTGGAAGACCCACTTCTCCACGCTGTTCTTCTTAATCGCAAACCGAATATCGTTTGGATCTTCGCAGTCGCCGACCAGCTTACCGTTGACTTGCCACTGACCATTGCCCCTTTCGAACCTAAACGTGCGTGTGATCCGTTCCTGATCGTTGGTGTTGGGAAAACCGTAGAAATAGACCGCCTGGTTCTCGGGGATATTGGCCGGGTTGATACTGTTGTCCGTGACAGGTGGCCCATCGACGATAATTTGCAGAATCTTGTCACCCTGGCCCGCGCTGGCCACATCACCGTCAGGACCACGCCCGTCGTCTTGTTCCAAGCGGTTCTCGATATAGAAGGTCTTACCGGCATCGTTGGTGAAGTCGACGATCACGTCTACACGTTCGGCGACTGAGAAACGCGTACTGTTGACCTGGACCGGTTTCTCAATGAAGTTGCCATCGGTCGAAATCTGCCAGAATGGTTTGGTCGAGTTATTCGGTCCCAGCAGAAACATCTGGTAGAACCGGGATGGCCCGGTATTCAACCAGCGGAAACGATATCGTCGCGGGCTTACGTGGAACACCGGCTGAATCTTGCCGTTGACCAGGAACCTGTCTCCCAGAATGCCGTCGGTGTTGAAGAGATCAAATCGGAGTAGACCGGTTCTGTTATCGAAAACTTTATCGTTGAACACCATGTACACATCGAAGTTGGTAAGGGGGTTCTGGCCGTCCCCGAAGCTTGGTAAGCGAAATCCCGTATTCTCGTCACCGGTGTCATGCTCATTAAAGAGAATGTATGTGCCAGCCAGTCCCTTATAAGTATTTTCCGCCGTGTGATCGATGCGGTGGTCGTGGTACCAGAGCGTATGCATCGCCTCCTGTATATCGCCGCCCTGCGGGATATGGGTCGACTTCACGCCGGCGAGCACGTTCGGATAATGATGATCGTAAAACTCGCCGCTTGCTTTGAAGAAGCAGGGAAAGCCGTCGCTCTCGAGAGGCGTGTGGCCGTTGTGCAAGTGGGTAGTGGTCGAAGGCAGGCCAAACCCACCGTTGTTGAGCGGCGGAAGTTCGTTCTTGATGCGAACAAGTACTGAGCCATTTTGAGGTTGGCCTTGTAACCCGTACCTCTCCACGATCATCGGACCGGGCGTGATGCCATTAAAGCCCCAGATTGGTTGGGGGGGAAGCTGCCCCGGTGGCGTCATCAACACGTCCGCTGCCTGTTCCCTCATCAAGTAGTATCTGAGCGGAGGAAAATCGTTCCACGCCTGATGCGGCTCCGTGCGAGCCTCGCCAGGTTGAGGATTTTCACCTGGGAGCGGCGTGCCGAGAGCTGCTACGGGAACCGGTTGGAGCACCGTCAGCCGCGGCATGTCCTGCGAAAACGGAATGGTCGTGTCCGGGCTGTTTGGCTCGTCATCATCCAGAGGGAACCCCGACCTTGTTCGCGGATGCGCACTCAAACCCTTCTTGGGAATCAGCATTCCGGCCGTCGTTAGCAAGCCCATCTTCATTAGGTCGCGCCGCCTAAATCCTGCGGCGATTAATTCACGGCGATTATCGGCCGCTGTCTGTTTCTCTTTTTCTCGCTTGCGGTTTCTTTTTGAGATGTAGGCCATGCAATTCTCCTTTGGGGATGCGTTGACAGAGATCTGCTTTGGTTTCCCTAAGTGATAAGCCTTGAAGAAGCCTTGGACCAGAAAAACAAGTGAGCAAAAACCCGCTGGATAAGCGCAGTAAGACGTGCAATGGCCGGCGTGCGGCCAACAAACGCGTCGAGACCTCGAAAACGCGGGAAGCCTCTTAGGTTTTCTGGGCTGGAATTAATTCAGGTGAGACTGAATGCACTACTCGGGAGGGCCGGAATCTATTACCACTCCGCTGCGAAGTCAAGAATAATTTTTAATGGAATTAAAATACGAGGTGAAACTAAATTGTATTTCGTGTGGTTCGTGGATCGTAGTCGGTCGGAAAACGATCCACGAAGCACTAAACATCCGCGGATTTCAGAACCTCAGCACAGTGTCGAGTTGCAGTCGCGTCGTGTCACGATTCAACGACCCGAGAGGGGTGGGTACAAAGGGGCCAAGCAATCCGCTGGCCCGTTGAGTGATGATGCCCGTGATCGTAAAGACCACCCGTGGATCGGCGGCGTACGAAAATCCAAAACGATGGCCACGCATGTCTGATTGCTGGGTGATGTCGGAAAAATTAAATGGCGTCAGCACAGCATCTTTTTCAATCCGCATGAACGTGTAGCCAAACTGCATGTCTCCCTTCGCTCGCGTTTGGCCCACCTGAACCTCGCCCCAGAATCCGGTGTTCTCATTGTTGGGAATTAGTAGATCCGCACCACCCGGCCCGGCAGCAACCACGTCACGCACCTGTGTGTTAGTAACAAAGTTTGCAATGATCGTCACAGGAAAACGTTCACTGTGTTTCAACTCAAGGCGACCGATGATGTCGATCAGGTTAAATCCTGATGACAAACGACCATCGCGATTAGTGGCGTTGTTACTGGCGGTGCTGACACCAAGGTTGCCGTTGCCGCCTACCAAAACATCCCGGGGGATCACGACCTGGCTCGTTGCTGTGCCGCCGCCGGGCAGATTGATTGTGAGGGGTAACTGAAGCAGGTTGCCGAATACCTGGACCGGCGTAATGAACTGAGTACCATTAAAATAAAGGTCGGCGATTGATAAATTCAAAGCAACCTTTGAGCTCGGCTCAAATCGAGTGCGAAGTTGTGCGCCGTAAAGCGCCAGATCGCGGCCGCCTCGCCGCGACTGATCAATGTTTACGGTCCCCTCGGCATTTCTCACGAACGCAGAGTTTCTCTCCTGCATTGGCAGTTGCCACGCCACAAACGTGATGTCCCTGAGCACCGAATCCCTGGAAGTGCGCGAGTAACTCTCATTGAACCCTTCCACCATCACGTCGTTATCGATAGTCATTTCCGTCGCAGTCCAAGGCAGCTCAAACTTCCCACCCTGCAGGCGCAGACCAGGTAGCTTCTTGGGCTTGTAAGTGATGAATGCCTGATCCAGCGAAAATGGTTTGCGGTTGAAAAAGTCGGTAAACGTCTGATTGGTGGAAATGGTGTCTGCGAAGCTGCCTGTGGCAAGGCGCAGGCCCCAATCAAATTCTTCGCCGATCGTTCCGCGCATCGTGAGACGGGCACGCGCGCGCATGCGGTGACGTGCAGCTAACTCGTTACCCAGCGCTAAAGGATTTCCACCGCTTGCCAGGATGTTTGATTGTCCAAAGATTGATTCGGATCGTATCCGAATGTCGCCGCTGAATTTGATATTGCCTAGAGCGGAGACAGTGCTTTCGACCTTCTTCAAGCGGTCGTCTACCGACGGTGTCTGTTGAGGGACCGGCTCCGGTTCAACCCGCATGGCAGTGGCCGCAACTGAGGAGGAGGTTGGGGTCGCGTGCAGTGCGAGCAAACGTATAGTTTCCTGTTGCTGCTCTACAGTTTGTTGCAGTTGATTGAGACGGGCGTTTTGCTGCTCGATCAGTTGCTGCAACAGGTTCAGCTTCTCTTCCACAGTCAACGGCTTCTTAGGTGCTGAACCCGCGTCTGTTGCCGGTGCGCCGGTCGCTGGCTCTGGTCCATCGGTTAATGATGCCGGCCCATTCGATTGGGCTTGAGTGACTGTGATATTTAACGGCGCGAACAGGGCGACCAGAAACACAATCATAGCGACCCTGATGAGTTGCGAACCAGATCTCATAAGCATGGCTGGTTTTCCTTTTGTTGGAATCGGATCGGACGTTTAGAGAAGAACAGGATGGGAGTTTAGCCTTAAGGCTGCGTGAACGGCAGCTTAAATCGGTGTTAATTCCGGCGGTAAGCGAACGCTGACCTTCAGTTGCGGCGCGCAATCAGCGTTCGAAGTTGAAGGAACAAAGTTACTTGAGAACCGTGCTGTCGCGCCGTCAGTTGCAGGGCTTGTTGGGCCGCGATTTCGCGACTAGGCGATAGCATTTGGCAGCGCCGTGATTCCGGTGGCTGCATTACAACAGAATCAGAATCGACATAAAGAGCCTCGGCTGCCAGGCCCAACGCGCGTATCACCCGTGGCGCAGCCCATTGGTTTACATGACAAGCGGGTGTCCGCGTCGCGTGCATACGCTTGTTGGGCGGCGGCGCTGGGTACCCGCGATTACACCTCGCCTGACGGTGCGGTGGGTGGCCACGCGCCGATCCGCTGTCGCAGCGCCACGATTTTGCCAAAGTGATATGCGTTGTGTACCGCCACACTGTTCAGTTCGTCCGCCAGTGTCACGCCCGGCTCAACCTCGACCATCAACCGCTCGGGCGCCTGCCCTAACGCTGCTGCGTCGCGAGCGCCGTCCAGGAACACTCGCACCAGGTCGTGCCATTGCTGCTCGTGCTCCGGCGCCGCGCTCGGGTAGAAGTCGTCGGCCGGGTCACCGGGCTCGATGATACTCTGCTGGTACCCCACAAGGTGCCACAGTTCCTCATAGATCGAGTGCGACGCGCCGTCAGGACGTAGCGTGACTTGATCGAGCGATAGCCCGGACAGCAGGCGGGCTCGCTCGGGAAACTCGCCGACGAGAAACAGATGTTCAAGGTTATTCATCGCATCACTCCTGCTATCCCAGTGTTCGTCATGCGACAGGGTAGCCACCCAACGGCGGCTTAATCCAGCAGGACCCGCGTGCTCAGTGCTTCCGCACGCTCAATGGCGGTCAGCAAACGGACGAACTGGGTGTAATTTTTGACGCGCGTTGTCAGCCGGATAATTTCTGATTGGCTCAAGTCGTTGCGGAGAAGCAGATCGAGGAAGTCGTAGTAGTCGGCGGTCGCCTGGAAAGGCAATTCGCGCACGTAGCTCGTTTCTTCATTGTCCATCGAACGAAAACCCGCCAGCACATCAAACACGTTATCGGTGGTCAGTCGCGCAGCGTCCCGGGACAGGCGGATTGGGACGCGTAATTCAAAAAAGCGAAGTCCGTCAGGAGTGGTGACGCGACGAAGCTCTTTGGTAGCTTCACCGTCGAAGGGCGACTCCGGATCCACCAGAATTCGCATCAGGCGCGGCTGGTCCTGGGGGTCAATAGTGTCCAGTGCGAGCTGTACCCGGTCGGCAAGGAACTTTTCAAACTGCGCTTCGATTGGATAAGAGATGCGTCCGAGACATCCAACTGACTCGCCTTCGCCGGCGGCTCCATCCGGAAGAAACGCAGGACAGGACGGACAGACGCTGGTTTCCACCTGCATCAGCTCAACTTCATCACGTGCATTCTCGACCCACTCCAACTTTTCCGGCGACGGCGCGCTGGCGTCTCCAGTCGTCAGGCGCGTGTGGAGGTTGCCCAGACGCCCCCACTCGCGAAGGTGCTTCTCCGAGTAACGCGCGCGTAGTACACAGGGATGTTGTACTGCAAATTCCAGCGACATCGTCTTTAGGATCTTTTCGTGTTTTTCGTGTATTTCGTGGACAGTCTTTGAACGAGGGATAAAACGATCCACTAATCACACAAAACAACACGACTGATTCCGGCTGTTCACCGTTCACCGTTCACTTTAGGTAATGCTCGCGTTGTATGTTCTGTCACGCTCATGGGTATACCGGGTTGAGCAGGCGGTAGTTCCGCCGTCCTAAACTCTTTACTGCGTCCGCCGAGGTAATGCCCCTGAGGCTGTTCCATTCGTTTCTGTAGAAATTTTGCCTCTGCCATCGAGCCGATCCCGGACACCAGCGAAATGACCCCCCAGGCAGCCATCCACCCGACAAACACCAACCAGATAATGATCCAATCGTTTGTGTTACTAAACAATCCCAGCGCCACACCTATTAATAGTGCAGCCCCTAGCAAACCAATTCCCCGAATCAGCTTCTGCACGCCTTCATGACGCACCGTCAGCCAATCCCTGGGAAACTCGTTTGAATTTGGCGCCGGCTGAAACTGGCCGGCCAACGCCAACGCAACTGTCTCGAGACTGGTGCCACACCCGCGGCAAAACTTCGCATCATCAAGGTTCTGGGCTGCGCAACGAGGACAGTACATATTGATCCTTAACTAGAGTTCGCTTTCATCCATACGACCCAGGTTAGCCGGCGGTTCAGAAAGCCCGAAGTAAATCGATCCACGAAATTCACGAAATAACACGAAAACTAGGCGTGAGAAGCATCCTTTGAGGCTACTACTGCTGCGTTCAGCGTCAGCCTAACACGACGAATCCGCCGCCGGTCGAGTCGCTCGACAACAAAATGTTTACCATCGTACTCAACCGTATCGCCCACTTGCAGCAACCGTCCTGCCCGGGCCATCAGGAAACCTGCCAGGGTGGTATAACCGCCATCCTCCGGCAGCTCTAATCCCAGACGACGATTCGCATCGCGAACGTTTAACATTCCACTCAGAAGATAAGTTCCGCCCGGTTCCTTGATGATCTGTGCGCGCGTCTCTTCGTCATACTCGTCGTTGATCTCACCCACAATCTCTTCCAGCAGATCTTCAAGCGTAACGATTCCTTCCATGCCACCATGCTCGTCAACTACCACAGCGAGGTGACTGCGGGACGCTTGCATGTGTTTCAAGGCCGTGCCCAATGGCGCCGTCGCTGGAATAAACTGCGGGGGGTGTAGAAGCTGCTGTAAATCAAAACCATCATTGTTCGACTCTTCGAGAAACGGTTCTAAATCGCGCCGAAACAAAACACCCACCACATCATCGCGGTTGTCGCGATATACGGGTAACCGCGAGTAACCGAGACCGCGAAAGGCCTTCTTCGCCTCTTCCAGCGTGGCGGTAATCGCAATTGCATCAACGGAAGTACGCGGAATCATCGCTTCGCGAACTTCCGCGTCCGAGAAATTGAGCACACTGTGTATCAACTTTTGCTCTTCTTCCTTCAGGTGTCCGCTCTGGCGAGAGATGTCTACGAGATGCCGTAACTCTTCTTCCGTATAGATCGACGCATGATCGCCCGCAGGATGGAGTCCAAACAAACGAACCGTACGCGTGCCCGCCCAATCGAGTAAACGAATGGGCCAACGAAACGTCTTGTAAAAAATTAGCATTGGCAAGGCAATCGCCAACGCCGTCTTTTCTGCGCGTTCGAGCGCCAGCGTCTTCGGCGCCAGCTCACCCAGCACAATATGAAGAAAGGTAATGATGCTGAAAGCGATGGTGAAAGAGATCGTATGCAAGACGGTTTCCGACACACGCCCGTGCAGCGGGATTTCAAGGATGTGAGCGACCACCGGTTCACCAATCCAACCGAGCGCCAGCGATGCCAGGGTGATGCCGAGTTGCGTTGCGGAAATATAGGCGTTGAGGTTGTCGACCAGACCAAGCAGTCGCCTGGCGCGTTTATCCCCGGCCCGCGCGAGTGTTTCTATACGCGAGCGCCGAACGCCCACGAGCGCAAACTCCGAGGCTACGAAAAAGCCGTTGGCAAACACCAGCAGGAAAACGAGAACGATCTGTAACGCTTGAACCATTGATATTAGATTCTAGATGCTAGGTGCTACTGTGCTCAACATTCCGAGGTGCTTACGGGGTTCGATTCGAGATACACGGTCTAAATGCTAAGATCCAGGATCTAATATCACGCATCTTTAGAGAGGTGACTTTAATGGCGATTAGTCAGGATTTATTGGAGATTCTCGCGTGTCCTGCATGTAAGGCAAGAGTTGAGTTACAAGCCGATGGCCAGGGGCTCAAGTGTGTGCAATGCCGGCGCGTTTATCCCATTCGTGACGATATTCCAGTGATGCTGATTGAAGAAGCAACCATTGAAGGTGAAGAAGAACAGCCGCGTAAAGACAGTTGAACAGTCTACGAGAAATAGTTGAGTCCTCACCGCACCTGCGCACTGTAGCCATGCAAAGTGTCCGTGGCGAAAGCTCCCCGCAACCGCTTGGCCCACCGTTATGGGACTGGAGCACTGTCAGGAGTGTTCTGATCATCCGGCTGCGGTCCATCGGCGATACGGTATTGTCGACGCCATCGCTGTTTGCTCTGAAACGGTTCTTACCACACGCCTCAATCGACATTTTGTTGGAGGATTGGGTGGCCCCGGTTCTTGATGGCTTCGAACACGTAGACAACGTGTTAACCGTGCGACCTAAGAGCACTGCCGCCCGCGCACTTGTTGCTGCACGGTTACGCGCGAAACGATACGACGTCGTTTATAACCTGCATGGCGGTACCACTGCGACGCTTTTGGCGCGT
>DATEPF010000057.1:0-10603 GCA_035273325.1 Pyrinomonadaceae bacterium | reverse complement strand
AATGCTATCGATCTTCATGAAGCCTTGAGTTAACTCACAGGCAGGTTTCGCTTCGCTCAGTGCGGGCGGGACGCCCGCGGTCCCAGTAAACGCGTAGCTCGTTCAATTGACGTATTAAGGTTACGCACCCTTGTCCACCGATGGTCGAATGCTAATCACCACAGACTTCGACACTGGCGTATTACTCTTCTCGGCCACGTTACGCAACGGCACGAGCACGTTGGTTTCCGGAAAGTACGTAGCCGCACAGCGCCGTGGGATGCTGTATGGCACAACCGTAAACCGGTGGGCCACCCGCGTCTCACCTTCAAAGTGACTGAACAAATCGACTAGTTGACCATCGCTTAAGTTCGCTTCTGCTATGTCATCACGATTCAGAAAAACAACTCGCCTGCCGTTGTATACACCTCGGTATCGATCGTCGAGTCCGTAGATCGAAGTATTGAACTGATCATGAGTGCGAATCGTCATCATCAAATACTGATCCGGCTGCAGGTCGTGTTTCGGCAAGTCATGAATGGTAAACATCGCCTTACCCGTCGACGTCCTGAACACCCGTTCGCGGGCCGCGTTCGGCAGATAGAAACCTCCCGGCCGCCGCACACGCATGTTGTAGTTATCAAATCCCGGGATGACACGGGCGATGTGGTCCCTGATTCGATCGTAGTCATCGACCAGCGATTGCCAATTGACTGCCGAACGGTTCCCCAGTGTTGCCTGGGCCAAACGACCTACGATAGCTGGTTCACTCAATAACTCCTCTGACGCAGGTGGCAGAAAGCCGCGCGAAGCCTGGACGACTGCCATTGAATTCTCGGTCGTTACGAATTGCAGACCACTCGCCTGCATGTCGGATTCAGTGCGCCCCAGACAGGGAAGAATTAACGCCTGCCGACCCGTGACAACATGCGCGCGGTTTAGCTTAGTAGAAACGTGTGCAGTCAAATGGCAGCGGCGGAGCGCGTTGGCGGTAAGCTCTGTGTCTGGCGTTGCCGATAGAAAATTGCCGCCGAGGGCGAAAAACACGCGTGCGTTTCCATCGTGCATCGCCTGAATGGCGCGCACGGTGTCGAGTCCGTGGTTGCGCGGTGGTTCGAAATTAAATTCACTTCCCAGCTTGTCGAGAAAAGAGTCAACCGGTCGTTCCCAAATACCCATCGTGCGGTCGCCCTGCACGTTGCTATGACCGCGCACCGGGCACAAACCCGCACCGGGCTTTCCGATCTGACCGCGCAATAACATCAGGTTCACGATCTCCTGAATATTGGCCACCGCGTTCTTATGCTGAGTCAAACCCATCGCCCAACATACAATCGTGCGCTCCGAGTCGATGAAAACTTTCGCGGCCTCTTCAATCGCTTCTTTAGCGACCCCGCTCTGTTCCACTATTTCGATCCAACTCGATGCCTTAATGGCCGCGGCAAACTCGTCAAAGCCCTGCGTGTAAGTTTCGATGAATTCGCGATCGAGCACCTCTCCCGGCCGTTTATCTTCCTCGGCCAGCACCGCCTTCATGATCCCTCGCAACAAAGCTACGTCACCGTTGATTCGTACCTGCAGAAACAGATCGGCCAAACCATTACCGCTGCGTAGCCAGCCCAGAACGTCCTGCGGATGTCTGAACTCCGTCATACCAACTTCCGGCAGCGGGTTGATATGGACCAGGCGACAGCCGTTTTTCTTTGCATTTTGTAAGGCGCTGAGCATGCGCGGGTGATTGGTGCCGGGGTTTTGTCCGATAACGAAGATTGCCTGGGCCAGGTTGAAATCTTCCAGCGACACTGTGCCCTTTCCGACTCCGATCGTTTCACCCAGCGCCGAACCGCTCGACTCATGACACATGTTTGAGCAGTCCGGCAGATTGTTGGTCCCGAATTGGCGCACGAACAATTGGTAAAGAAACGCGGCTTCGTTGCTGGTGCGGCCCGAGGTGTAGAAGACAGCTTGGTCAGGACTGCTGAGACTGTTCAACTCGTTTGCAATGAGATTGAACGCTTTGTCCCAGGTGGTTTGTTCGTAGTGAGTGGCGCCCTGTCGCAACACCATTGGGTGAGTGATGCGTCCTTGTTTACCGAGCCAGTGATCCGATTGCAGAGAGAGATCGGCCACACTCCACTTTTGAAAGAAGTCTGGTGTGACTCGTTTCGTAGTGGCTTCGTCGGCCACATGCTTGGCGCCGTTTTCGCAAAACTCGGCGTGCGATCGTTCGTCGTCGGGTTCCGGCCAGGCGCAACCCGGGCAATCGAATCCGGTTTTTTGATTTATCCTGAGCAGGGTGCGGATGCTCCGACTGACACCCATCTCCGCCCACGCAGTTTTAGTGGTAGCAATTATTGAAGGAATTCCGCCGGCATATTTGCTGGGACTCTCGATCTGAACCAGACGCGGTTCTTCAGGGGTTTGCGCGCTGGGCAGCGTTGATTTGTCTCGCGGTTCCGACATTTCTTCGATGTTAGTTCGTGTGATTCGTGGATCGTACTTTTATTGCGCGGAAAAAGCGATCCACGAATTACCCGAACTACCGCGAAAATAAGATCGGATTACGCTCAAGGCCTGCCGTTCAGGACGACAACCTGCTGTCCAACGCGCAAAGTCCCGTCCCGTACGATGCGCGCATAAATGCGGGAATAGCCAGGATGGACTTGTTGGTTGATACGATGAAAATTTCCTTCAGCGAAATATTGCACGATCGTGTTGCATGGCTTTGTATATGTGGTTAGCTCCACTTCCACTTCATCGCCTAATGCCAGCCGGACACCAGGTTGCAGCTCGCTCCAGTTCAAACCGGCAACCGTCACGTTTTCACCGACCGCGCCCGGAAAGATCGGATGACCTTCGGTCTGTAACTCGAGGATTCGTTCGAGTGAAAACAGACATAAGGCGCGCTGCGGCCCCCCGTGAATTTTCGGGAAACGATGCGCATCACCAACCATTCCCAACTGATGTACCAGGCCCTGCTGAATCGCCAGCTTGGGCACACCACCCGGTGAAACGCTTAATTGAAATATTCGTCCGGTCATTTGCCGCATTGTAGTCATCATTTTCGAAAACCCAAAAACGATCCCCGAACTACAGGACTAACATTAAGGCGCGTTGCTATTTAGTGTTGTTTCGTGTAGTTCGTGGATCGCTTTTTATCCAACAGAATGAGTGCTTACCTTGCTCTGCACGCACGTTCTCCTCTAAATTGCTTTCGCGCATACCCTTGACCCAATGAGGCTACCTTCATGACTCGTTTAATTCTTCGTTTGTTCTGCTTGTGTTTTGTGCTGAGCGGTCTCGCGTCCGTAACGTTCGCGCAGGTCAAGCCCGGGCGCGACCCAAATCAGCCAATCAACGAGGAGTACACGCGTAAGATCCACGAATATACCACCGAGCCGTTTTTCAATTCACCATTGACGGACTACCTACCCGCTTCGTCCAGCGTACCAAATCCTTCCATCGTTCTGGGCGATGTGGCCGGCGCCCCTCGCAAGCTTCCATACGCGGAAGATGTGCATCGCTACATGCGCCTCGTAGAAAAAGTATCGTCGCGGGTGAAGGTTTATTCAATCGGCACCACCGAAGAAGGACGTGAAATGATCGCCGTCGCCGTGGCGTCCGAACAATTGTTGGCAAAACTTGATGAGAACAAGGCCCGACTTTCCAGACTTGCCGATCCACGACTGATAAACCTGAACGACGACGAGGCTGATAAGCTGGTCGCCGCATCATTTCCGATTTACTACATCACCGGCGCCCTCCATTCGAACGAAACTGGCTCTCCCACTGCGTTGATGGAACTGGTCTACCGGTTGGCGGTCGACGACAGCGCCTACGTAAGAAACATTCGGGACAACGTCGTAACTTTGATCACGCCGGTAGTTGAAGTCGACGGCCGCAACCGTGCGGTCGATGTTTATAACTGGCACGTCGCCAATCCGAACTCTAACTGGCCGCCGCTGGTCTATTGGGGCAAGTATGTCGCGCACGACAACAACCGCGACGCCATCGGATTGTCTTTAAAGTTAACGAAGAACGTTCTCAACACCTACGTCAATTGGAAGGCGATAGTCCTGCACGATCTGCACGAGTCAGTTCCCTACCTCTACGACAACACGATCGGAGACGGCCCATATAACGCGTGGCTCGATCCCATTCTTACCGATGAGTGGCAGATGATCGGTTGGAACAACGTTTCGGAGATGACGAAATTTGGAATGCCGGGCGTATTTGCACACGGAAACTTCGACACCTGGTCTCCCGGGTACCTCATGTTCATTGCAGCCACGCACAACGGCATCAGTCGCCTATATGAAACGTTTGGCAATGCGGGCGCGGACACTGTCGAACGGACACTTTCACCAGATGAATACCAGCGCACCTGGTATCGTCAAAATCCACCCCTGCCGAAAACAAAGTGGTCGCAGCGTAATAACAACAATTACCAGCAGACTGCGTTGCTGACTACGCTCAATTACTTCAGTAACAACAGCAAGTTGTTTCTCAAAAACTTCTACCTGAAGAGTAAGCGTTCGATTCTGAAACCGAAAAACGAAGGGCCCGTCGCGTACATTTTCCCGGGAGATGATCCACGACCGGGCGGCCAGGCCGATCTACTGCGAACAATTCAGGGCCAGGGCGCAGAAGTCCACCGGGCGACCGCCGCTTTCACAATTTCGACCGTCAGGAAGAAGCAAGCGGCAGCTTCAGCCTCGCCTTCGCCTTCGCCGTCGCCTTCTCCAAGTGCAAGTCCTAAACCGGAGACGCGCACCTTTCCCGCCGGCACTTACATTGTTCGCATGGACCAGCCCTACAGCCGCATCGTCGATGCCATTCTTGATCATCAGTTCTGGTCTCCCAACGACCCGCAGACGGAGGTGTACGACGACACGGGTTGGACGATGGGTGAATTAGGAAACGTGCAGGTGGTGCGCGCGACTGATGCAAAAGCGTTAAGCACGCCGATGGAAATAGTGACTGGTGAAGTAAGAGCCTCGGGCGCTGTCCACGGCAATGGTTCGGTTTATTTGGTAAACCACAATGCTGATAACGCCCTCGTGACGCTCCGCTATCGATTGAAGGATGCAACGATCGACACAGCCGAAGAGACCTTTGACGCCGCCGGCAGAAAATTCAATCGCGGCTCATTCATCATCAGTAAAGTTGTACTGCCCGAACTGCGGCAGGCTGCGACGGATCTTGGGATACAAATTTACGCGACCGCAGCGGCGCCTGTCGTAAAAACCCATCCCTTGCGGGCCTCTCGCATCGCCTTGATGCATACGTGGATTTCTACGCAGGACGAGGGCTGGTGGCGAGTGGCCCTGGACCAAATGGGCGTGCCTTATTCCTACATCAGTACGCAGGACGTGGCGAAAGATGATGATTTGAGAAAGAAGTATGACGTCATTATTTTTGCTCCCGTTGGCGCCCCCACCGAACGCATCATTAATGGAATGCCGATGTGGGGCAATCCGATTCCGTGGAAGACCTCAGAGTTGACTCCAAACATCGGCCGGATAGATTCAACTGAAGACATGCGGCCGGGCCTGGGTTATTCAGGACTGATGAACCTGCAGAAATTTACGCGTGAGGGCGGATTGTTCATCGGAGTCATGGATACAGCGGACCTGGCAGTCTCTTCCGGATTCACGCCGGGACTTTCTATCTCCAGGTCACAACGGCTTAAGGCGATCGGTGTCGTTGTGCGTTCAAAAATCGTTGATGCGGCAAGCCCGGTCGCTTACGGTTATGGAGACACGCTGCCGATTTATACGTTCAATGGACCAATCTTCAATTTGAGTAACCTGGTGGGACGAAGTGGCAGACCGACGCGTCCAACCCGTATGACAGGCCGGGGCACGCCGGACGATCCTGACGTGGTCCAGGGCCGCCCCCCGGTGGAAGCGCCGGAGTTACCCACGGCCGAAACCTGGCAGGCGCTGCCGTTGACGGACGAACAGAGGCGCAACGCAATCAACGTAATTCCACCGGCGATGCGGCCGCGCGTGGTGTTTCGTTATGCAGACAACAAGGATTTGTTTGTCTCCGGTTTGTTGGACGGCGGGGATGAGATTGCGCAACACGCAATGATTGTTGATGTGCCTTCCGGCAATGGACACGTGTTGTTGTTCTCAAATAACCCCATGTGGCGTGGGCAAACGAGAGGCAGTTACTTCCTCGTGTTTAATGCCATCATGAACTTCGACAGCCTGAATGCCGGCAGGAAACTGGATGAGAAATGACGTAGGCCCGAAGGGCCGCCAGTTAATAGCCACGTGCGTGAGCACGTGGAATCAAGGGCAAAAAACATGAGGTCCGAAGGACCCGGCAGTCGATTTAAACGCCAACTGCCGGTCCTTCGGACCTGGATGATCGTCGTGCGATTTGTCCACGCCCTAACGGGCGTGGCTATTGACTGCCGGCCCTTCGGGCCTTCTTGCTACTACTGCGTCGGTGATTTAACCAGTACTGTCTTTCCATCAATCGACAACAGCATCTCTCCCGACAGTGCCAAAATTCCCTGCCGTCCTTCTGATACGAGCCGGTCCACCAGCTTATAAAACTCCGGCGTGCCAAACTCGACAACCAAATCAGGTGTCAGATTCTTTTCACGTTCCAACATCCGGGCGTCAACCCAGCGATTGTTTCGCCGGAAGAAGGTCCGGTCGGTGATCTGCTGTACGCTGGTGATCTCCACGCGTTCGGCATTCTGATTCAAGAAATAGTTCGAGCGGTTCGCACTGGCCTGCGTACGCTGAGCACTCATATTCAAGCCCTGAGTTACGCCGCCCTGACCACTGCGCGTCAGCTGCGCGTTGTTCAACAGGAACAACCCGGCCTTCTCGTTAATCGCGTCGCGTTGCGAGAAGTCGGTGCCATCCGTTGCCAGGAATGCCGTGTATTCAGTTAACACTCCATACTCGGTCGACAGCCGCACGATCTCATCAACCAACTCCTTCATCTTTGGATCCATCGCCACCGGCGTGCTGACGTGATTGCTGGCGGAATGCGTTCGCCCGCCTCGCGGAATTGCGCCCGCGCTGGTTCTGACTGCAACCGCATCAGCGCCGGCATCGCTAATCGTTTCAACGAGCCGTGCGATCTTGCGACTGGCCCACAAACGCGGAACAAAAGAATTGCGCGTCGTTGCTTTGCTCAAATCGAATTTGAGATCAAACGTTCGAGCGGTCCCCAGATAGTTTCCGGTGATACGGAAGTGCAATGGCTCGTTGTCCTGGTATTGTCCGAGTAAAACAATCTGATCACCCTCGAACACATCATTCAACTCCGAGGGCATCAACTCGCGCACCGCACGCGTAGTAATGCTGCCGTTGGCGTCCAGCGTTGCCAGTTGAGGGTCAGCCAATACGGGACCAGACAAGCGACGAAATACTTCCGAAACTTTGGTTTCCACGTTTTCTTTTGGAAAAACAAACGTGGTGGTGGCGCGCGTGGCGTTTGCCACCGCCGTGAGCAACGGTGCGTTAACGTCGAAACCCACGCCAAAACTAAAGATTCGCCGCTTGTGTTTGTTCGCTGCCACTACCGAACTGCGAATAGCAGACTCGCGTGTCTCGCCTGAAGTCGGCACACCATCCGTAAGAAAGATCGTCAAAGGCAGCATGTTTGGAGTCGCCGGCTGGGCCAGCGCTTCGACTAATGCGTCGCGAATGTTGGTGCCGCCATCCGCCTTAAGCCTACCGATATAAGCGCGGGCTTGTGATGTCTGCGCTCTATCTTTGATGACCGGGCGTTCGGCGAAGCGCGCCACCGTGTCGGAGTAGTCGATGATATTGAACGCTTCGCCATCCTCGAGAGCTTCCACGACCTGCAAGGCAGCTGCTCGCGCCTGTTCAATCTTGTCACCCGACATACTTCCCGATCGATCGATCACCAGCGTCACTTCTCGTTTGATCACATGTGCTGCTTTTTGCGGATCAGCAGGCACGCCGGCGAGCAGCAGAAAATAACCACCACCAATACGCGCGTCCGGATAGGCCAGCAACGAAGCGGTGAGTCCGTTACCCTCCGTCAGATACGACAAGCGGAATGGACCAGGCTCGAGTTTGTTTTCACCCGCCACTCGCACGATGGCTTGAGCGGCCGTGGGTCGTTCAATCGCAATTTGATGACTTGGCGAATAGACAGCAGAAATCGGCGACTTGGAACCCACTCGCACTGAAATTTTCCACGGCGTCGCAGTCGCTTCGAAAGATTCGCTGCGCGGCAGAACGTAGTCGACGCGATTTCCGTCCGCCTTGAGTATGTTTTCGTAAATCAGCCGGACGCGCTGAGTTCCACGCGCGGGGACTGGAAATACACTCGAACGTACGAGGTTGTAACCGGCAAACTCGAGCAGCGCCGGATCGCGCAACTTGCTGACGATAGACCGGTAGGTCGCGATCGCTTCGCCCTTCGGTAATAGCCTGGCCGTCGGCTCCTTTGAAGAACCAACAAAGTCGAAACCACGCAGCACCGCGCCTTCGGGCACCGGAATCAACATTTCGGCTTCCTGTTGCTGGGCGCCCGGATTAGTTATGCCGACTTCGAGAGTGGTAGTCGCCACCTGATGGACGATGCGGATTTCAGCGGCTACGTCGCTAATTTGAATTTGTTGTTTGTTGGGTCGAAGTGAGTAGGCGCGCGACTGGGGAATGATTAGGTTGGCAGCCATCGGTTGAAAAGCTGCGGTTGGTCCCACCGGATGACTCGGAGTGATCTCCTGTGTGCTTGCCCTTTGAGTTAATACGCTGCATACCACGACGGCCAGCAGCACTGCCGTGATCGGGAATAGTCTTCGCATATACACGTCTCCTGAACGAAAGTTTTAGAAACTGAAACGGTGGGCAAGAAGGCGTCAACATTTGGTCCCGATTCATTTGGACCAACGGTCTACGCCAGTGAAACCCGGGAGAGTTGCTCCGCGTCAAGCGAGTAGAAAGCTCGTTCCCCTGGGAATGAAAGCGGGAACCGCACGTTACGCGTTGGGCGTGAGATTCGTGAAAGGTCGCGGCGGGTTGCCTGCGGCGGATGAGGGCAGTCGGCAGCGGCAGTCGGCAGGGGCACGGAACTAGCAGTCAGCAGACAGTAGGTGGGGTGAAGTCCAGCCGGAGCAAAAGCCGTTGCGACTGCTGCTGCCGACTGCTGCTGCCTACTGCTGCTGCCTACTCTTTCTTGATCCACCAGGAGGTGTAACGACCGCCGGAAAGGTAATCGACAATCGCAATCATTGGATCTGTTTTTTCGCGGATCTGTCTTCCCTGTAACTGGATGCGTCCACCCTTCACTTCAAATGGATAAGTGCCGTAAGGTTTGCCATCAAGAGTCAACCGAAACGCGTAGCGGCCGTCTGTTTTCAGGAAGTCGCCGGCTCTGAGATAAGTGTTCTTATCAGCACCCGCCGGACGCAGTAACATATCCGCTTTTTGCCAACGCGGCTCGAGTTTGTAAGCGCCTGAGTCTTCGCCTACTACTTTTCCGTCCTTCAAACTCACCAGTTTTAGATCGTAAGGCGTTAACGTCGTCGTTGGTTTCCCTGATTTGTCCTGAACCCAGGTCGTAAACTTCAGCACTGACTCGGGGGCGTTGCGCTGGTAAAAGATGTTTCCATACTCGTTCCATGCGCCTTCAACAAAATAACGCGCACCCGCCGGCTGGTATGGATCCTCGTTCTTACCTTCAGTGACTGTGAATGGAAAACGGTAAAAGGGTTTATCGTTTGCGGCAAACTCTAAAACGTAGCTACCGGCCGTCAAAGGCTGTACTGATTGATGACCTCCGATAATTTTGTAACGACTCAACTCCCAAAGACTGCCGATCTGAGAAGCGTACCAGACGTAAGTGCTCAGCGCTTTGCCGTCAGCGGTCTTCAACACAGTGGTCAGCTTCCCGCCGACATCCGGATCGTAAGCGTAGTTTGAAGTACTTTGCTTGGCCGGCGCTGGCAGGCATGGAGCGTAAACTCTGTCGATGCTAAGACGACCGGAGACATATCCGACGCTCACTGAGTCCAGCAGATTCCAAAAACTGATGCCGGGAACACAAGGCGTTTCCGGTGACTGTGCCTGTACAGGCATCAACGAAATCACTGATACAAGCAACAGGGTCGCGCTAAATATTTTTCTCTGCATCTATTTCTCCATTGGCCTATTGTTTCGCGTAGTTCGTGGATCGTTCTAATGCAGGCAAAGGCGATCCACGAATTACACGAAATCGAGCGCAAAGCCAGGTCTACCTGGGCAACATGTGCATTAGTTTTTCAAACGAATCGTGCACCGCGCTATAAGACCTTGCCAATTTGGAATTACTGCCGCGTCGCGCAACGGTCTTTAACTGATTCAGAGCAGCATTAAAGGTGCTCATTTCCAGCACAAACTCGCTTCTTTTGTCCCCCGTCAAGGCGTCGGGTACACCTGTTTTGATGATGGCTTTGCCACGTTTCACAAGCTCACCTGATTGTGAGCGAATACGCCGGTAGTCTTTGTTCGGAAGCGCTTCATGCTCGAGCGGGTGAAGCACATCGTGGAATTCCTCATACGCTTTGGGGTCAGAATGATGCTGGGCCGCGGCCAAGCCGCAGATTGCACACAACAAAAGCAGGACGGTTAAGAATCGCTGG
>DATEPF010000056.1:0-4487 GCA_035273325.1 Pyrinomonadaceae bacterium | reverse complement strand
TTGCAAAACGAGACTTCTTAGTTCGTTTGCATTTGTACGCCGAAGGCGTTCGCTATTCCAGCCCAGGGTTGCGCTTTGGCAACCCTGGGTCTACTGGTAGCCATATAAGACGCAACCCTGACAGGGTTGCGTCGTTCGCTCGAGAGATCCTTCGCGTTGTTTTGTGTTGTTCGTGGACCGATTTTCAGGCTGCTAACAGCGATACGACGTCTGCGGCCGATCGCGCTGGTCGTTTCTTCTGTTCTGCCCTATAAGATGTCCCCAATGTCCACCACCGATCACACCAAAATTCTAGCAATAGGCTTCGCCGCTTTCGCCGTCATTTACTTTTTTACTTTTCTGCTGCTGTTGTTAGTCACAGCGGGCGTATTCGTTGCCTTAGGTATTACGATCGCGAATGACACCGGCGATCCAAATCAACTTGGGTACGGAATACTTGGCGCGGTCGTCACAGTGATCTTTTATGGTGTGCTCGGACTTATTTGCGTGCTCCCGACCGCGTTGGCGAGTTGGAAACTATTCAAACAAAAACCGAAGGTCCGCTTCTGGGGAATCCTCGCATCCCTAGTCGTCCTCCCAATTATCCCGCTTGGCACCGCTTTAGGCGGTTATGGTTTCTGGTACTTCTTCAGCGCAGCTAACAAAAACTCCGTTCAAGGTTGATGTCTCGTTCGCGCTAATTCGTGGATCGCTTTATGCGCCTCTTCAAAAAAGATCCACGAATTACACGAACCAACACCAAAGATTGTCTTAATCCTGGCGTACCTCTTGACTCCACCAGACATCTCCGATAAAACCCAACCGCTCTTCCCAACCGTCCCCGAAGGAGTCTCCCAAATGCTTAAAACATTCGCTTCCCTAATCTTCATCCTGACGTGTGCCGCTGCGGCGAGCGCCCAGGATCCCGTCAAAGTCGATTCCAACCACTACAAAGTTGAATTTGAGAACGCGCAGGTTCGCGTGTTGCGCGTCAAAGTTGGACCAGGTGAGAAGTCAATTATGCATCGTCATCCAAATGCGGTCGCGATCTTCATGACCGACGTCAACGGCAAGTTCACTTTTCCTGACGGCAAAACAGAAAACACTGCTCGTAAAGCAGGCGACGTCATGTGGACGCCGGCGATCACCCACCTACCCGAAAACCTTGGCACTGAAGCTTTCGAAGTGGTGCTGGTGGAACTAAAAATGCGCCCGCCCGTAACGAGGGCAACCGCGCCGGCCACACGCGCACTGCCTACTAACAACCACTGACCTTGCGCGAGGGCGGTCTAGCGGCTATGCCGCCTGATGTGCGGAAGGGCTCTGCCCTTCCGTCACGCTCTAAATCAGTCTGGGGCTACGCCCCCATTGTTCGTGCTGCTTTGTTCGTGTATTTCGTGGATCGCTTACTTTACGACTGTATAGGTCCGTATGTCAGTCGCTCCCCCAACAATTCCTTTCAACTTCTCGCGCGTCTCCTTAATGTGATCTGACGCTGCATGAGTGGCAAGCGCAGCATCACTCTCCCACTCCTCAACAAACGTGAAGTCAGTTGGGTCCTCCGTGTTCTGCAGTAACTCGTAAACGATGCAACCCTGCTCGCCCCGGGTAGGGTCAACCAACCCGATCAATGCATCACGAACCTCTTGCACCTTATCGGGTTTAGCTTTGATTCTCGCTACCACTCTCAAAGTCATCATCGTCTTCCTGTGCCGCATTCGTTTGTGGCACTTCGTGTAATTCGTGGTTTTAGCCGTTGCCGGCAAAGCGCTCCATCTTAAACAAGCTCAAATCGAACAACTTCGATCCGCCGTCCAAAGCCAGGTCCGCCATAATCTCTCCCACTACAGGACAAAATTTAAACCCATGTCCTGAAAAGCCGGCCGCAATTGAAACCTGTGAAAACTCCGGATGACGATCCAATATGAAATGTTCATCACTCGTATTTTCAAAGAGACAGGTCTTCATCGCTACAGTTGGTCCATTAGCCTCGGGGAAATTCTTGCGGATGCGCGCGCGTAAAACCTGCTCGTCGTTTGGATGACATTCGCGATCCATGTTGTTCGGATCAACTTGTTCGTGCAGGTGGTTGTACATCCCAAACTTAAATCCGGGAATTCCATACGGTGGCATTCCATAAAACTTTTCTTGCCCATCCTGCATGTAGAAAACCGGAAACGCGCCCATGCGAAACAATTCGGGTCGCTTTGGTTGGACCCAAAGCAGTACTTGCCGCTCCGCCTTCACAACTCCATTCAAAGACTTGATAACCTTGCCCGCCCACGGGCCCGCAGTGATCACCAATCTCGATGCCGTATATCTTGCTCGATTTGTCTCGACCAGGACTTTGCTTCCCCGCACTTCCCAACGCAACACTTCTTCTCGAGCGTGAACCTCAGCACCAAGCTCCAGCGCCAACGACACGTGCGCCACAATCGAACGTTCGGATAACACAAATCCACCTTGAGGTTGATAAAGAGCGACCATGCGTTTGGGTAAACGAAATCCCGGAAAGCGTCGATGAAGTTCGTCGGAAGTTAACAGGTCAAACGTAAGATTGTGTTCAACGCACGATTTCAGACTGCCTTGAATGATCCAACTGTCTTCGGCCCCCGCATCGACACCGCCGGTAATAAAAAGCAACTGTTCTCTGACTTTCCGCCCAAGCTCGCGCCAGAGTTTGTATGACCGGCGGACCATCGGCACGTAGCGAGGATCTTCCGCATACGCCAGCCGTATCATTCTGTTGACTCCATGCGATGAGCCCAGATCGTGAGGAATGTTGTATTGCTCGAGGGCTAATACTTTGCAACCGCGCATCGCGAGCTGATACGCCACGGCGCTACCCATCCCACCCACACCAATAACGATCACGTCCCAGGTCATTCAGCTGCCCGCAGGCCGATTCACAAATCACTCAGCAAGTTTCATCTTATTTCGTGTAATTCGTGTATTTCGTGGATCGCTTTTCATTGTCGTCGAATAAACACTTATCGCGATGATACCACCCGGTAACAAACGGCCGCGCCGCTCGATGTGCGGAAGGTCTCTGCCCTTCCGACCAGCACCAAATAATTTGGGCTACACGTTCTGTTCGAGCAGTCGTGTATTGCAATGAAACCATTTCTTCATGCAGCTCATGGCTTCTGTCCACGCTCTAACTCGCGCGTAGTGTTCTCAGTAACGCTTACCTGCGTATTCAAGAGCGGCGGATTCTTAACATCATTCCCGTTGCCCAACGACTGCTGCCGTTTCTTCATCAGCTGAAGCCTCTTCTCACGCTCCTTCAAGCCTTTGAAGAACCCGCCCCGCGTTAAATTAGCCACTCCAAATCCGGCGGTGACCAAAGAGCCAATGACAAAAGAGAGCCAGACCCAAAAGAAAACGGGATTGGTCAAAAGAGGCAAGGTGACGGCGCCATAGACGATGATGAAGTTCAACAGCATTAAGACCGTGGCCAGCATCAATCCTATGCCGGTAGCCTGTCGCTTCTCACGTTTAATTTGCTCGGTGCTACTCGCGAACCCCTCGATAACAAAATCCAGCGGCAGCCCGCACTGCGAACAGAAGCGCATGTCGTCTGAAACTTGGTGATGGCCACACTCTGGACAAAACATCTTTTGGTTTGCTGCAGATCCAGTCAGTTTAGTCGTGACGGCGACCCATTGGGCTTCGCCCTTTGATGTGCGGAAGGGCTTCGCCCTTCCGACCCCGTCTTAAATTAATTGGGCTACGCCCCTGATTATCTTTGAACGTTTACGCGTCGTTTACCTACTCATACTTGTACTTCGCGATCTTGTCCAGCATGTTCAACACGCTGACCGCTTATTTTTCTTGTTACGTATTTTATTAGCTCGTATAGTTGTCCCCCCGTTCCCTTGAAAGGAGTTACCCCAATGAAAATCTACCCAATTCGCTTACTGGTTTTTATCCTGCTTGTCCTTTGCATCGCTGCCCCCGCGTGGCCGCAAGGCACGACGCGCCCCGCCGACCAGGTCTGGGGACCGCGCTACAATCTTTCATCAATTAAGTCCGCCCAACTTCGACACTCTTCGCCGCATGATACCCTCAGTATGCTGGTCCACTGGAACGAAGTTGCAATTAACTCCAGCGGCCTCGACCACACTCCGGTGCCCCTCGGTGATCCGCGCATCTTCGGTGAACAGCTCGGGCCTGCACGCGCTGCCCGCGCCGTCGCCATAGTTCATGTCGCGATCTTCGAGGCCATCAATTCGATCAAGGGTGGCTACGAGAGTTATGTCGGCTTGACGCGTGCGAATCCAAGCGCATCGGTCGACGCCGCCATCGCGCAGGCAGCTCACGATACGCTGAACGCGCTCTTCCCTTCTCAATCCGCAGCTTGCACCGCGATACTCGTGGACGATCTTGCGAGAATCAAAGACGGCAAACAGAAGGATGCCGGCATTGCCATCGGACAACAGGCAGCGGCCGCGACGCTGGCGCTAAGAGTCGGCGATAACTCGTTGCACGTAGAGCCGCGCGTTGGC
>DATEPF010000055.1:0-14013 GCA_035273325.1 Pyrinomonadaceae bacterium | reverse complement strand
TGGACGCTATTGTGTGACTTCTAACCTGTACGACGTGAATTAAAGCTTTGTTGCGAGAAAGTTGATCTTCGTTTCCTGTGGAAATCAGCCCTAAAGATATAAGGCAGCTTTCTGGGTGTTTCGTGTATTTCGTGGATTCCCGTGTCTACGAAAAGCGATCCACGAAATCGCACGAAACATCCGAAAATGCGTCATTCCACGACCCAGGTGTCTCCCGAGTTAATCAGCTTTTCCAAACTCCCGGCGCCACTCTTCAAAATAGCGGCGTCGATCTGATCCGTCATCATGTCTTCGTAGGTTGGACGACCGACGGCACGGAAGATCCCGACTGGTTGCGGAAAATCCGGCGCTTCCATGCGCGCTAACATGAAGGCTACAGATGGATCGGTGAGAGTGATGTCATGGACGAGCAGATCGTTTTCCGTGATTCCGTTTTCGCCGATGGTCACGACCTCGGGGTGCGCGCCATTCATACGAATGCCTTTGTTACGATCTTTGCCGAAGATCATTGGCTTGCCGTGTTCAAGATACAGAACACGATCATTGCGCACGCTGCGTTCGGCAAACGAATCAAACGCGTGATCATTGAAGATGTTGCAGTTCTGGTAGACCTCGATAAACGAAATGCCTTTATGTTTCGCCGCAGCTTCCACCACTGAACCGAGATGCTTCACATCGATATCAATCGAGCGTGCGACAAATGTCGATTCGCTCGCGATCGCCAGCGAAAGCGGATTGATCGGATAGTCGATGGTGCCGACCGGAGTTGACTTCGTTTTCTTGCCAAACTCCGACGTGGGGCTGTACTGGCCTTTCGTCAAACCATAAATCCGGTTGTTGAAGAGTATGTACTTGATGTCGAGGTTGCGGCGAATCGCGTGAATGAAGTGATTGCCGCCGATTGAAAGCGCGTCACCATCACCCGTGATCACCCATACGCTCAGATCCGGATTCGCACATTTGATGCCGGTAGCGATCGCCGGCGCGCGACCATGAATACTGTGGAAGCCGTAGGTGTTCATGTAATACGGAAAACGCGAAGAGCATCCGATGCCGGACACGAACACAATTTTCTCGCGCGGGATGCCGAGCTCCGGCATTACTTTCTGCACGTTGTTAAGAATTGCGTAGTCTCCGCAGCCCGGACACCAACGCACTTCCTGATCGGAAACGAAGTCGGCCTTTTTCAATTGGCCGGGGGGCGGCGCAATCTTCCCGGAGACAGCCGACCCGACTTCACTATCGGCTGAAACACTTGCGTCGACGTGTGATTTGTTGCCGTTGCCACTGTGACCATTACTACCAGTACTCATGAATGCTCCTTCGATTCCAAGTCCGCGATCGCTGTTTTCCAGTCTTCCAGATTCCCAAGTTGAACGGCTTTGTCGATTCCCAAATTCTCTAAAAGCATCGCCAAAACCGTCAGCCGCTCGTCGTCATATGTAAAGATTCCGCCCGTGTATTCAATCTTCTCCGGTGCCTGGTAGATTCGTCGATTGAACTCTTCGTGGCTCCAGACTCGGCCTTCCCGACGAATGTCCCATTCCCGTGGATCGAAGTCTTCGACATTTAAGTTGGTTACAGCCATTCTTATTCTTCCGGATTTTGCTTAACTGCCTCCAGCAGTTCCCAAAACTTATCCCGCACGGAAGGGTCGAGTCGCTCCCCAAAATCAGACTGTAACTTGCGGACCTTAATTAGTTCTTGCACATCTGCCAAATCCTTCAACCTGTGTGGAGCGCTTATTCCGGAGGCTAGCTTCAATTCAACCAGCTTCTCTAATGTCACAACTTGTATTCCATTAATTTCAGTTGAAGCCTCCGACGGTTCAGGAATCCGCACCGGTTTCGGTTTTCCGTCACCGGGATATTCGCCCGCGATTCTTATTTTGATGCTGATACCATGCGGAAAGGAACGTACTCGTCTGTTAGACGTAACATCCGGGTCGTAATTACATAGTGTTCGCGGAGCTTTTCCGGTGACAGGAGTGACGAATCCCTCTAGTCCTTTGGCGGTCAAAACAATATCGATGTTGTTCGTGAAACGCCTAAGGCCGTGCGCAAACAAGGCCACAGCGCCAATCACAACATACTCGATGCCACGGCGTTTTAGATCTTCCGACAGTTGTGCCAAGGTATCGTTTAGCGCTCCGTGACCTATGAAGTACAGCTCCGCCTCGGCTAGAGTTTCCAACATGGGACGAGCATTAAGATCTGGGGCCGCGATATTCATCATCGCCATTTCTTTCACCCTTACAGGGTGGGAAATCTTTTAGTTACTGTGTCCGGTGGTCTGCGCAAGGCTCCGACCACCGGCTACTATCTATCAGCCCTTCAGGCTGACAAACCGGCTCACAAATACTCTTCCACTTTCCTAACAATCTCTCGTATCTGGAACGGCCTTCCTTTAACTTTCGAGAACGCAACCGCATCCACGAGATACTTCGCGCGAATCATGGTGCACAATTGGCCGAGGTTCATCTCTGGAATGATCACAGTTTCAAAACCCGCCAGCACCTCACCCAGGTTCTTCGGGAATGGGTTCAGGTAGCGTAAATGTGCGGCTGAAACACTCTTGCCCTCCGACTGCAGCTTCTCGACAGCAGTGCTGATCGAACCGTACGTCGAACCCCAACCCAATACCAAAACCTTCCCGGCTGGCGCGCCAAACACTTCCAGCAGCGGAACGTCCTGCGTCGCGCGATCGATTTTTTCCTGCCGTAGTTTCACCATCAAGTGGTGGTTTTCGGGATCGTAATTTACGTTCCCCGTAATGTGTTGTTTCTCGATGCCACCAATACGGTGTTCGAGTCCCGGCGTCCCCGGAATCGCATATGGTCGCGCCAGCGTTTCGGGGTCGCGAGAATAGGGCATGAAGTTGGTGGGGTCATTTGCGAAAGTCACCTCGATCTTCGGCAGCTCATCAATCGCCGGGATGGCCCAGGGTTCAGCGCCATTTGCCAGATATCCATCTGAGAGATAGAAAACCGGCGACATGTATTTAAACGAAAGTCGCACGGCCTCGATCGCCATGTGGAAACAGTCGGCCGGGGTGGCAGGCGCTAACACGATAGCCGGGCACTCGCCGTTTCTACCCCACACCGCCTGGAACAAATCAGCTTGTTCAGTCTTCGTCGGCAATCCTGTAGATGGACCGCCGCGCTGCACGTTAACGATCACCAGTGGCAACTCGGTCATCACTGCCAAACCAATCGCTTCCTGTTTCAAAGCGACGCCCGGACCTGATGTGCCAGTCAACCCAATTTGTCCGGCAAAGCTGGCCCCGATGGCGGAGCAGACAGCCGCGATTTCGTCTTCAGCCTGAAATGTCTTGACGCCGAAACTCTTGTGACGCGCGAGCTCGTGCAGAATGTCGGAAGCCGGTGTGATCGGATAAGAACCGTAAAACAGCGGCCTGCCTGCCAGTTGCGAAGCTGCTACAAAGCCAATAGCCGTGGCCTCGTTGCCGGTAATCTTTCGATACTTGCCGGGGGCGATCTGCGCCTTCTTGATCGTGTAGTGCGTGGTAAATACTTCTGTGGTGTCAGCAAAGTTATAGCCCGTCTTGAGAGCGATTTCGTTAGCTTTGGCCAGTTGCGGATTCTTGCCAAACTTGCTGTTGATCCAGTTCAGTGTGTTATCCATCGGCCGGTCGTAAAGCCAGTAAAGAACACCCAGCGCGAAAAAGTTTTTGCAGCGATCGATCTCTTTTCGCGAAAGCTCAACATTGCCTTTCAACGCATTCATGTTCAGCGTGGTAATAGGCAACTTATGAACGCGGTATCCCGCCAGCGTTGCATCTTCCAGCGGGTTGGTGGCGTAGTTGGCGTATTTCAGGTTCTCTTTGGTGAAGCCGTCGGTGTTGATGATCACCGTGCCGCCGTCCTCGAGATCGGGAAGGTTGACTTTGAGGGCAGCTGGATTCATGGCCACCAAAACATTCGGTTGGTCGCCCGGCGTTTTGATGTCCTGACTCGAGAAGTTCAACTGAAAACCGCTAACGCCCGGCAAGCTTCCAGCGGGAGCACGGATCTCTGCTGGGAAGTCCGGCAAGGTGGAAATGTCGTTACCCACCACCGCCGAAGTGTTGGTGAACTGTGTGCCGGTAAGCTGCATACCGTCACCGGAATCTCCGGCGAATCGGATGGTGACAGTCTCTAGTTCCTCGAGATGTTTTTCGGGAGATTCAACAGGAGGCTCGATAACAGTGCTCATTGGGTTCGTTTCCAGGCCCTTTCAAAAATTTCTAAAGTTTCCGATTGCCAATTTCCAATTGCCGATTGCATGCGGGGAATCTATCAATCGCCAATTGGCAATTGGCAATCGGAAATCGCGTTATCCGCCTTCCTCCGTGTCCATCACCTGATGTGGATTGGGCGGAAGATTCATTGTTGCCTTCGGGTAGCTCTCAGCCAAATACCGAATGATGTCAAAAACGGACACCGAACCGACCAGCTTTCCATCAGTGACCAGTGGTATGTTTCGGTATCCTCTCTCGTTCATTACTGCAACTGCCTCGCCAATCGTCGCTTCAGGAGCAAGGGTCGTGACAACCGGGGACATCCAGTCACTTACGGGCGTATTCGCATCAACATTATTGCCCACAACCTTCGTCAACAGATCGCGTTCGGTGATAATCCCCACTACGGAGTGATCTTTTGCGCACACGATGGCGCATCCGCCCTCGTCCTGCTTCATTACTTCAATGGCTTGCGCAAGCGGAGTCGAAGGCTCGACACAGACGTAATCGTTGGTTTCCAGCGAGCTAACGCTGTCCTCGCGCGCCTTCCGTGTAGACGCGGTCTTAGCGATAGCCACGGAGGTAGTTGAATCTTGAAGTGCGCCTGACATTGGGTTGGCTGCTCCCGGATTATTTGGAGTAAACACCAGCAGGAGTTTTGAATTACATACTAAGTAAATTCTATCAGCAAAGCGGGAACGACTAAAGGAACGACACCGGAAACTTTATGACGGATTGATTAGCTCTTTAGTTTAAGTAAACCGTTCTGCACGTTCACTGGGACCGCGGGCGTCCCGCCTGCACTGAGCGAAGCGAAAGCTTGCCCGCAGGCGAGCGGTTCCTCAGTTAGAAAAAATTGGATGATTCCTTGAAGCAAATTAGGTGGCGGTTCTACTAATTTTTTCGCTTCGCTCGGTGCGGGCGGGACGCCCGCGATCGCAATTAACGCGTTTAATTGTTCATCCAGCGGGTGAAGCCGGGGAAACACTTACGATGTTTTTCCACGGTTGGCATACAGCGCTTTCAGTTCCTGGTCGTAGGGCGACATCTCCGCGAGCTGGTCGATTATCCCCGGAAGAATTTCAAGTGTGCGATCGACGTCAGCTTCGCTATTGAACCGTCCGAGTGAAAAGCGAATCGATCCCTGCGCCGCACTATACGGAACATTCATCGCCCGTAACGTTGGCGACGACTGCCTTGCACTCGAGTGACAGGCAGAACCGGTGGAAACGCAAATTCCTGCTTCGTCCAGTTGGACCAGGATGTTTTCCCCCTCGACAAACTCAAACGATATGTTAGCCGTGTTCGGCAAACGCTTAGCGCGATCCGGAGTTCCATTCAAACGGGCATTAGGAATGTGATTTAGCAATCCGTCTTCGAGCTTATTGCGCAGCGTTTCAACGTGGTCGTGTCCTGCTTGTTGGGCCAACTGGGCGGCAGCGCCCAGCCCTACAATGTTAGGGACGGGCGAGGTGCCGGCGCGCCGGCCATGCTCCTGTTTTCCGCCAATGATGAATGGCGGAAGTTCGACTCCATCGCGAACGTATAACGCTCCGATGCCCTGAGGCGCATGAAATTTGTGACCAGACAACGCAAACAGGTTCACGTTTGAATTCTTGAGATCGATTGGGATCTTGCCGACTGCCTGCACGCCATCGACATGAAAAAGCGCATCGGACCTGGCGCGGACAATCTCGCCGATTTCCTGCATCGGAAACAAGACGCCCGTTTCGTTGTTGGCCAGCATGATGGAAACGATCCCGGTTTCGCGTCTCAGCGCATTCTGTAACTGTTCCAGGTCGAGCTCGCCTAGTTCGTTGACGTCCAACCAGGTTACTTCGCAGCCATTCTGTTCAAGGTGCTGGCAGAGATTGCGTACGGCTTCGTGCTCCACGCGGGTCGTGATGATGTGACGCCTGTCCGGATTCTGCTCGAGGAAACCGGCGATGGCCCAATTGTCTGATTCCGAACCACATGAGGTGAAAACTATTTCGCCGGGTTCCGCAGCACCCAGCAGTTGCGCGACCTGCTCACGCGCGTGTTCGACGGCGGCTTTCATCCGCCGGCCGAATGAGTGCGCGGACGCAGGATTGCCGTAGAGGTCGCGAAGATAAGGGGCCATCGCCTCGAAGACCTCGGGGGCGACCTGAGTCGTGGCGTTGTTATCGAGATAGATCATAAGGAGGGGGTTGATAGTAAATAGTAAATCGTAAATAGTGAAAAGCCGCTGCACCTTCGTGTTATTTCGTGGATCGGTTTTAGGCTACATAAGAACGATCCACGAAACACACGAAATAACACGAAGCTTCCCGTAGCTCCACGTCTTAGGTAAAGCCCATCAGTTACCATTTACCCAGACCTTAAGATGTCTTCAATTAGCGGCCAGCACGAGCGGCAGCCGGCGCCGGCGTTGCACGCGCGCGTGACTTCAGAAATCGCAGTCAAACTTTTTGCAGCGATCTCTTTTTCAATTCTGCTTTCCGACACGCCGAAGCAGGTACAGATCAAAGCTTCGTCGCCTTCCCAATGTTCTCTGATCGAGTCGCTGTATTGTTGCACGGCGCTAATTAGCGCTTCGAACGCGAGCGCAACACATTCACGTCTTTGCTCAGGCAACTCGTTGAGCAGGTCTGTTGATCGCTCAATGTTTGCGGCCTCGCCGGTAGTCATACCTTTGACGCGCTCCGTCAAGAGTGACGCGGAGGCGATCAATGTACTGCAACCAACGGCCTTGAATCCGGCGTCCGTGATCTTTTGAGAGTCATCGACTTGAATTGAAAGACGCAATACAGCGCCGCAGTCGAATGAAGCGGCCCGACCGGTGAAATTCGGCTCGGCAGCGTCGCCGACGTTTTTCGGGTTTAAAAATTCGTCCCGCGTAACTCGAAAGATTTCCATCCGCGGCGATTCTAGTCTGTTCGCGATATTTCGTGTAATTGGTGGAGCGCATTTAAAGGGCGAACAACAAGGATCCACGAATTACACGAAGCGACACGAATCACGAACCACACGAACGTCGCGGCAAATTTGATGGGGGGCGTATAATCAACCTTCCATGTTCAGTAAATTCCGCCGCCGCAGCTCGGAGCTCGAGCACATTGATCTGGGCGACTATACGGCCGAAGAATACGAAGGCTGTCTGAGAGAGCTTCGAACAGTCAATCGCTGGCTTGGCGACGCGCGTGCGCTTCGAACAACACTTTTGCCGGCCATACGCGAATCGCAGTTAAAGACTTTCTCGCTGATTGACGTAGGCGCCGGTTCGGGTGAACTGCTGCGCACAATTGCCGAGTGGGCCAAGCCTGGCCGTCGAGATGCTCAGCTCACGGGTGTGGAACTCAACGCGAGATCGGCACGCGCGATCACTGAACAGTCAACGACGTTTCGAATCAACGCGGTGCAGGCGAATGCGTTCACTCTCCCCTTTTCCGACAACCAGTTTGACTACGCGATCTGTTCGCTCTTTCTTCATCATTTTCAAAACGAACAGGCGGTGGAAATACTTCGCGAGTTGAATCGTGTGGCGCGACGCGAAGTTTTCGTGATCGATCTGCATCGTCATCCGATCGCTTATTACTTCTACATCACCGTGGGCAAAATGGTTTTCCACAATCGTCTAACCAGAGAAGACGGCGCCCTTTCGATCCTGCGTGGATTCAAGCCGGCCGAATTGATCAACCTCGCGAGGCAAAGCGATCTGAAAAGCGTAAATGTCGTAAGACGTTTCCCCTACCGCCTGGTTTTGACTGCAAAAAAAGAATTGCTGCCGCTTCATCAACACGCAAACGAACAACTGGTAAGGTTGGCGTCATGACAGTCTTGTCAAACGAATTTGATGTTGCGATTGCCGGTGGGGGCCCGGCAGGAAGCAGTGCCGCGATTCAACTTGCGCTGAACGGCGCCCGTGTCTTGCTGGTCGAACAAAAAGAGTTTCCCAGACCTAAGTTGTGTGGCGAGTTCATATCGCCGGAATGCATTTCTCACTTCGAACGGCTGGGAGTTGCCGGAGCGATGCTGGCCGCCGGCGCCTCCCAGATCAGCAACACAGTTTTTTATTCGCGCAGCGGCGCGAGCGTTTACCTGCCGAGTGAATGGTTCAAACCGGGCGCCAGGGCCCTTGGGCTGAGCCGTGGCGAGATGGACCACAAGCTGCTTGAACGCGCAAAGGAAGTGGGCGTCACTGTGCTGGAAAACGCTCATGCCGGCCCGCTACTACATGACGGAACGCGCGTGTCCGGGTTTACCGTTAGAGTTGATGACACACTTCACGCGTGTCGAGCCATTATTACGATCGATGCGACAGGTAGAAACAGAGCGCTCGCTCGTCCGTTGAGTCATTCCGCAATTAAACCAAAACTGGTCGCATTCAAAGTGCATCTGAAGAACGCCTACCTGAATGGAGGGGACTGCGAAATCTACTTCTATCAGCGAGGTTATGGCGGACTGAGCCGGATTGAAAACGGCACCAGCAACCTATGTTTTATAGTCGCTGCCCGTGATGTACGCCGTCTTGGTTCTGACCCGGAAACGGTGATGCGCGAAGTCGTCATGCAAAACAAACGGGCCGCATTCACCCTTCGTGACGCGCATCCATGCAGCGCATGGCTGAGCGTTTCGCTGACAGGCTTTGAGCGGTATTCAGTTACACCGGAGCCGGGACTGCTAGCGGTGGGCGACGCAGCTGCCTTTATTGATCCGTTTACCGGCAGTGGCATGTTGATGGCTTTGGAGAGCGGGCAACTGGCTGCTGATACGATCAACCGGCACTCACGAGACATCACCAGAGTCGCAGCCGACTATCGAGTGGCCTATGCAAAGACGTTTCATCCGCGAATGCGCGTAGCTTCGTTGCTGCGGCGCGCCGCGTTCATACCGGGATTCGCAGATGCGGCGATTCGATTAACCGGAATTAGTTCTCGCGTGCGGCGTGAAATCGCCCGCGCCACCCACCGATCTATCGCGCCCTCAGTAGATGCCGGGCAGGTACGATAATTCGTAGATTTGATTCGGGCTATTAAGTTAACGCGTTCAAGGAGTTAATGCTTGCCAGATAACAGCTTTTCGAGTAAAAATGCGGGCGTTCTATCGAACTCCCCGGCGCCTACTCAAAAGGCCATTTAATCCTGTGCACGAAATGTCCTTTGGGCTTGCCGTGGACACGCGGAGAACTTTCACTGTTTTTACAACTTGAGAAGCGCGCTTTAATTTCAGACTAATTGAAGCCGGCTCTTACCTTGCCGGCTGGTCCCAACTAGTAAGGAGAATCAGATGATGTTTGCGTCCCCAACGCGACGGCCCAACTTTTTTGTTCGTCTCACCGCAATCTTGATCGCAGCCGCCGTTTGTTCCGTGCTCGCCGCAGGCGTTGCATACGGTCAGGCGCAGGCGAACGCTGCCGACCTAAAAGGGTTTGTACGCGACCCATCAGGCGCGGTCGTGGTTGGCGCAACAGTCACGGCCAGAAATCCCGCGACCAACTTTTCGCGAACGGCGACCACAAATGATGAAGGTTACTACCAGCTTGTGAGTTTGCCGCCGGGTGATTATGAAGTCACGGTTGAAGCGCCCAATTACAAGAAAGCCGTGGTCCCGGAATACAAGCTGACAGTCGGAGCCAGTGCGGATCTCGATGTCGCGCTCGAGTTGGGGCAAATCACTGAAATCGTAAACATCTCATCGGAAGATCAGCCGGTTGTGGAAACCACTCGTACCACGGTGGCCAACACGATCGAACAGGAACGAATCGAGAACCTGCCAATCAACCAGCGCGACTACCTGGGATTCTCCACCACCATCTCAACTGTTAATCGTGGTAACGACCGGCCCATCGGTCCGGCGCCATCTTCCGGTTTGAATATCGGCGGACAGCGCGGCCGTTCAACGCTGGTACAAGTTGACGGCGCTGATAACACTGACAATTCAGTTAACGCCGCGCGTTCAACTGTTAGCCAGGAAGCAGTTCAGGAGTTTCAAGTAGCCACTAACTCTTACGCACCCGAATTTGGCCGTGCGACGGGCGGCATCATCAACGTAGTGACGAAAGGCGGGACCAATGAGTTCCGGGGAAACATCTTCGGATTTATTCGTCACAGCTCAATTCAGGCACGCAACGCTCTCGCGCCGATCATCGATAACGATCCCAGCAAGAAGCCGCCGTTCACACGCGCTCAATATGGCGCGACGTTAGGCGGCCCGCTGGTCAGAGATAGAACGTTTTTCTTCGGGGCTTTTGAGCAGCGCCGCCGCCAGGAATCCGGTTTTTTCACATCGGATGTCGCAGGTGGGCTCAGTGCTTCGGCAGGTATTCCGGCCATTCCGGGACTGAATCCGTTCGCGCGAAACTTTACCAACATTACTCCCGCGCAGGCGGCATTCATTAACGGCTTAGTAGCTGCAGGAGCTCCGCTGCTCGGCAACCCGGCCACGGCCATGCAGGGCGGACGGCTAATCTGTTTGGCGCGCACTTACGGGTTTTTCACTTCCGTTGCCGGCTCGATTGGTTTAAACGGGGCCAGTCCGCTCGCCAGCCCCAATGACGGAAGTGTTTGTCCAGCGTTTAGTCCGATTCCGCCAGGCACAATCGGCGGACGCTTTTTGTTGGCCGGTACGCCGGTCCCGACCGCGGCTAACAATCTAGCCTTGCCTAATTTTATAACGGTCAACGAAGCCGGCCAGCCAATCGGGTTCCGTCCGCTGAATCAATTGCAGCGAGTATTCCCGGTTTCGGAAAGCAGCAGCTTCTTCTCGCTGCGCGGCGATCACCGCGTTAACGACCGTAACCAGTTGTCGCTTCGTTTCGGTTACAACCCCAGCGACATCACGGGCATTCAGGATGAGTCGCAAAACCAAACGCTCGGACAGAACGACTTTTCCCGCACCGGCATACAGACGCTGCGTGACACGACGTTTAGTACCAACCTTACGTCGACGATTACCAGCACGATAGTGAATGAGGCGCGTTTCCAATTTGGACGGCGCAAGGCGACGTTTGATTCGCAAATTCCGAGTGTAGCCCTGCAGATTTCCGGCGCGGCGTTTATCGGCTCCAATCCATTTTCACCGGTAGACCGCGTCGAAGATCGTTTCCAGATCGCTGACAACGTGAACTGGGTCATCGGAAATCACAGCACGAAGTTTGGCGCCGATTTTAACTTCATTAATGTCGACGCGACCTTCGAACTAAACTTCCCTGGTCTCTTCAACTTCAGCACCTTTGCGTTGCAGCCGGTTATCACCGGACTACCGGCGAATGCGCCGCCGCTGACGCCGATACAGTCGTACGGTCTCGGGTTCCCGAGCGTGTTTATTCAGGGCTTCGGTGATCCGCGCAGCTCGATCAAGAACCGTCCGCTAGCGTTCTTCGCGCAAGACTCATGGAAGGTCCGTCCAAATCTGACACTGAACTACGGTGTGCGCTACGACGTCGAGTTAACCGACACGATCGCGCCGATCGGATTCACCGATCCGCTAACAGGTGTCACGCTGACCGCGGAGAACATGAACGCGTTGCAAAACGGTCTGGGCATCCAGCAAGGCTTCCCGCGCGACACCAATAATATTGCGCCGCGCTTTGGCTTGGCGTGGGACATCGGCAACGATGGCAAAACAGTTTTGCGCGCCGCTTACGGAATCTTCTATGACCACCCATTGCTCGCGGTAGCGTTCAACTCAGACATCGCGGACGCGTCCCAGCAACAGCAGTACACCAACGTGTTGCCGATCAGCCCGGCGCCGAACGCAACGCTGAACCTGCTGAACATTTTCCAGGGTACGGTTTGTACGGCGGCAACGACCAACGCGGTGTGTCCACCGGGAGTCTCGACCCCCGGGGCGGCAGCGTCGGCCCAGTATCTGCCCGGACGTTTAATTTTCAACGACCAAACGTTCGTCGGTTTTGGACCGGTGTTTCCATTCACCCTCAACGTAGCCCAGGACTTTGAATATGCCTATGCCAACCAGGCGAATCTTACTATCGAGCGCCAGCTTGGCAAGAACCTCTCATTTTCTGCCTCGTGGATCTTTGTGGGCGCGCATCATTTGCCGCACCCGCAGGACATCAATGCGCCGCGCTCTGATCTGATCTCGGAGAATTTCCGCCGGTTCGCCGCGAACAACCCGGTGCTTTGCCCGACCGGTTGTCCGAACGGTCGTCCACCTACGGGCCTGGCGGAAGCAGTGCTTTTCCCGATACCACTCGCGAGCAATGCTTTGTACACGGTGCGAATTCCCGGCCTCGTCGCTGTGAATAACACGAATGGTCAGGTCATCGTCAGTCCGCTCGCGGCCAATTTCTTCCGGCCAAACGCGCCAAACTACTTCTTCGTGCTGTCGGCAACCGGCGGTCTCGTTAGCCCGGCAGCATTCAATGCGGCCATTGCCGGCAGCGTCCGAACGCCGGGAGCGATCACACCGTTTGGTGATGTCAGCGCCCAGCTCTCAGACGGTAACTCAAACTACAACGCATTGAATTTGGAGTTGAAGAGACGGTTCTCTCGCAACTACCAGTTTCTTGCGTCTTACACATGGTCACACTCGATCGATGACTCATCAGATTTGCAAACGCTTCTGAAACCACTCAACAACCGCAATTTCCGCGGAGAACGCTCTGATTCGTTGTTTGATCAGCGGCATCGTTTCGTGTTCAGCGGTGTCGCCACTTCGCCAAGCGCGTGGAGGAGTTCATCCAGCGGCTTCCGCCGGTTCCTGGCGGATTTCACTATTGCTCCTATCGTCGAGATTTCGTCTGGTCGTCCGTTCAATATTTTGACGGGCATCGACCAGAACCTTGACCTGCAAAGCTCCAACGAGCGGCCCAGCGTTGCGGCAGACGGGACCTTAATCCTTCCGCCATTTTTGACGGACGGCAGCCTGGGCCGGAACCGGGGTATCACTCACAGCTACGCTTCGGTAGACCTGCGCGTGATGCGAGCGATACGGTTTGGCGAACGCTTCAAGCTGGACTTAATCGCGGAGGGCTTTAACCTGTTCAACCGCTTTAATGAAGCGGCAGCGAACCCCTTCTTCGATGTGGTCAACAGTTTCGGCGAGCGGGGGCCGGGTGGTCGTTATTACAGCCAACCGACGGCAGCTTACGATCCGCGTCAGTTCCAGTTTGGAATCAAGCTGAACTTCTAAAAACAGTAGACAGTAGACAGTAGACAGTAGACAGTAGGCAGTAGGCGGAGCGGGAGACCCTGCTTCTTCCTACTGCCTTCTTCTTACTGCCTACTGCCTACTGGCTACTGACTCCAGGCAACTGGCTTCGAAAGATTAACTGAGCTACATTGGCCGCCAGCGAACTAAAAGCGCAGCCGGGGCATCCGAAAACATGCCTTGCGGAAAGATATCGCGGTCAATCAGGATGCCCCTCTCCCCTGGGAATTCTCCATGAATACACAACTTATTAAGAGATACTTACTGATTTCGGCAATTGTGTTTGCACTCGCCGGCCTCGTCACTGCGCAGTCCAGCCGCCCTCGTCGTGTTCGTCCCGCCGAGCAGAAGCCCGCTGAGGAACCGTTGCTGCGTCCCGAGCCGACACCTAATCCGACCGCCCGAAACACTTCGAATCGCCCTTTGGTTGATGTTCAGCCGGTGAAACCGGTGGCGAACAACGTTGGTACCGGCGATACGTCAAACGCCTATCAACTCCTGCAACAGAAACGTTTCGCCGAAGCCGCGAAGGAAGCAAAGAACATCACGGCCCAGTTTCCGAATGATGTGGAAGCGTGGAAGATAGCGGGCTTTGCCGAGCTGAATCTAAAACAATACGAA
>DATEPF010000054.1:0-5830 GCA_035273325.1 Pyrinomonadaceae bacterium | reverse complement strand
GGTGTCCATCGCACTAGGTTTTGTCGGGGCCCTGTTGGGAATGTGGCTGTCGCGAGCTATGGGTCTTCCGGAGTTGTTTGCCGTGCAGATTGGCACCACGAGTTTTCCGATTATCTGGTCAATTATAGGTTCGGCGTTGTTTGTCGCGGTGATTGCACTGGTAACGAGAAGCAGACCGTGACCCTATTCAGACCCCGTTATTTCGTGCAATTCGTGGATCGGTTTTTTGCTCGCGTAAAAGCGATCCACGAAGCACACGAAACGGACCAACAGTTCGCCGTGTTCGGTCGATACAACTCCGCCCAACAGCCAGTGGATTGAGGTGCGGCCCTGACTGTGATTGGGACGATTGTCAGTTGAATTCAGACTATTTGCAGGTGGTGTGAATCTCGCACTTAAAACCACCGGGACGTTCACCGCTGTCGAAGTTTATGTCTCCGGTGATCACCACCCTGGTCACTTTCCTGTTCGGATTCTTGTGCTTCTTCGGATCTCCGTTGTCCTTCGGGTATTCCGCTTCGTCGTAATCCAGTTCTACGGAGCCACCTTTAATAATGATGTCACTGCTGTCGCCGGGTGCTGCCATTGACTTTCTCCTTTGTTGAGGCTGGGTTGTCTGGGATTAGGGGTTTTCAGCGAGGAAATCGTTGAGTTGTTTGCGAGAGATTTGAACGTCGGCGCGATTAAGGTAGGAATTGTAATTATCATTGCCCCATTCTTCTTTCAGCGATGACAGTATTGAGTTTGCTTTGGTGGCGAAGTCTCTCGCCTGTTGCAAATCGCCTTTCGTGCGTGCTGCACGGGCTGCCAGGATGAGAGTTAACCATTCGTAATCATGGTTTCCAAAGCCGGCAACTAAACGGTTCGCTTCAACTGCGGTAGTTAAAGCATCGGGCTCCTGGTTATGAACCTGTGCGTCGGCCAACGTTATCAGGGCTTCGGATACGAGAAAAGGACTGCCGCCATCACGCGCCATTGTGATCGCTGCTTTTGCCTTGGAGCCGCCTTCGCGTACCGCGCCGGAGAGGACATCAATCTTGCCCAGAGTATACGTGGCGGTGATGGCGGTGGCTTTTAATTGCTGCCCGGCCAGTGAAAGAGATTTATTGGCGTGTGACCGGGCCTCCCCGAAGTTACCTTCGCTCATAGCTACGCGAGACCGGGCCAGATAGTACGACGCAGAAATGTTTTTGGCCGCCTGCGGATCTTCAGCAACCGCTGCGGCCTCGTCCAATGCCGCTCGAGCTTCATCGAATCTTCCCAGTCGCCAAAGTGTGTTGGCGCGATTCAGCAAATTGACGGATACGGTCTTCTGAATTCCAAGCGACTTGCCGATCTTGTAACTCTCTTCAAAATGGAGCAGTGCGTCTGGATATCGTCCTTGCGTCAACCTGATTAACCCCAGGTCCTCATTCACAAAGGCGATCTGCGCCGGATCACCTAACTGCTGGGTTACCGCCAACAAGTCCCGGAAAGTCTTCAACGCTGCGTCGTATTCGCCCTTTTGTGTCTTCGCCCGGCCAAGCAAATGCAAAGCCTGCGTTGTCTCCTTGCGGTATCCACCCTGCTGGTAAAAGGGCATGGCCTGCTCGATATAGCCGACAGCCGCATCTGGCCGCAGCCTGCGTTCTTCCAAACTACCTAATGCCAGCAAGGCGCGAGCGGAGTTGCGGGGATCTTTCTGTCGTTGAGAGAGTTCCAGCGACTCCTTCAAATATTTCTCGGCCTCGGGATAATCGCCGCTGAGAATGAACGAATTGCCCAGATCCACCAGTGCGCGTTTCGTGTAATTGTCGATTCCTTTAGCCTTGGCCAGCTCAAACGCATCACGCATGTACTGGCGTCCCACCTCCCTGGCGCCGGCTTCCATTTCCACGTCGCCCAACTTCAAGAGCGTCTTTACTTGTTGGTAGTCGTTGCCGGTAGTCTTTGCAATTTCGAGCGCGCGCTGCAAGTGGTGGCGTGCGTCATTTACGCGGTCCAACTGATTGAACAAAAACCCGCGTTGATATGCGACCTCAGCCTGGCCTTCGAAGTTTCCGTTTGCTTGATACAGCCCGTCTGCTTTGTCGAATGCTGCTGCTGCGCTGGATTGATCTCCCTGACGGCCATAAAGAATTGCGACGCGCAAAAAGGCGCTGGCGTATTGCGGGGTGCGATTGGTCGCGTCTACATAACTTTCAATCGCCTTCTTCAGATCGTCGTTCTTTTCGTGAGCTCGTCCAAGATCCACGTAAACCTGTGGATCGTCAGGCGACAGTTTCACCAGCTCCTGATAGGCGTTTATGGCTCCGGGAAAATCCTTACTAACGGTGGCGTTGATCGCCTCCAAATGCAGACTATCGGTAGACGCCAACGCTGATCGGTCAGGAACCAAAGCCTGTACCCGAAGCATTGCGTCTTTCGCCCTGTCCGCGTAATCAAGTTCCATAAACGCCTCCGCTAATCGCGCGTGGGCCAAAGAAAACTTACTGTCGTTCGCAATTGCCTGTTCAAAAGCCTTGCTGGCCTGGAGAAACGCGCCATTACGTAAAGCGTCTGTCCCCTTGTTGTAAAAATCCAGGGCCACCGCCGTTGGTTGATACGGCCTCGGTTTTCTCCATTCGTAAACAAGCCATGCGACGATGCCTATCGCGAGAAACGCCAATATGAAAGTGGCGAGGGAAAGTCGTGGCCGGCGAAACGTTTCATTGATAGTAGTCAGCGCGCTCGCCGAATGGGTACGCGCTCGCGTCTGTGAACGGGTCGAGCGGCCGTCGGGACCTGGGTCATTCTCCGGGAGCCTGGGAATGACACCTTGCAGGTCTTTGATGAACTCGTTTGCATTCTGGTAGCGCGCCTCCGGTTTCTTCTCGAGAGCGCGCATCGTTATTTTGTCGAGCTCTGCGGGTATGAATGAATTGAGTTTCGACGGCGGTTTCGGCGTAACGTAAATAACCTGAGCGCCGATTTCAATTACGCTTGAGCCCGTGAATGCTGATTGTCCGGTAATGCATTCATAGAGCACTGCGCCCAGCGTGAAAAGATCGCTGCGTTGGTCCACCTGTTTGCCGGTGGCTTGCTCGGGTGATAGGTACAAAGGAGTGCCGACGATTACATCACTTCGGGTCCGCGACTCCGGCGGTTGCAGACGAGCAGTGATTTCATTGGGGCCGGCCTCTTCGTGAATTTGTTTGACCAGTCCAAAATCCAGAACCTTTACCTGTCCGTTATCGCTGACTACCACATTGGACGGTTTCACATCGCGATGGACCACGCCCTGACGGTGTGCTTCGCCAAGTCCTTCGGCGATTGCGGAAACGATACGTACAGCTTCCCGCAGAGGTAAGGGACCCGCTTCCAGCTTCTCATTGAGCGGGGTGCCCTTGACTAACTCCATCACGATGTAAGGCGTGCCCTTGGGCCGCTCGCCGTGATCGGCGTCAGTTTCACCGTAGTCGAAAACAGTAGCGATGTTCGGGTGAACGAGCCTGGAAACGGCCCGCGCTTCCCGCAGGAAACGGTTGCGATATTCCGGAGTTGTTGAGGAAAGAAACTTAAGTGCGACTTTGCGACCGAGCGTGATGTCCTCTGCGAGGTAAACCACACCCATTCCACCGGACCCTAATGAGTCGACGATTCGATAGTGGGAGACAGTGCTGCCGATCATGTGTGCCTTGGAGCGAGCAAGAGCAAACGGCGAAAGGTAAGAACACGAAAAACGGCGGCAAGACCCTGGTAAGCGGACCGTAGGTCGAGTCTTCAACCGGAGCGGTGTTTTTCAGTCGGATTCTGCGCCAAAGGACTGGAGAATTCAAGAAGAAGTTCCGCGCGAGGCCGGCTGCTCAAGCGTGGTATTCCGAATCTGTTCTTCCTGACGCTGCCGGAATTCCTTCAACCTGGTGCGGAGTTCGGGGCGGCTATTGGCGAGGATGGCGACCGCAAGCAAAGCAGCGTTGATGGCCCCCGGCTTGCCAATCGCCAGCGTACCGACTGGAATTCCCGCCGGCATCTGCACGGTTGCCAACAGCGAGTCCATTCCATTTAAAGCGTCGCTCTTCATCGGAACGCCGAGGACCGGCAGGGTGGTGTGGGCAGCAATCACGCCGGCCAGGTGTGCGGCGCCGCCGGCCGCGGCGATGATAATTTCAATACCGCGGTCGCCGGCGGTCGACGCGAAGTCAGACGCCAGTTTTGGGGACCGGTGCGCCGACATGACGTGTGATTCATGTGCGACACCAAACTCTTTCAGCGTCTCACCGGCATGACGCATCGTTTCCCAGTCGGATTTACTACCCATTAGCACGGCTACTAAGGATGAATTCGGATTATTGTTGTTCGTGTCCTGGCTCATATGTATCCTCGCTGTAAGTGAAGAGTTCAGAGTCCAACCTTTAGGTTGCTCGGTGGCGATGCGCAGGCAAGCTAAAGCTTGGACTCTAAACTTTTGTCTTATTCTCCCTGATCTAATGAATACCCGCGTTCGCCGTCGAAGTTGTAAAGGTTTTCAGTCTTGATGAAATCCAGACCGGCGCCGCCGACACTCTGCAGCAGCGCCACAATCTGCTTATGCGAAATGCCATTGCCGTCAGTCGACAAAAACCGGCATCGCCAGTGGTCAGAGCAAAACGTTTCCGGTTGTCCTCCGGGCCATACCTTTACGCCGCGATTACTCATCATAGTTAGCTTGGTTCCCTCGATGGCAAGTTTACTAAGGGCTTCACCAAGTTGATCCGACGTGCCGGCCGACCAGTCCAGAAAAACGTCGACCCCTACCAGATCTTTTTTCTGCGTCGCTGTGGCAGGGGTGGTCATAGGCGTCGACGAGCCGGCTTCACCGGCTGACTTGTACTTAGCAGCTTTCAGAGTTTGCGGCGCCTGGCTCATCCGCTCCGCCACGGCGTCGGCAAATTCTTTGGTTCCGACTTTCTGCTTGCTCTTTCCCTCGTCGTAAATATCGTAAGTGTGAATGCCGTCCTCAATCGTTCGTAGCCACGCGTTGTGCACCCGTTCAGCAACGTCCGATTGCCCGATGTGGACCAACATCATGATGGCGCCCAGCAGTAACCCGGAAGGGTTCGCCAAATTTTGTCCTGCCCGTCGTGGCGCCGATCCGTGTATCGCTTCAAACATCGAAACGTGCTCGCCAATATTGGCCGAACCTGCCAATCCCACAGACCCGGCAATCTGCGCCGCAACATCTGACAAAACATCGCCGTAGAGGTTCGGCATCACCACCACGTCAAACGCTTCCGGCGTATCGGCCAGTTTTGCTGCGCCAATATCAACAATCCAGTGCTCGTTTTCCAGGTCAGGGTAGTCTTTCGCTATCTCATCAAACACTTTATGAAACAGACCATCAGTCAGTTTCATGATGTTGTCTTTTGTGAAACAGGTGACCTTCTTGCGACTGTTCCGGCGCGCGTACTCGAAAGCATAGCGAACAATTTTCTCGGAGCCCGGCCGCGAAATCAGCTTCAGACATTGAGTGACTTGTTGCGTCTGACGATGTTCAATGCCCGCGTAAAGGTCTTCCTCATTTTCACGCACGATCACCACATCCATCACCGGATGTTTGGTTTCCACGAAAGGGTGATAGGAAACGCACGGCCGAACGTTGGCGTAGAGCCCGAGAGTCTTGCGAACAGTGACATTGAGACTTTTAAAACCGCCACCCTGCGGAGTTGTGATTGGGGCTTTGAGGAAAACTTTGGTGCGTCGCAACGATTCCCATGCGCTCGGTTCAATGCCTGCACTGTTGCCGGCGAGATAAACCCTTTCGCCGATGTCAATCGTTTCGATATCGAGCGTGGCGCCGCCGGCCTCCAAAATGTGCAGAGTCGCCGCCATG
>DATEPF010000053.1:0-15876 GCA_035273325.1 Pyrinomonadaceae bacterium | reverse complement strand
GCATCGCTTCGGTGACTTCGGTAGTTGAGGGCGTACCGTAGCCTGCGAGAGGCACGCAACCCAACGTCAATATCACTTCAGAGAGTATTGGTTGATCGATCGCCAGGCCGGCGACGGCGAATGCGGTTCCGTGGGGCGGATGTGCATGACACACGGCGCGAATGTCAGGACGCTCCTCGTAAATCAGCAGATGCATCTGCAGTTCGCTCGACGGCCTACGATCGGTAAGCGGTTTTCCCACACTGTCGGTGATCGCCAATGCGTCTTCCGTCATACGGCCTTTGCACATCATGGTGGGTGTTGCCACGATGCGCCCATCATCGAGCCGCACACTGACGTTGCCATCAGAAGAAACTACGTAACTACGGTCGTACAACAGCCGGCCAATATTTACGATTTCTTTTCTTGCTGTTTGTTCGTCCATCGGACTATCGCAATTCCGGTTCTATCAACTCGCTGAGTTTATCGAGACGCGTTTCGGTGCGATGTTTAGTTGTCGAGCTCGCATTAGGACGTGCCAAATAATACGAAAGCGATTCCAATGAGGTAGTCAGGTCAACGGTCTTGACTTTCACGTCGAGGCGCGCAGTTAAGAGTGCAGGCGCGAAATTAAGTACCGCTTTGATTCCAGTTGACATAATCTGATTCAAAACCTTTTGAGCGCCACGCGCCGGCACCGCAATTACCATCACGTCGATCGAATGCTCCTTCACAATCTCCGGCATCTTGGCCACGTCATAGATCAAGATATTGTCTTCGCCCACGCGCCTTCCGATCTTGGTTTCATCGTTATCGAAAAGGCCCGCCACCGTAAAATTCGAGCGGCTAAATCCTTTGTAATTCGCGAGCGCTGTTCCCAGTCGTCCTGCGCCGACGATCCCGACACGATGAGGCGTATCAAGACCGAGAATCTTCGTAATGTGGTCGCGCAGGTCTTCAACCGAATAACCAACTCCGCGCACGCCAAACTCGCCAAAGTACCCGAGATCTTTTCTGATTTGCGCGGAATTCAGGTTGAATTGTTCGGCCAGGGATTGGGATGAAATGCTTTTAATGCCGGCCGCCGCCAGCGTGTTCAGGCAGCGCAGGTATACACTCAATCGATTCGTGGTTAATTCTGAAATTTTCTCTGATTTCATCTTGAGGGCCTGAGGTTTAAGTATAGACCTATCAGGTCGCGATTGGTAACACCCCTCATGTTGTTATCTTCAAACACTGTCTGCGTTGCTGATTCCTCAGACCTTCAACTACAATCGCGGCGTTCAACCCCTGACTGCACAAAGTTGCGCCAATGATTGCACATTTGTCCGGCACTCTCCTTTCCAAACAACCGAATTCTGTAATTCTCGATGTTAATGGTGTGGGTTATGAAGTAAACATACCTGTGTCGACCTTTTACGATTTGGAGGAAGAAGGTTCTAGTGTAAAGCTGCGGATCTACACTCATGTGCGAGAGGACACGCTGCAGCTTTTCGGTTTCAAGACTACTCGCGAACGCGAGCTGTTTCTGAAGGTGATTTCGGTCAGCGGCATTGGGCCATCACTCGGTATTAAGTTACTTTCCGGAATGAGCGCGGACGAGATGATTGGGTCAATTCGCACGAACAATCTCGCAAAGTTAACATTAATTCCAGGCATTGGGCGTAAGACTGCCGAACGGCTGGTGATGGAGTTGCGTGATAAAGTTGCCGAGCTTTCATCTACTGAACCTGGAGAGGAACTCGGCACAAAGGATGCGGGTGCTGGGATCGTCACTGAAGATTCAATGCGCTCCGACGTACTCTCCGCGCTGTTAAATCTTGGTTACCAACGAAGCTCGGCTGAGAAAGCCGTCAATGCCGCGGTTGATGATGGTGGCGACATCTCCGTCGAAGTAATTTTGCGACGCAGTTTACGGAAATTGGCAAAGGCTTAGTTTTATGTCTACCGAGTTCGGACCAGCACGCGCGCCTTTATCGGCAGATGAGCAGCAGTTTGAACTGACTGTTCGTCCGACCAGTCTTTCCGAGTACATCGGACAGCGGCAAGTGAAAGAAAACCTGCGCGTTTACATGAAGGCTGCGCTACAACGCAAAGAGGCCCTGGATCACGTGCTGCTGACCGGCCCACCCGGATTAGGAAAAACAACCCTGGCAAACATTATCGCGAACGAAATGGGCGCTGAGCTTCGTTCCACCGCAGGTCCGGCAATTGAAAAAGCAGGTGACATTGCGGCATTGCTGACGAACCTCACCGAGGGCGACGTACTTTTCATTGACGAGATCCATCGGCTGTTGCCTGCGCTCGAAGAAAAGCTTTACCCGGCGATGGAGGATTACCAGCTGGACCTTTTAATCGGACAGGGCGCGGGTGCGCGCTCAATAAAACTAGAGCTGCCGAAATTTACACTCGTGGGCGCGACAACTCGCGCGGGTCTGATTACGGCGCCACTGCGAGGACGCTTCGGGATAATCTTTCATCTCGATTTTTATCCCCATGAAGATCTCGAAATCATCTGTAAACGTTCCGCCGAGATTCTGGGAGTGGCTATCGACGATGAAGGCGCGCGCGAGATTGCTCAGCGCTCACGAGGAACACCCCGAATCGTAAATAGGCTTTTGCGGCGCGTGCGCGATTATGCAGAAGTCGACTATGACGGCCGGATTACGCGAGACGTTGCGAATGACGCGCTGAATAGGATGGAAGTCGACACCTACGGTCTCGACGAGATGGACCGGAAACTGTTGTTCACGATCATTGAAAAATTCAACGGCGGACCTGTAGGCGTAGGTACTATTTCCGCATCTATCCACGAAGAAAAAGACTCGATCGAAGAAATCATTGAGCCCTATCTGATCCAGATTGGTTTCCTCGATCGAACGCCGCGCGGCCGCATGGCAACGCGCCTGGCCTACGAGCACTTCAACATGAAACCGCCCGGTTCGCTTAAGCCCAGCCTGTTCGATTCCCAATGAAGAATTTGCTACGGTTTCTTTGACCACCGCTAAAAGGGTCGGGCTTTGACATGCGAATACTGTCGTCTTTTACTCGTCACTCATTCGGTGTCCGCAACCGCGGGCCCTGGCGCTCCATACTTACGCACTCTCTGCACCAATTTCACGAAAACGACTTATTCACGTCGGCAGCGGCCATGAGTTACTTCGGGTTGATGGCACTGTTTCCTGCCTTGTTGTTGATGTTGGCCATAGGAAACCAAATTGCGCCGGCGTCGGAACTCATAAGTCGCGCCGTTGAGGTCTATCCGGGATCCAGCAAGTTCCTGCGTGAGACAGTTCGCTCGCTTTCGTCAGTGGGGACGGGAGTAATTATTACGTGCATTATTGTAGTCATTTGGGCAGGTTCCTGGGTGTTCGCTGTAATCGAGCGGGCGCTGAATCGAATTTGGGGAGCTACCTCGCGTACGTTTTGGCACGGTCGCGCATTGACGGTTGGAATGATCGGCATCGTTGGAGCCTTGCTCTCGCTGTCAGTTTTGACTACGTCTGTGGTAGTAGCGCTTCGTGATATCGCCGGACGACTGTCACCGCGCCAGCTAGCCCGGTATCCAATGTTGTTTACGGTTGGCAGTGCCTTCTGGCAAATCATTTTTGCCGTTTTGAGTCTCGTGGTAACGGCAGTTCTTTTCATTGTCGTCTATCGGTTTATGCCGAAGGCCGAAGTGAGCGTGCGGGACACATTGCCGGGGGCAATTGCGGGAGGACTGCTTTGGGAAGTAGCAAAATACATCTTCGCATGGAGCGTTAATTATTTTCACTACGATCAAATTTATGGGTCGGTCGGCGCAGTAGTCGCAGTATTAACGTGGAGTTACGTTTCCAGTCTGATACTGCTTTTTGGCGCGCAACTGACAGCTGTGTTCCACCGCGAACACCCGCATTATCCGACTCCCACCTAATAACCTGTTCATGCAAATCTCTGAGTTTGATTACGAGCTTCCGGAAGAATTGATAGCCCAGGAGCCGCTCCCTAAGCGTGACGCCTCCCGCATGTTGATCGTGAATCGGAATACACAAACTTGGACTGACGCCAGGTTCAGGTCCTTTCCTGACCACATCAAACAAAATGATGTAGTGGTGGTGAATAACACGCGTGTGTTTCCGGCGCGGTTAATCGGTCAACGCGATCCCACGGGCGGACGTGTGGAAGTACTTCTGGCGCGCGAAGTTAGCAAGGATGTGTGGGAAGCTTTGGTGAGGCCCGGACATCGCCTGAAAGTGGGAGCGCAGATTCGTTTTGGCGACAAGTTACGCGCCCAGATAGTGGACGACTCATCTCCGCAAGGTTTCCGCCGCTTGAAATTTGAAGCTGACGTGCCGCTTGAACAGCTGGTTGAAAAGCTGGGCCAAACGCCGTTGCCGCCATACATCAGGCGACCGAGTGGCAGCTCAAAAGAAGACCGCGTGCGTTACCAAACTGTATTCGCACAGGTACGCGGCGCCATTGCTGCTCCGACTGCTGGACTGCATTTCACTCCGGAAATATTAGCTGCCCTTCGAGAACGCGGTGCCGAAGTGGTGGAAGTCACCTTGCACGTTGGCTATGGAACTTTTGAGCCTGTTCGAGTGAGCGACATTCGTAACCATCAGGTGTCGTCTGAGTTTTTTGAGATCAACGACCCGTCTGCTCGTGCTATCAATAGCGCGCGCATGCAAGGCGGTCGAATAATCGCCGTGGGAACGACAACCGCCCGAGCACTCGAATCCTCGATCAATGAGGCGGGGATGGTTGAACCGCAATCTGGCCAAACCAATTTGACTATCACCCCAGGGTTCAAGTTCCGTTCAATCGATGCGCTACTGACAAACTTCCACCTGCCACAATCGTCACTGTTGCTTCTGGTGAGCGCTTTCGCGGGTTACGATCTAACTATGAGCGCTTATCGCTTCGCCGTGCAGAACAGGTTCCGGTTCTACAGCTACGGCGACTGTATGCTGGTCGTGTAGTGATACGAAATTGATGATGGTAAACTAGCAACACCCACAACGCAGGCAAAAAAATAATGGCGGTACTTAAGAAAATTCGATCTCGATGGTGGTCGCCGGCGTCAGAGGATTATTCGGGTGAATCAGATGCTCAGACGCCGGCCACGCTCGGCATGCGTTACGACATCCGTCCGCTGACTATCTCCCACCTCGACGAATGCTGGCGGCTGGACCAACGTTGTTTTGTGGATGGCGAGGCTTACAGCAGAGAGACTTTTGAGTACTTATTGACTGCCCCGGAGGCCGTCGCCTACCGGGCGGCGACTCCGAGTGGAGCGATGGTAGGTTTTGTGATCGGTCTTGTTGAACCTGATCACACCGGACACATTACGACCGTCGGTGTTTCACCTGAACACCGGCGCCGGCAACTGGCGAAACGTTTAATGGCGGAAGTTGAAAAAGGGTTTCGACAGCGTCAAGTGCGTATTGTGCGGCTGGAAGTGAGATCACTAAACATACCGGCGCAAAAGCTCTATGAGCGGCTCGGCTATTCAGTTACCCAACGATTACCTAAGTATTATTCTAATGGCGGGGATGGTTTATTAATGCTGAAGTCGCTCGGCTGAAGCTAACTCTTTCGCAGCTCCGTCAGCACCTGTTTCGCAACTGCCTTCAAAGTATCAAACACGCCCGCCCCGGTCGAAGCAACCGCTTCAACGACGGGCTCTTCTTTTCGCACCAATTCAGCGGCAAGATCGCCAACTGGGACGATGTTAGGCAGATCGCGTTTGTTCAATTGCAGAACATAGGGAAGCTTCATCAGGTCGTAGCCCTGAGCGCGCAAGTTCTCTTCCAGATTGTATAAAGACTCGATGTTTGCATCCATTCGTTCTTCCTGAGAGTCCGCTACGAAGACCACTCCATCTACACCTTTTAAAATTAGTTTGCGCGACGCATCGTAAAAAACCTGACCTGGAACCGTGTATAAGTGAAAACGCGTTTTGAAACCACGGACGGTACCCAACTCCAGGGGCATAAAGTCGAAGAATAATGTGCGATCGGTTTCGGTTGCCAGGCTGATGAGCTTACCGCGTGCCTGTGGGGCAGTGGCCTCGAAGATGTGCTGCAGGTTCGTGGTTTTGCCACACAGTCCCGGACCGTAGTAAACGATTTTGCAGTTAATCTCTCTGGATGCGTAGTTAATGAAAGTCATAAGGCAATTGCTTTTCTTTTCGGTTATTTGAACAAACTGTCGATGTCTTCGTCGGTAATCTCGGCGAACGGCGAGTCGCTGTCGTCAAACTCTGCCTGGGTTATCTCGTCGATCATTGTGGACAGCGTCTGGGACACCTGCCTGCTTCGAAGCTTCACGAGACCCAGCGTAGAGCGCTGGTCAAACACAACGACCAATAGCAATCGACCTATCACCGAGATATGAATACTTTCGCGTTCGCCTTCGTGAGATAGGGTAGGAAACTCTTTCTCGCCGATCAGTTCGGCCATACCTCCGGTCGCGGCTACGTTTCCAGCGGCAAGGGACGCCAAACTCGTCGTATCGATGTTTCCGACTTCACCCTGGACGGCTATCTCCTGGCCGTCTTTATCAACGAGGAAAACAACTCTCGCCGACGAGTCCATTCGGAGTCGGGCCAGCACAGCTTTAATCTGGTGATACTGACGCTCTCGGAGCAAGATGGGCGTGTCTGCCATTAGTACATCTTTCTTAGATTGATTGGGAAGGCAGGGACAAACGGCGGGCGATTACCGCGACAATCGAATTGGCCTGTTAAGCCTCAGAAAACAAAGTGCTTGTTTTATTTCAACTCTCGCGCGATCCACAGGAGAAAAACCTTCCTGCAACCGGAAGGGAATGTAGCACAGCCAACAATGTGCAGCAAGTGTTTTCCAGTGTTTAGCACGCGTCCTGATTAACGGGTGACACGTGTGTCAACAAGGCCCGCAACTCCTGATTATGCGTTGATTTAGCGGTACGCCTATGTTATTCTCCGCCCGCATCTTCGGCTTGCTTTGACCCGCATTAACCCTTCAATCTGAAGTCTCATGAGCGCAGTTTCAAAAGGACTACGACGGTCAACGTCACGTGCATCTTCCAGCCGGTCGGCTAAGCCGGCGGCGAAGCGTCATACGACTGGGAAGAGCGATCGCCCGAAGGCGAAAAGGGCGGTTCCGCAAAAGACTGTAGCCAAAAAACCTGCAACCCGCCGCATAGCAGCGAAAGCAAAAGGTGCGGCCAAAAAGAGAGTTGCGGCAAAGGCGCGCCCTGCCAGGAAGGCGCCGGCTCGCAAGCCCGTTGCGCGCAAGGCAAGCGCAGCGAAAAAGTCTCCGGACGTTAGAGTCAAGAAGAGTCAAAAGCTAGCTGCTGTCCGTGCCCAACGTCCAACTCCGGCTCCCCCTCCGCCACCTCGCCAACCTACGGTAGATGAATCCGCGGCGATGAAGGCGTTTGAACGGGCCCACAAAGAATTCACACGAGGCCGGTTTGGCGAAGCTCGCAACCAGTTTCGGGTACTGCTCGACAAATATTCACAAGTATCAGAAGTTGCCGCCCGCGCGCGGACATATCTGGCGGTCGCTGACGCGCGACTACGCACAGAGAGCATGCTTCCTCGCGACGCCGATTCTCTTTATGACCGCGGTGTGATCGAATTGAATCGTGGCGAGTACGTCGCGGCGCAGGAGATGTTCGAACGGGCACTCAAGCGCGAACCCGAGGCCGCCCACATTCATTATGGTCTCGCTGCTACGCGCGCTCGTCTCGGCTCGGTTGATCTCGCCCTTCAGTCACTGCAACGCGCACTTGATTTACAACCGACTTTGCGTGTTCGGGCCCAGCATGATCATGACCTGACCTCTCTCCGCAACGATCCGGACTTCGACCGGCTTATCTTCCAGCCGCGTCTCTAATACACGTTCGTCCTTTCCGTCGCCAATTATCACAGCGTTCCAAACACCTTTTCTTTTGATATGATTCCGTGCGCGGATTGAGAACAGTCCGACTCTCGAGACGAAAATCTTGGCTTATTCCTCTACAAGTTATCGCGGTCTAAACCTTGTTGCGCTTGGCGGCGGCACGGGATTGTCCACTTTGTTGTCGGGACTCAAGCGTCTCGTTGGCGAACGGCGAGTGGAGAAGCCGTCGATTGCAAACTTATCGGCCATCGTTACCGTGTCGGATGATGGCGGGAGTTCGGGACGATTACGTGAAGAACTGCAGATGTTGCCCCCCGGCGACATACGCAACTGTATGATTGCGTTGTCCGAAGACTCCAACCTGATTTCACGCCTGTTCAAGCACCGTTTCAGAGGCGATGGTGAATTAGGTGGTCACAGTTTCGGAAATCTCTTCCTGGCGGCATTGGCGGAAGTTACTGGCGACTTTACTGAGGCTGTTCGTTTATCGTCAGAAGTTCTAGCCAGCAAAGGTCACATCTTTCCTGCGACTATCAGCGACGTGCGGTTGATTGCCGAGTTGGAGGACGGAGAAATTGTTCGAGGCGAAACTCAAATCTCGGCGTCAAGGGTGCCTATACGACGCTTGAGTCTGGAGCCTGAGCGATGTCTTCCGCTCCCGGCAGCGCTAAAAGCAATACGCGCCGCAGATGTAATCACCGTCGGTCCGGGTTCGCTTTACACGAGCATATTGCCAAACCTGTTGGTCGCGCGGGTGCCCCAGGCGATCGCTGAGAGCGGAGCTATCAAGATCTATATTTGCAATTTAATGACTCAACCCGGCGAGACGGACAACTATACCGCCCGCCAACATCTGGAGACTATTCGCCACTACGCTCCTGAAATTCACTTTGACTTTGTGGTCATCAATGACAAAAAGATCACTCAAGAGCAAGCTGAACGGTATGCACTTGAAGGCGCATTCCAGATTGGCCTGGATGATGATGCGCTGGACTCGGTAGTTGATCGTTCCACTCAAGTGGTGCGCGCAAATCTACTCGAAGAAGGTGAAAAAGTCCGTCACAATCCTGAGGTGTTGGCTGATGTCGTGCTAGCCTGTCTCCAGCAAGTACAACCTGCTGTTTCCGCTTAACTCATGCCGAAAGATCCCGCGTTGCCGTCTGCCCCAACAAATCAACCGCTCGATGTTTTGATTCTTGCCGCCGGTCTTGGTACCAGAATGAAATCGTCGCGCGCAAAAGTGCTGCATGAAATCGGCGGCTTGCCTTTGATCAATTACGTGAGCCGCACGGCCAAGTCTCTCAGTCCCCGGAAAGTTTACGTAATCATCGGACACCAGGGAGAACAGGTATCTAAAACTGTAGGGACGGAAATTGGCGACCTCGCAGAATTTGTCCTTCAGCCTGAACAAAGAGGGACCGGTGATGCTGTTATGTCGGCGCGCGTCCATTTAGCGACGGCTAACTCCACGGTGGTAATTCTTTCCGGCGATGTTCCCTTCTTAAAATCGGAAACCTTGACGTCGTTCATTGATAGTCATCGCGAAAAGCGAGCTGCCTGTTCAATTTTGACTGTTCGGCTGGAGAACCCGACCGGATACGGCCGCATTGTTCGCGATCAGGCCGAAGAGTTTTCTCGTATCGTCGAACAGAAGGACGCGACTGCCGAGGAAAAACAGATCAAAGAAATTAACTCTGGTATCTATTGTTTTGATTCGCAGAAACTATTCGACGGGCTGAAGCAGATACAACCAACCAACGAACAAGGTGAGTACTACCTGACCGACGTACCGGCAATCCTGCTCGCGCAAGGAGACACCGTTAACGTTTTTGTTCATGCCGACCCTCGGGAGGTATCCGGCGTGAACACCAGGGCGGAGCTTGCGGAGTTTGAAAACCTGCTCCGTCGCAACAGCATTCGGAAGCTTATGATCGACGGTGGTGTGACGTTTATTGACCCTGCGCATGCTTACGTGAGCGCCCAGGCACAGATTGGTCGTGACTCGATAATCTACCCGGGAGTCTCAATTGAAGGATCTTCAGTGATAGGCGAACGCTGCGAGATACGCGCCGGTGCACGCATCACCAACTCACAACTCGGTAACGACGTAACTATCAAAGACCACTGCGTGATCATTGACTCCGAAGTGAAGTCGAACTGCTCTGTGGGTCCATTTGCACATTTGCGCATGAATGCAAAACTTGAGGAAACTTCCGTCGTTGGTAATTTTGTGGAAGTAAAGAAATCGCGGCTCGGCCGTGGCTCAAAGGCAATGCATCTGACATATTTGGGGGACGCAACTATCGGCGAACGAACAAATATTGGCGCCGGAACCGTCACCTGTAATTACGACGGCCACACTAAGCATCCAACTATCATCGAAGACGATGTGAAAATTGGTTCGGACACAATGCTGGTGGCGCCGGTGAAAGTGGGCAGAGGATCGTCCACTGCCGCCGGCTCAGTTGTTACCGAAGATGTACCACCAGACACGCTGGTCGCTGGAGTGCCTGCAGTAGTTAAGAAACGTTTTGAAAGGGATGAATAGTTTTCATCGATAACATATGTGCGGAATAGTCGGATACGTTGGAGACAAGCAGGTTGTACCACTCATTATCGACGGCCTACGGAAACTGGAATACCGGGGCTATGACTCTGCTGGTATTGCCGTGGTTAGCGAAGGACACGATCTGGAAATACGTCGTGCCGAAGGCAAGCTACGCAATCTGGAAGAGGTAATCCGCCTAAGTCCGCTGGATGGAACTTACGGGATCGGTCATACGCGATGGGCAACTCACGGCCGGCCAACCGAGGAGAACGCCCATCCTCATCGTGATTGCACCGGCCGCGTCGTGGTGGTCCATAACGGGATTATTGAAAACTATTTACAACTCAAGGAGCGACTTCGTAAGACCGACCACGAGTTTGTAACTGAAACCGACACTGAAATTATTGCCCACTTAATCGAGGAATACTTGAAGGAAGAAGGTAACTTCGAGAAGAGTGTGCGGCGTGCAATGCTTGACCTAAAAGGAATCTTCGCGCTTTCGATTATCAACGCAGATGAGCCTGACATGATTATTGCGGTCCGTCAGGGGCCACCGGTTGTTATCGGTTTGGGCAATCGCGAGTTCTTTGTTGCTTCCGACATCCCACCGATCCTTCAACACACACGCGACGTTTTTTTCCTCGGAGATGGCGAAATGGCCATCATCAACAAAGAGGCCGTTCGCGTGACCGACTTCGAGGCCAACCCGGTCCAACCATCGATCCAACGCATTACCTGGGATCCGATAATGGCCGAGAAGGGTGGCTTCAAGCATTTCATGCTGAAGGAGATTTACGAACAGCCACGTTCGGTTCGCGACACTGTGCAGGGCCGCATATCTCTCGACACTGGGAAAGTGTTCCTCGACGAGATGAAGAACATCACCGAGGACGATTTCAAACGATTTACATCAATCAAGATTGCTGCCTGCGGCACGTCCTGGCACGCAGGACTTGCGGGCAAGTACATGATCGAGCAGCTCGCGCGCGTGCCGGTCGATGTTGACTATGCCTCAGAGTTTCGATACCGCGATCCTGTTGTCGATGACAATTCATTGTTGCTGGTCATTTCGCAATCCGGTGAAACTGCGGACACGATTGCCGCGCTTCGAGAAGCACGCGAACGGGGCGCCAAAGTGCTGGCAATCTGCAACGTGCAGGGCTCCATGATTATGCGTGAAGCGGACGGCACGATTCTCACGCATGCCGGACCGGAAATCGGCGTGGCCTCTACAAAAGCGTTCACCGCGCAGATGGTAGCTCTGTACTTGCTGGGTCTTTATCTGGGTGGGTTGCGGGGCGCCCTATCGGAAGAAGAAGCCAAGCATCATGCACAGCAACTGGCCGAGTTACCCGTAAAATTGGAGCACCAACTTAACGAATCTGACGAGATTGAAGAACTGTCGAAAGAGTTTTTCCGATCGACTGATTTCCTATACCTGGGCCGTGGAATCAACTTCCCGGTCGCCCTCGAAGGCGCGTTAAAACTGAAAGAGATCTCTTACATACATGCTGAAGGTTATCCAGCGGGCGAGATGAAACACGGGCCGAATGCTTTGATTGACGAACGACTTCCCGTGCTCTTCATTAACACGCGTGAAGAAGGCAACCGATCATCGGAGCTGCGTTATGAAAAGACGCACTCGAACATTGTTGAAGTAAAAGCGCGGGAAGGAATTGTGATCTCGGTCCTGACTGAAGGTGACACGATGTCGGCCAATGAATCCGACTACGTCATCAACATCCCGCCATCGAGTGATCTACTGTCCCCAATTTTGTCGGTGATTCCATTACAACTACTGGCTTATCACATTGCGGTACGCCGTGGATGCGATGTTGATCAGCCGCGTAACCTCGCGAAGTCAGTAACAGTGGAATAACTCAAACGCCGAGTAGTTGTTTGAGCGTTTGTGCGTTCCTTATTGCGTGGCCGCCGATATCGTTGTTGAAATAAACGTAGCTGTCGACACTTGCATCGCGCCACTCTGCGATCCGCTCAGCCCACTCACGCAAAGCCGAGTCAGAATACGACCCTCGATACCTGGCGGCGCCGGGTCCGTGAAAACGGATGTAGGTGAAGTCAGCAGTAATCTCCAAAGCCGTTTGCATATGCGCTAGATCGTGAATACAAAACGCTACGTTAAATTGGCGCAGCAACTCATAAACATCCTCCACCAGCCAAGTCTCGTCCCTAATCTCAATCACATAACGATGTTCTTCGGGTAACTCTGCCAGAAAGTCTGACAGTCGTTGGGTATCAACTCGCCAGTGAGGTGGCAGTTGAAACAAGATCGGTCCCAGCTTTCGACCGAGTCGTTCAGCACCGTGGAAGAACTTCACAGTCGACGACCGCGGGTCCTTCAGCTTCTTCATGTGCGTGATGAAGCGGCTCGCCTTGACGGCATATAGAAAATCGTTTGGTGAATTGTCGCGCCACGATTCGAACGTTTCCGGCTTCGGCAGGCGGTAAAACGTGTTGTTGAGTTCTACGGTGTCGAAGTGAAGGGAATAAAAACGGAACATCTCCTTCGGCGCAAGCTTCGGCGGATAAAAAAGTCCCAGCCAGTGCTTGTAGTGCCACCCGGACGTTCCAATGCGCACAACACCTGTCATACAGGTGAAGTTAGCGCTTATTTTTGCCGAAGCGGTGTTTAGGTGAGCTCGATTGTGTCGACGTTAGCGCGACATCGAGCGGCGGCGGACGAACGCAATTCCGAAAATCAAACCGGCTATGGTAATGGCCAGTGCAGCTGTCACGCCAAGCCAGCGCGAGCCGAAGCCGGTCTGGGCCATTAAGGCCTGGCTAACAGGTGGCGTTGCCAATTCAGCGCTTTGCTGATAAGCAACGCCCTCGGTAGACCGAATAGCGGTCTCAAGGCGTTCACGACTGGTCGCAAGTAGTTTCAGTTGGGCGCGTACTCCGTCTCTTTCGATCGCCAGTTGCCGACGGCGTTGTTCCCTTAATTGTTCGGGCTTTGTCGAACCGACACCCGCCAGCGAGCGTTCGATGTTCTCCGGTTTGATGTCTTCATCCAGTTGTCGCAGTCGTGCTTCAAGTTCCGCCTCTTTAGCCTGCGTCTCCAGTAGCTGGCTCCGTAGTTCGGCGACGCGCTCAGCGGCGGTCGGCGCTTGCGCCGCAACTTGGGAACTGATTGCTAAACTCAACGCCACCAACAACATGATTTGTAGCTTGAATCTCATAACATTACTCCAAACGCTTAGTCGGTGTTTTTCGCAACCACTGTTTCAGTTCTCGAACCAACAAGCACGTCGTTAACAAACTCTGCAATCAACACCCGTTTGGAGCCACGTTGAAAATGCAAGATCTCGATCGACGTGCCCTGTTGCTCGCGTTGAGAAACACTCATTGGTTCTCCCAGAACTCTAATTACTTGTTCGATCGTTAGCCCTTCTTTCAGGTAAGTCGTCGGAGGACCAATCCTGATTGCGCTTGTCTGATGAACACGTTTTCCGGGTTTCTGTGTACGCCCAGTTTGCGCCGAAACGTTAACAGCTGCAATCAATAGCGCGATTATGATGACCATTGTTTTAAGCATTATTTCTTCTCCCTGCTTGTTAACGCGTAGTTTCGGAAGAAAACCTATCAGAGGACGTCCGCCAATACCGCACCGGACTATTTCGCGTGTTTTTTCTCGTCTTTTAGTAGCTGTTTCTTCCGGTCAAGACCCCAGCGATAACCGCCAAGGCTGCTGTCTTCACGAACCACACGATGACACGGAATAACGAGGGCGACCGGATTTGTCGCACAAGCTCGGGCGACGGCGCGCACTGCTTTGTCGCGTCCGATGGCCTTCGCAACTTGCGTGTACGAATAAGTCTCTCCGTACGGAATTGCTCGAAGTTGTTCCCATACCTGACGTTGAAAAGCGGTCGCCTGAATATCGAGCGGCAAGTCGATGTGGGGAGTTTTGTGTTTGAGATAATCGACGACCGCCCGAACAGAAGGTTGCAGAGAGTGTTCGTCGGAACTGATACGGGCTGATGGAAACTCCTTTGCCAGGTCGTTCGCGAGTTGCTCCGGCGTGTCGCCAAGTTTAACGGAGCAAACACCTTTGCTCGTCGCAGCAACCAAAAGATTTCCCAAATGACACTCGACGACCGCGTAGCTGATCACCGCACCCCTGCCACCTTTGCCGTACGTCGCAGGAGTCATTCCGAGCTGTGCAGCCGCGCCTTCGTAAAGCCGGCTGCTGGAACCGTAACCCGCATCATAGATTGCCTGAGTTATGGCGTCACCGCTGCGAACGCTGTTGCGAAACTTACGGATACGGCACTCTTCCGCAAACTCGCTGGGCGTGATTCCCATAACACTTTTGAAAGTACGCTGCAGATGAAACGGACTCACGCCAACTGCCTGACTCAGTTTCGCCAACGTCGTAGGTTCTCCATCGCTCTCTTCAATTAGTTTGCAAACGCGTTGGGCCATCTCGACATGGTCATCAACCACCCGCGTCTCTTTCGGCTGACATCTGAGACAAGCGCGGAATCCCGCACGTTCCGCAGCTGCGGGCAACTGAAAGAATGAAACGTTTTCACGACGCGGGCGGCGCGACGGACACGACGGACGACAATAAATACCTGTGGAGCTGACGGCGAAAACGAACTGGCCATCGCTGGAGGAATCCTTAGACAACACGGCATTCCATTTCGCCGTATTGTCATCAGTCAAGAGGTCCATCTGTTTTTTCATTACTGCGCTCATGTTACCACCTCTTCAAAAGGTAATTAGTTTGAACAGTTGAATAATAGTGAGCGAGTAAGAAACGATCTATCCGGATCTTGCGGGAGAATTTCTTGTGAAGGGACGCTTTGCCTCAAACGTCAAGTTCAACGTGATTCGTGTTATTTCGTGTGTTTCGTGGATAGTCTTTTTTGGCACCAAAAACAAAGCGAGCCACGAATTGCACGAAACACACGAAGTAACACTAGATAAGATGAATCTGCGGTACTGTTAGCGCAACCCCGAAGAAACTAAGCGCAACCTCTGGTCACTCTCCACTTTTCCGGTGCGTGATATCCACCACTAACCGCGCCGGGTTGGATAACTCCAGAACGCGATATCGGTTTGGTGATGACAAACCCACCGTCCACTGTACCTGTGCTTCGAAGTCGCAAATCAGTTTCAAATCTTTTATCAGCCTCGAGTCCGAATTTAGCTGCACGTTTCGCCCTGTCGGTTGACCAGCTTCCGTATGAGCGTTGGCAGGTTGCAAGGTAACCATCAGAAATCCGTCGCCGCGCACCGCCACCACCTCACCGCGACCGCAGTCTCGGACCGGCTTGTCCACATACTCAATGACGTAACCGGGGACTGCGTTACCTTCAAACTCAAAAACCACGCGATCATAAAATTCGTGTTTACCGGTGCGGACTGCTTTCAGCAATGCGGGCTCATTACTGTCGCGCTTCTTCTGCGTTGTTCCGGCGGTGCCTTTGAACTCAGTTGTTTCTGTTT
>DATEPF010000052.1:0-13004 GCA_035273325.1 Pyrinomonadaceae bacterium | reverse complement strand
TTGACCATATGGCAGATTGTAGGGTACAAACCTCTTTCACATTCCTAGGGCTTGTCTTCTGGTAATCCCTGAATCACAACGTGCGGAACATTTTCTAGATCTGTTTTGAAAGGACCTTTGTATGCCTAATCGCCCCCGCTTATCTTCACCTTTTACTCTATTGACAATAGCTTTAGCACTTTCTGTTTTAGGGATGGCGCTGATATTAGCGCCAAATCTCCGCCGCGTGTCTGCTGCCACCGGCGTCATCGCTGCCTGGGGTTTTGACGGAGTAACGACAACGAATACCGGACAAACGCCGATAGTTTCGGGCGGGTCGGCGACGGCTGATTCAGGAGCTTTGACCGCTGGTTCGGCTTTTACTGGATTTCACGCGAGCTCATCAACCGCATGGAGCAACCCAGTCGGAAACGGATCTGCAAAATCAGTTTCTTCTAACAATTGGAGTGTCGGAGATTATTATCAGTTTTCGTTCAGCACGACCGGTTATACCGCAATTAGCATAACCTGGGATCAAACCGGTAGTAACACCGGGCCCAGAGATTTTAAGGTCCAATATAGTACGAACGGTTCTACCTTCAGCGACGCGACGGGCACTAATAGCACCTATGCTGTTTCGAATCAGGTTTGGGTCAGCAGTGGTAGCCCTCTGACCGCATCGAGAAGAACGCTTGATCTGAGTAGCGTTGCCGCTTTAGACAATCAACCCACGGTTTACATCAGACTCGTTGACACTTCGACGACGTCCATAAGTGGAGCGACTGTCGGGACGACGGGTACCGGCAGAGTTGATAACTTTACGGTAAGTGGTGATGACAATGTGACACCTACTCCTTCACCGACACCGGATCCAACTCCTTCGCCGTCACCTTCGCCAAGTCCAAGCCCTTCCCCAAGTCCTACACCAACAAATGTCATAATCAATGAATTGGATTCCGACACTCCGGGCGGAGATGTGGCTGAGTTTGTTGAACTTTACGACGGCGGTGCCGGCAACACCTCTTTAACGGGCCTGGTTGTGGTCTTCTATAACGGCAGTAACGATCTTTCGTATGCGTCGTTCGACCTCGACGGATTTACTACCAACGCCAACGGTTACTTCACACTCGGCAACACCGCAGTTCCGGGCGTAGATCTCGTTTTCGCAGGAAACCTTCTTCAAAACGGCCAGGACGCAGTTGCTCTATACCAGGCCGATGGCACGAATTTTCCAACTAACACGGCCGTAACCACGGTGAGCCTTGTAGATGCCGTTGTTTACGACACCGCTGACGCTGACGATCCGGGTCTGTTGGTGTTGCACAATGCTGGACAGCCCCAGGTCGACGAGAGCGGGGGTGGAAGTCCTGACACTCAATCGATCGGACGTTGTCCGAACGGCAGCGGAGGCGCGAGAAACACATCAAGCTACCTGGCAAGAACGCCTACTGCTGACGGTGCTAATAACTGCCCGGTCCCGCCCGTTTTCAAGACTATTGCCGAGATTCAAGGTAACGGAGCCGAGTCGCCGTACGACGGCGTGGCAGTCATTACCACCGGCGTTGTTACAGCGCGAAAAACGAATGGCTTCTTTCTTCAGGATCCACTCGGCGATGGCAACGCAGATACTTCCGAAGGCGTTTTCGTTTTCACCTCGAGCGCTCCGACGGTGGCTGTCGGCGACTCCATCCAGATAACCGGTACAGTCGATGAGTTCCGTCCAGCGTCGAGCGATGAACCTTCTACTCCGGCCGATCCCGAGACGTTAACTGAAATCGTCGGGCCGCTCACCATCACGATCCTTTCCAGCGGTAATTCACTGCCTGCAGCAGTCTCCGCCGCTGGCTTGAATATCTTTAACCCGGCGGCCTTGAGCCGTGGTGCTCAGCTGGAGCGTTACGAGTCAATGCGTGTTCTGGTTGAATCCATGACCGTTTCGCACGCGACAAATAATTTCGGTGAGTTCTGGGGAGTTGAGCCACCGCGTCCGCGGCCTTTCCGCGAGCCGGGCATCGAGGCCGGCGATCCAATTCCGGTTGCCGACGATGGGCCTTATGCAGGTTCACAGCCGCCCGCGCCGCCGATTTTCGACGGTAACTTCGAGCGCATCATGGTCGACAGCGACGATTTAACGGATGCGGCCGGCGTACGTCGAGCTTCGGTGCAAGTTACGACCGGAACAACTGTTACCGGCGTTGTCGGCCCACTCGACTACGCGTTTGATAACTACCGGATCGTTCTTGAGGCGTCAGTCACCCCGGGCCTCTCGGGGGGAGTAACGGCTGCCACGCCCGTGCCGTCGCGCAGCAACCAAGAATTCACCGTTGCGCACGCCAACCTTGAGAACTTCGGTGTCTCAAACGCAAATTTCGCCGATCGTCTTAACAAGGCATCTCTGGCCGTGCGCAACGTGTTGCGTACGCCGGACGTGCTGGGCGTGATTGAGGTCTTTGACCTGCCATCGCTCCAACAGTTGGCGGACAAGATTAATGCCGACGCCGCCGACCCCGGAGTGAACTACGAGGCGTATCTGGAAGAAAGCGCTTCAACGTTTAGCGATAGTCAGGACGTCGGTTACCTCGTCAATACCGCCAGGGTTACGGTGGTGGGCACTCCGGTGCAATATAACCGCAACGCCACCTTCTCTTACTTAAGCGAAGCACCCGATCTTTTACACGATCGCCCGGCCTACATTCTGACGGTTAACGTACCGCTGCTGGGCGGTATTGCGACCCTGCCGGTGAAGGTCGTTTTAAACCACACGAAGTCGCTCATTGCGGTCGATAGCACGCGCCCTCGAGCCGGCGGCGGAACAGAAGGCGCGCGCAATCGCGAGAAGCGAAGACTGCAGGCCGAAGACATTGCAGATTTAATTGAGTCTTTACAGACTGAAAACCTCGTCGTGCTGGGAGATCTTAACGCTTTCGATTTTAATGACGGACTGACCGATGTGGTAGGAACACTAAAGGGGAACCCTGTGGTTCCGGAACAGGTGGTGGAGCCCAGTACGCCCGATCGATGGTCACACACGTTGACCAATTTGCTAAATACTCTTCCCGCCGACCAGCGGTACTCATTCGTCTTCGAGGGCAATGCGCAGGTACTTGATCATGTACTCGTCAACAATAATATGTTGGCGCTCCACACGCGATTCGCGTACGCGCGTTACAACGCGGACTTCTCAGATTCCTTCGCTTCGGATAGTTCTCGACCCGAAGGTTTGTCTGACCATGACGCTCCGGTTGGTTACTTTTCGCTTCTTTCGGACGTGGATGACGACGGCGTGACCGACGATCAGGACAACTGTCCGTTGGTGCCTAACGCCGCGCAAACCGATACGGACGATGACGGTGAAGGTGACGCTTGCGATGCGGACGACGATAACGACGGCGTGCTTGACGGGGATGACAATTGTCCGCTGTCAGCGAACCCAAACCAGGAAGACTTTGACCTCGATGGGATCGGCGACGCCTGCGATTTACAAACCGGCCCTCCCACTAACAAGGACCAGTGTAAGGATGGTGGATGGGAGCGCTTTGACTTTCCCACATTCAAGAACCAGGGAGACTGCGTTTCGTTTGTTGTAAGCAATCAACCAGTAAGCTTCAGCATTACTGGATCGTCAGCCGACAACATTTACGCAAGATTGTTTGGTTTAGGTCGTTAGACTTAAGGCGACTACTAACGAGAAAGGACGGGGCGGGGCAACCCGCACCGGTCCTTTTTTCTGATCGTAGGGGCTTTGCCCCAAAAGTCGAACTCAATCCGTTTCGTGTTATTCGTGGATTCGTTTTTTAGGCTGCAAAAGTACGATCCACGAAATACACGAAATACACGAAATAACAGGATCGTCCTCTTATTCGACTTTTGAGGCAAAGCCGATCGTAGGTGAAAGCTATTCGGTGGAAACGATCTCCTGGTTATTCAACGCCGCGTGCATCGTGTGCCAGGCAAGGGTGGCGCACTTTACGCGCACTGGAAAATCACGCACGCCAGCGAAAATTTTGAGGTGACCGAGATTATTGGGAGTGGCCTCCTCATCGAGTTCGCCAGTTACCATGCCATGAAATTCTGTAAAAAGTTGTTCAGCTTCCTGCTTGTTCTTTCCCTTCACCGCCTGGGTCATCATGCTAGCCGCCGCTTTCGAGATAGCGCAGCCGGAACCTTCGAAACTAACCTCTTTCACCGCGTCGTTTTCCAAGTGGAGATATACGGTCAACTGATCGCCACACAGAGGGTTATATCCCTCAGCCGAGTGGTTCGCAGTTTCGAGTTTGCGAAAATTACGCGGCTTCTTGTTGTGGTCGAGGATGACCTGTTGGTAAAGCTCGCTTAATTCGGACATAGCAATTTCGTGTTAGTTCGTGTAATTCGTGGATCGATTTTTAAGGGCCAAAAGACGATCCACGAATTACACGAATCCACCGTTTAGCAGCTAACTAAATATATCTATTACTCGCTTGATTGTTTCCGCCAGCACATCAACTTCTTCTTTCGTGTTGTAAAACGCAAACGATGCGCGTGCAGTTGCGGGGACTTTGAAGCGCTGCATTACCGGCTGCGCGCAGTGATGTCCGGCGCGCACGGCAATTCCTTCCTGATCGAGAATCGTGCCGATATCGTGCGGGTGAATCTCATCAATCACGAACGACAGCACACTCGCCTTCTCTTTCGCCGTGCCGATTATCCGCACACCTTCTATCTCAGTTAACTTTTCCGTCGCATACCGCAACAGTTCATGCTCGTGCGCGGCGGCCCGCACACGATTGATCGAGCTGAGATAGTCGATGGAAGCCCCGAGGCCAATCTGCGAAGCGATTGCCGGAGTACCGGCTTCAAACTTGTTCGGCAGATCCGCGTAGGTCGTCTTTTCAAACGTCACACTCTTGATCATGTCGCCGCCGCCCTGAAACGGATTCATCCGCTCCAGCAAATCGGCCTTGCCGTAAATTATGCCGCTGCCGGTCGGGGCAAACATTTTATGACCGGAAAAGGCGAAGAAGTCGCAGTCGAGATCCTGAACATCCACCGGCATATGCGGCGCGCTTTGGGCCCCATCGATCAATACCGGAACGCCATACTTGTGCGCCTGATCGATCATCTCCTTGACCGGATTAACAGTTCCCAGCGCATTGGAAACGTGACTGAGCGCAACAAACCGCGTCCGTTCATTCAGCAACGAGTCATACTCGTCGAGTATCAACTCGCCGGCGTCGTTCATGGGAATGACGCGCAGCCTGGCGCCTTTCTCTTCACAGAGCATTTGCCATGGGACGATGTTGGCGTGGTGTTCCATCGCCGAAATGATGATCTCATCACCGCTGCCAATGAATTTGCGGCCGTAACCATGCATGACAAGGTTAATGCCTTCGGTCGCACCCCGGACGAAGATGCACTCCTTAACGTCACGCGCGTTGATGAAGCGCTTCACTTTTTCGCGAGCGCCTTCATAGGCCGTGGTAGCTTTCTGACTCAGGTAATGAACACCGCGGTGGATGTTTGAGTGTTCGTCTTCGAGGTAGATGCTGCCGCGGTCGATTACAACTTGAGGGACCTGCGAAGAAGCAGCGTTGTCCAAATAAACCAAAGGCTTACCGTTTACCTTTTGCCGCAATACCGGAAAATCCTCGCGGATCCGTTCAACGTCGAAGCCTTTGGTTGAGCTGGCGGCGACCGAGTTCCCGGCCGGTAAAATCTTTTCAGTTGTACTACTCATCAATTAACTAGACTTCCAGGCGCGTATTCAAACGATTTAACACTGCCTTGTCGAGCTGTTGCTTAATCGAATCCACCTTAATCTTATTGATAACTTCCTCGGCGAAACCATACGTCAAAAGGTTACGACCCAGATCGGGGTGAATGCCGCGCGTCTCGAGATAAAACAACTCCTCTTCGTCTATTTGGCCGACAGCTGCACCATGGGCGCACTTAACATCATCGGCCAAAATCTCGAGTTGCGGCTTGGTGTCAACTCGGGCCTCGTTGGAAAGCAGCAGGTTCTTATTCGTCTGCATGGCGTCAGTCTTTTGCGCACCATGCCGCACAAAAACTTTGCCGTTGAATACAGCGCGCGACTTGCCGTCGAGAATTCCTTTGTAGAGTTGATGGCTGGTGCAATGCGGCTGGCGGTGATCGATCACTGAATGCGTGTCGGTGTGTTGGTTATCAGTTACCAAATATAAGCCATCCACCCAACACTCTGCACCCTCATGATCCATCACGACCCGCACGTCGTGCCGCGAAAGTTTGCCGCCAAAGTTAATCGTGGTGGTGTCGTAGGAAGCGTTGACGCCCAGCTCCGCTACGGTGGTGGCGACGTGGAAAGCGTCCGCACCTTCGCGTTGCACTTTGTAATGCTCCAACCTGGCGCCGTCTTTTAAGACAATTTCCACGACAGCGTTAGTGAAGTACTCCGCACCAGCGGCCCCGAGATAACTTTCGATGATGGTGGCGCTACTGTTTTCTTCCGCCACGATTAGCACTCTTGGAAATGTGACCGGTTGAGCACCGTCGGAAACAAACAGAAGATGGATTGGCTGACTGGCTGCCGCATTTCGCGGAATGTGAATAAACACCCCATCGGAAATAAAGCCGGTGTTGAGCGCCGTAAAGCCATTTGAAACGTAATCTGCCGAGCGTGAAAGATGTTCTCGCACGAGAGTCCCGCGCTCGCCGGAGCATGCGCCAATGAGGTCCACAGCAATCACGCCATCTGCCAGAGACGCCAGGGAAGACTGCTCGCTTTGCAGTTTACCGTTCAGGAAAACTAACTGGCTTTCGCCCGCTTCCGGAACTGCAAATTCAGACACGTCCAAAACCGCCGCCGGAGGTCTCGACTGCAAATTCATGCGGGCGATTGGCGCAACATTCGTGTACTTCCACTCTTCGTCCTTAACCGACGGAAACCCGAGCTCGGAAAACCGCTCCATCGCAATGCTGCGCAAACGATCGAGCCAATCAACACCCGAAGTCGGTTGCGCGGAATGCCACTCGCGCAACGCCTCAAGATATGAACCTTCTTGCTTTAATAATTCAGTTGCCATTCTAGTTTGCCGGTACTGCCAATTTCGGATCGTCGGCCGGCTTCAGCCAGTCGTACCCCTTCTGTTCAAGCTCCAGTGCCAATTCTTTGCCGCCTTCTTTGGCGATGCGCCCGTGGGCCAATACGTGCACAAAATGCGGAACAATGTAATTCAACAACCGCTGGTAGTGGGTTACGAGAATTACCGCGTTGCCGGAATTGTGTAATTGATTCACGCCGCCGGCAACGATCCGCAGCGCATCGATATCGAGGCCGGAATCGGTTTCATCCAACACGGCCAGCTTCGGCTCAAGCACCGCCATCTGCAGGATTTCGTTACGCTTCTTCTCACCACCGGAAAAACCTTCATTCACTGAGCGGGTCATGAAGCTGGCATCCATCTCAACCACCTTTGCACGCTCTTTTAGAAGATCTTTAAACTCCAGTGGGTCCAACTCCTCTTCTCCGAGGTGCTTCCGCTTCTCGTTGTAGGCCAACCTCAGAAACTGCGCGTTTGAAACACCAGGAACCTCAATTGGATATTGAAACGCCATGAACACGCCCTCGCGTGCCCGCTCATCGGGTGACAGATCCAGAAGGTTTTTGCCTTCGTAAATCACTTCACCTTTCGTCACTTCGTATGCGGGGTGTCCGGCGAGCACTTTAGCCAAGGTCGACTTTCCGGAACCGTTGGGGCCCATGATGGCGTGAATTTCACCTTTATTAACGGTCAGATTGATCCCTTTCAGAATCTCTTTGCCATCGATAGCCGCATGTAGATCTTTGATTTCCAGCACGTATGAATACTCCTCAAAATAATGACGCGGTGATGCAGGTGTGCCCGAAACGACCCCGCCGTTCGTGCTGCCCTATCTCCGCGCCCGGTTAACCGACGCTGCCTTCGAGTTTCAAGCCGAGCAGCCGTTGCGCTTCAACCGCAAACTCCATCGGCAACTGCAGAAACACATCTTTACAAAAACCGTTGATGATTAACGAAACAGCATCTTCCTGCGAAATGCCGCGCTGCTGCAGGTAGAACAACTGCTCTTCACTTATCTTTGACGTCGACGCCTCATGCTCCACGCTCGACGTGTTGTTCATCACTTCAATATAAGGAAAGGTGTGCGCGCCGGAGTTTGAACCAATCAACATCGAATCGCACTGAGTGTAATTGCGCGCGTCTGCCGCCTTCGGCATCACCTTCACCAAACCACGGTAACTGTTATTCGATTTACCGGCGGCAATACCCTTCGAGATGATCGTCGAGCGAGTGTTTTTGCCGAGATGAATCATCTTTGTTCCGGTGTCGGCCTGTTGCGCGTGGTTGGTCAGCGCCACGGAATAAAACTCGCCGATGGAATTGTCGCCTTGCAGAATACATGATGGATATTTCCAGGTGATTGCCGAACCGGTCTCCACCTGCGTCCACGAAATTTTCGAATTGCGGCCCGCGCACTTTCCGCGCTTGGTAACAAAGTTGTAGATTCCGCCAACACCTTCCTCGTCGCCCGCGTACCAATTCTGAACTGTCGAGTATTTAATTTGAGCGTCGTCAAGCGCAACCAACTCAACTACTGCTGCGTGTAATTGATTTTTATCAAACTTCGGCGCCGTACATCCTTCGAGATAAGAAACGTACGACCCTTCTTCAGCAACGATCAGCGTCCGCTCGAACTGACCTGACTCGGAGTTATTGATTCGAAAATAGGTCGACAGCTCCATCGGACACCGCACGCCTTTAGGAATGAAACAGAAGGAGCCATCCGAAAAAACGGCGCTGTTAAGCGCGGCAAAGAAGTTGTCGTTCGTGGGGACGACCGAGCCCAGATATTTCTTCACCAGATCGGGATACTCCCGAATGGCTTCAGTAAACGAACAAAAGATCACGCCATGCTTCTTCAGTTTTTCCTTGTACGTAGTGGCAACGGAAACTGAATCAAACACCGCGTCGACGGCAACTCCCGCGAGTTGCTTCTGCTCAGTCAAAGGTATTCCCAGCTTCTCAAACGTCCGCAAGAGTTCGGGGTCGACTTCATCAAGACTGGCGACCGTGGGCTTCTGTTTGGGAGCGCTGTAATAGATAACGTCTTGATAATCAATCTTGGGATAGGAAAGGTTGGGCCAATGCTTAGGCTCCGTCACCGTCAGCCAATGCCGGTACGCCTTGAGCCTGAACTCCAACATCCAGTCCGGTTCGTTTTTCTTCTCAACGATCAACCGGATAGTGTCTTCCGACAACCCACGCGGAATCATGTCGGATTCAATGTCGGTGACGAAGCCGTATTTGTATTCCTGCTTACTTAATAATTCTGCTGTGCTCATCTTGTATCAACAGTCGTCCTACGCCTGTAGGCGATCTGAACTCGCTTTATGTTTCGAAGTGTGAATCTGATGTAATACGGCATCGACGTTGGCTTCTGTCCCGAGCAGTTGCGCCACGGTAATCTCGGATAGTGCGTTCTCCACTATCTGGTGCAACTCCACGATTACCGGCCTGATGCCGCAATCTCCTGTGTGAACGCATTCATCGAGAAGACCCGAGTAACTCTTGCAATGCGTTTCCATTTGCTCTTTATCCAGCACCGATATGACTTCGTTTAGGCGGATCCGATCCGCCGGTCTTGACAGACGGTACCCACCTTTAGTTCCACGTTGGGACTGAACCAGCCCGGCCTTATTCAGTATCCACATTAGCTTGCCGGCATTGGCTACAGAGATACCCTCGAGCGTAGCAACCTGCGCAATCGTCAGAGATTCACCCTGCGAATCCGCGCGAGCTAACTGCAAAAGGCAGCGCAAACCATATTCTTCCTGGGCCGATATCTTCATTGTCTTCGCTCTATTTACGGCACAGTTTAACCAATCCTTACTTTTAAGTCAATTTTAGGTAAGTGGTTGTGGGAACGAGAGATGCGGAATACTGAGGTGGCGTCAAAGAGTGAAGTTGAAGTCGATATATCCGCTCAGACGGGAGGGGCGATTGGACATATTCGTGTCGAAGAACCACTGTCTTGCGGCATCCTCGGCGACCCTCCGCAAGAGTACGTGGCCTTCTGATTTGGAAACTTCTATGACCTTGCCGCTTTCGTCCACGATGACGTGAACGCGAACCAAACCAGACGCTCCCGCCTGTTTCGCGAGCGCTGGATACGCGGGAACCACTCGCCTGGTAGCTCTCGCGTTCAACGGCCCGGCTTCACTGGGCTCGCCCTCCCCCTGTGGAGTCTGCACGGCCGCGTTCGCGTTACTGTCAGTGGCTGTCGCTGCAGGGGTTGCCGCTGTTTCTGCAGACTTGTCGTCATTGCGGCGGGTTGCGTATGGAAGTACAGAAGGATCTTTCCGGGAAACTTTGCTGGGTGGTAGCGCAGAGATACCGTTCAACGAAACTAACTGCGTCGGCGACGTCAACAACAGGCGCGCGCTCGAGTGCTCAGCTTGCCAGCGACCCTGGTCCTCAGCATCCTTTGCCAGGGACAAACGAATACCCAGGACGTCTTCAAGAAGAGAAAGAGAGTCGTAAGCGCGCCGTTCGTTGGTTATCTCTTTTGCTTGAGCAATCAAACGCTCAAGAAACGATCGCAACCGATCAAGGTCCGTGACGGCCTCAGCCGGAAGCGTCACGTCCGTTGTACTGATGCCAACACTGCGGTAACGAGCAATATGGAGACGAGCGCCGTTTACTGCCTGGCCCGCAAGTGCAAAGTAGGTCCGCGCAGAGTCGCCATTCCTTGTTGACCGTTGACGAAATCCCTCTTCCAACAGCGCCTCGGCGCGGCCATAGTTTCCCGATTCCAGATAGATGTTCATCAACATCACAGAGGCGATGTTTTGTACCGAAAAGTCTTTGGTGGTGGCCCGCACTGATTCAAGTTCAGCGGCGGCGGTTTCCAACTGGTGGGCTGCGATCAACGCCCGGGCCCGTTGAATTTTGACCTGGGTGACCTCCGCAAAATTCGGTGGCTCAACGGTGGTGGCGGCTGGCTCAACCGTTTGAGAGTGAACAATGGAATTCAGGGAAATCAGGCAGGCAAATAGAATAAATAATCTCGTCAAAACCGGCGACTACCTCTCGAGGGATTTTTCTCAGCGAAACAGCTCGCTAAAAGGAAGAAGCGAGCGTAAAGCTCGCTTATCTTCAAACTCACAAATGTTGGACGCTTATTATGGCGAGATTCGCCATATATCGCAAGCAGCAGGGATTAGGTTTCAGTTACAGTCAGATACTAATTTGATTGTCCTGCAGGACCGGTCAAACTTTTAAGGATTCGGGCGCGAAAAACCTTTGCTCCTTCTTTAATAGCCAACTCATCGAGTGTTAATAAACGCCGATCACGCATAACCAACCGTCCATTAATGATAACCGTCTGCACATCAGAGGTTTTAGTAGCGTAAACGAGATGTGAATAGATGTTGTATAGAGGCAATTGATTCAGTGCATCCTGCGCAACCAACACGAGATCTGCGCGTTTTCCGGTTTCGATTGAGCCAATTTCCTTCTCCATGTGCAACGCCTGGGCGCTGCGAATGGTTGCCAGCTCAAACGCCTGTTGTGCAGAGATCACTTTCGGATCGCCTGTAAAAACCTTGTGAAGCTTGGCGACCGTATCCATCTCCTCCCACATGCTTAAATCGTTATTTGAGGCTGCGCCGTCGGTGCCGAGTCCAAGTTTTACCCCTTCTTTCATCATCCGCGGCACCGGCGCCACTCCCGAGGCCAGCTTCATGTTTGATTGTGGATTATGAACCACACCGACGCCGGCGCGTTCCAGGGTGTCGATGTCATTTCCCGCCGGCCAAACAACGTGCGCGGCGATCACGCGATTATTCAAAAATCCAATCCTTCTTAAGTATTCAACCGGACTCGCGTTTTTCGCCTTAATGCTGTCTTCCACTTCGCGTTTTGTTTCAGACACGTGCGTGACAATCGGTGCCCCAGTGCGATCTGAAAAGGCTTTCGCCTCTTTAAGATGTGCTTCTGAAACTGTATATGGCGCGTGTGGAGCGATGGCCGGCGTGATCAGCTCATGCCCTTTCCACTTACTCACGTAGCGCTCAACGTAGGCCATAGCTTCTTCCCACGTTTTATTGTCGGCAACGGGAAAGTCGATCACGGTTTCACCTAATACGCCGCGAACGCCTGCCTTGGCAGTTTCATCCGCAATCGCGTCTTCGAAGTAGTACATGTCGCAGTAGGTGGTAGTCCCTCCGCGAATCATTTCCGCTAAACCGAGCCGGGTGCCGGCGCGCACAAATTCCTCGGAAACGTTTTTGGCTTCGGCGGGGAAAATGTACTTGGTAAGCCATTCCTGTAGATCTAGATCGTCAGCCAGACCTCGAAACAGCACCATCGGGATATGCGTGTGACCGTTGATGAGTCCCGGGATAATGATCTTGCCGCGCGCATCAATCGTCTGCAGGGCTGTATATCGTCTGACGATGTCGCGGCGGGCGCCAACGGCCACAATCCGTCCACCCTTGATAGCTACACCACCGTCTTCGATCACGCGCCGCTTATCGTCCATCGTGACGAGCGTTCCATTCAGCACGAGGAGGTCAACTGTATTCATACGCGTTCCCCTCCTTTGCGCAGACGCCGGCAAGATTGTTGAAAGGGTTAAAGCGAGAAGAGATATTAGGACGGAGATGTTCTTCCACATATTCAAATAGGCCTTATGTTTCGTGTAATTCGTGGTCGCTTTTCATCCTCGAATAAAACGATCACGAATCACACGAAATATCACGAAATACCTATGCTTTCGAACCACCGCTTAGGAACCGCGCGTCAAACGCCCGCGGTAACAGTTCCTCGATAGAGCACTCCTGCGTTTCTCCATGAAGGTTCGCCAGCACGATATCTGCGTCCTTACAAAATTCATGGATGATCTGCCGGCAAGTTCCGCACGGAGGCGTTAAGCTCCTGGTATCAGCAACGATCGCCAGCTCACTGAACTCCCGCTAGCCTTCGGATAGCGCTTTCCAGATAGCGACGCGTTCTGCGCACACG
>DATEPF010000051.1:0-19454 GCA_035273325.1 Pyrinomonadaceae bacterium | reverse complement strand
TTTGGCAACCCTGGGTGAAGCATATCATCAAAAGATTCTCCCAACCCTGAAGGGGTTGCGTTTGTGTTTCATCAGGCCGTTTTTCATCGCGCCCTTTTCAGGCACCCGAAACCCAGGATTGCCAAAGCGCAACCCTGGGGTGAAATTAGCGAACGCCTTTTTGCGTTCATAACTCATTATCTGATTGCAAACTGAACCAGTTCCTTGCCGTAAATCAGGTTGACATTTAATCTGCGGATTGTATTTTATAGCGCTTTCTTAATCTGATTTGAACCCGACGTGCGCAGCTTTTATTGACCGGACACAACGCGCTTCCCGTCTCGCTGATACGTCGTTGTGTGCGTGACCGAAAGCTATGCAACAATTCCCGGCATCAACCGATCCCCAATTTCTACCCACCGACTTTCTGACGATCCAGGATTTGCTCTCAAAGAAAGGCGCTTTAGTCGTGGCCCATCCGGGACACGAACTATGCGTGCACCACTGGCTAACACTGGCCAAGCCCGTGGTGTTTGTACTAACTGACGGTTCAGGCCGGCACGGTCAGCCACGCCTTACATCGACAACTCGTATCATCTCGGAAGTCGGAGGCCGTAGCGGCACCTGGTTTGGCAAACACACTGACCAGACGATCTATCGCGCGCTTCTGGACCACGATTTCGCTTTGTTTCAAATGTTGGCTATGGAACTCGCTGAGGCGTTGTTGGCAGCAGACGTCGATTACGTGTTGGGAGATTCGCTGGAGGGGTATAACCCGACGCACGACGTTTGTCGCTTGCTCATTAATACTGCCGTGGAACTGGCGAACAGCGAATGCGGCCGGCAGCGAATCAGGAACTTTGATTTCCCCATCATCGGCGCTCGACAGGCAGATGCGATCGCGTTGCCGCTGGATGAACTTTCTTTCCGGCGAAAGACCGAAGTGATGCGCGACTACCCGGAGCTCCGCGATGAGATTAACTTCGGACTGGACGGCGCCACCCTGCAAAAACTGGAAGGCTTTGGCGAACTTGGGCGAGAAGTTGTGGCATTGCTCAACTCGCGTGGTGGGGCAGACTTTTTCCGAGAAGAATTATTGCGGCCGGTCATGAGCAATTTGAACGAACCAGCAATGCCGGCTAAGCCTTACTACGAGCGGTACGCAGAAATTCTGGTTGGTGCTGGACATTACCAGCAGGTGATCCGTTATCAGGATCACGTGGCGCCTGTCGCTGCGGCGCTAAGTGATTTGACTGCATCCGCAGATTTCGCAGATTACACCTATCTCAAACGAAGCAAGACTACAGGTCGTTGATCTCATTTCGTGTTACTTCGTGTGTTTCGTGCAATTCGTGGATTGTTCTTTTCCCAGCGAAAAAAACTGTCCACGAATTTCACGAAAAATCTGTGAAATCTGCGTAATCTGCGGATGGTGCTACCTCGCGGGATACAGTCCTGCCAGGTCAAACTTTTTCACAAAGTACTGCCGCCGCCACCCCGGATTAATCTGATCAAGCAATAACCCTTCGGCAGCGCCAAACGGATAGACCACTTCGCGTTGCGAATCACCCAGTTTTTGGACCGGCAATTGGCGCAGAATTCTTTCACGCGTTTCCTTTGCAACGTCCTGAAACGGTTGGTAGTCCTTCAGTGATCTGAATTCTTTTGAAGGGCGATGATGCGACGCAGCCAACCGCGCAATGTGGTATTCGGTGTATCGCGCAATTCCTTCCTTCCAAAACTGAAACGAGAGATAACGCACGTCGCCCGGCGACACCATCGACTCAAATTTCTGACGTGCCTCGAGATACTCGCGTAGCCTTCGCGCACGTTGTGTCTGCGGCGCCTGTACTGCGTCTGCTAGTAGTTTGCTGACCACTGCAAACTGCTCTTGTACTTCAGGCCGCTGATACGGAAAAGGATAGTTGAGCATCCACATCCCCGTCTGATCGCCACCGGATAAATTCAACGCGTTAACGTCGGCGTAAAAACTCGGCTGTGAATCCTGCAGCTGGTGGAAGTGCTCATGTAACAGCGTGATGACCCAGGGCGTCGAGGTCCTGGCCTGCGTGTTTTCCGCCTGACCAACGACGATCGTGGAAACAGGACTACCGTTGATTGCTGGAAACGTGGCGAGCAGGTTATTGGAAAATTGCCGGGTGCGGTAATACACGTCCGAGTTAAGACGTTTATCAAATTCGATCTTCGCAAAATCCGCCGAGGGTTTCGGATGCCGTATCAGAAACTCGTGGTGCTTCGTCACCAGAAGGACCGCGAAGGGCGCTTTACTCCAACCCGGCCACAAGCGGTCACCGACGCTATCAGCGACCATGAACGTCTCCGCCAAACGCACGCGATCGATTTCGGAAAGTGAAGGCTGGCCTTGTCCAACTGCTGCGATGGATGTTAGGAGGACGGTGAGCAGCGTCAGCGCACGCGAAGCAAGTGGGTTTTTCATCGGTATTCCTTTGTAGTCGACTTCCAGGTTATAACGCTTCGCGAAAATCAAGGTTCCAGTATTTGAATAGTTCCGAGGCCTGGGATGTTTGTGTTATTTCGTGTAATTCGTGGATCGCTCTTAATAAGCCCTAAAAAAATGATCCACGAATTACACGAAATATCACGAAACGGAATCTTGCACGATCCTCCAAGCGCCGCTTATATTCCCCTCGCTTCTGACATCTTCTGCTTCCACCAGGTAAACATGAAAACACTGTGCATTCTGCTGATCGTCGCCGCCGCAGTTATCACCTCGTTCTCGCAATCACCGGCGTCCGAGTTTATTCGCGTCAAAGCTCCTCTGATTGCTCTCACGAATGCGCGCGTGATTGACGGCACCGGCGCCGCGCCTCTCGAAGCCCAAACGATCATCATCAGCGACGGCAAGATCCAACGAATGGGTGCGAACCTGACCGTACCGAATGGCGCCCACGTTATTGATCTAAAAGATCACACGGTGCTGCCCGGACTCGTCGGCATGCACAACCACATGTTCTTTCCCATGGGTGGCTCGCCGCCGATGTACTCAAACATGGGAACGAGTTTTCCCCGACTCTATCTCGCGCTCGGCGTCACTACCATTCGCACCACCGGCAGCGTTGCGCCCTACACGGATTTAGAAATCAAACGGCTGATCGACGGTGGCCGCATGATTGGTCCAAAGATGCATGTCACCGCGCCGTATCTCGAAGGCGCCGGTTCGTTTACACCGGTCATGCGCGAGTTGACCGGTGTCGAAGATGCGCGTCGCATGGTGAACTTCTGGGCCGATCAGGGCGCCACGTCTTACAAGGTTTACATGAACATCAGCCGCGCGGAGCTCCGTGCGGTCGTGGAAGAGGCGCACAAACGTAAGATGAAGGTCACGGGTCACCTTTGTTCAATCGGTTATCGCGAAGCGGCGGAGATAGGCATCGATAATCTCGAACACGGCCTGCTGGCTAATTCTGAGTTTGTACCCAACAAGGAACCCGACAAGTGTCCCGGCGGTGCGGTGAGTGCGAGTCTGCGCGATCTCGACATAAACAGTGAGCCGGTAAAAGAAACGATCCGAACTCTTGTCGCGAAGAATGTGGCCATCACCTCAACATTGCCAGTGTTCGAAGCGAGTGCGCCGTTAACTCAAACCGGGATCGGCGCTGCCGGCGCGGTGTTGAATCCGCGCGTACTCAACGTTATGAACATCGACGCTCGTGTTCGTTACCTGACGGCACGTTCGCGCATCCCTGCTAATTCACCCGTGGCCACGCTGGTGCGCAAATCAATGGACTTTGAACGCTCGTTTGTTGCTGCCGGAGGTTTACTGATCGCGGGGCTTGATCCAACTGGTAATGGTGGCGTAGTTGCCGGCTTCGGCGATTTGCGTCAAGTGGAATTGTTGGTTGAAGCCGGCTTCACACCGGTTGAGGCCATCAAGATAGCGAGTTTCAACGGCGCAAAGTTTCTGGGTGAAGACAAGCGCATTGGTTCAATCGCGGTTGGCAAACAAGCAGACCTGATGATTGTTAAAGGAAACCCGGCAACTAAGATTAGTGACATCGAAAACGTTGAGATCGTTTTCAAAGACGGCGTCGGCTACGACTCAGAGAAACTAATCCAATCCGTCCAGGGGTTAGTTGGGGTCCGATAATTCTTTTCGTGTGTTTCGTGTAATTCGTGGATCGTTTTAATTGATTCTCCAAAAGCGATCCACGAAACAACACTAAAAGTTAAAAACAAACTCCCGGACCAGAGCTAACGCAAAGCCGGTGAGCAACACATTGGTTCCACTCCGCAGTCCGTCCTTATAGCCGTAGCGTTCTGGATACCAGGCTTCTCTGGAAATCACGCCGCTCGTGTAAGCACCGGCGATGCGGGGCACCGAGATCACTCGCTTACCCGATTTAGTGCGCGACGTGATGTTTTCCAACAGCGCATGCTTCACTCGCGCGCCAAACGCCTTGTCCGGGCTCTTTCTGAAACCCGTGTCCCAGCTGAGCGCGGAATCCAATCCATAGATCACGGTATGGTGAATCACATTCCGGCCAAAGCTGGAAGCAACGCGCTTTCCATAACCTGACATGCCTTGTTCCCATTCTTCCGGACTGTCCGTCCACTGATTAATCCCCGCAGTCACTGCCGATCGAACCAGAGCTGATGGCCCAAACATACTCTTCAGATAACGATTAAAACGTTCCTTGCGCGTCGGAAAAACATACGGATCGCTTGCCGATTGATTTCCTTGGTTGCCATCCGCCGACTGATTCGCATCCGGCGATTGATTAGCCTCCGTTGAGTGATCTTCATCGGTCGATTGACTAGCATCCGTTCGAAGCGCAGGCGTCAACCTCTTTACTGGGACCGCGGGCGTCCCGCCCGCACTGAGCGCGAAGCGCGAAAAGAACGATTGATCACCATTGATCTCATTAGCCCTCGTCAACCTCTTCACCGGAACAGCGCGCGCCTCGCCCAATTCCAGATGCGGTATTTTGTCCAAATCGAACCGCCCGCCGCTTTGCGGATGCACAGGCGATCTCCGGTGCACAATTGCGTACCCGCGAATGCCGTCATCCTGAACGGCACCCCAACATGGTCCATCCTGAGTCGACTGCGCCGCAGCTTTAAAGATGTCACTCTGCGAATCCGCCTGCGCGTACAACGGCAACACGCCCGCAGCAATCACTATCAAGACCGGAATAATTTGTTTGAGACTAATGAGACGTCGCGTCATTCTTTTCTCCTACGGTGGGTCGACCTAAAAGCAGAACCGGTGAGCGCAGCGACCGGGTCGCGCTGAATAGAGTCAACAGTTTTGCTCATCTGCTGCGTCGTCGTCGCTCTCCACTAATGGAACCCTTTGGAGTTCATTTTACCCACGCGACCCGGTCGCTGCGCTCACCGGTTCTGCTTTTGTCGACCCACGGTGTTTGCCGCTTGCACGTCAAAGTTGAATCAAGAATCTAAATCCAGCGTAAAATGATAAATCTTAGCTCATTAACAACCCAATCCGGCCCACCCGCACAACCCACCAACTGTCCAACAGCCATCGACCCCCGCAGCCCCACCCAATAAGACCAAAATCTCTCGACGAGTAAGCGGAAGATGAGTAACTTTCGTAACGGCCCGCAGCATAAAAACATGTCGTCACAACATTTTGTCGGAAAGGGTTCGGCTTAAGGATTCACATAGTTCTCAATTTCATCGGCTCCGCCGCCTGATGTGCGGAAGGTCTCCGACCTTCCGTTACCTACGAACTCCAAGTCGGGCTGCGCCCTGAACTTTATTCTAGGCCAGTATCGGCACACCCAAACGCGGCCGAATTCTTGACTTACGTGCCAAGCGCCTAATACATTCTCACTGCACTTTCGTCGTGGTCCGCTTCCTCAATGAATCGCGCATATTACTCTGCCTCCATCTCCGACTTCTTATTATCATCCCGTCACGAGATCTTCGGACGGATTAACGAGGCCCATACTCTGTCTTCAGAACCAACGCAAAAAGGCGCCTGGACAGAAGAGATCAATATCCTCAAAGATGTTTTGATAAACCGCGAGGGTAAGATCTATTTAGAATACGCGATTCCGCGCATGGGCAAGCGGATAGATGTGGTGTTGCTGATTGGGCCCGTGATTTTTGTAGTGGAATTCAAAGTTGGCGAAAGCTGGTTCACGTCACACGCTATCGATCAGGTTCAAGACTATGCCTTAGATCTGAAGAATTTTCACGAATCAAGCCACGATCAGTTTATTGCACCGATCTTGGTTGCTACCGAGACACAGCATTCGCCCTCAATCGCTTGCGTCACCCCACAGAATGACAAGCTACTTTCGCCGATTCTTTGCACTGTTTCCTCATTGAAGGATGTCATCGATGCGGTCTTGGCTTTCACAACGCAAACGAATCCTATCGACGCTCCATTGTGGGAAGCGGGGCGTTATCGTCCGACCCCCACGATCATCGAGGCAGCTTTGGCTCTTTACAAAGGGCATTCGGTAGAGGACATCACCCGACATGAAGCCGAGAAACCTGATATTACTCGAACGACAGACACGATTGATGAAATAATACGGGAGTCGAGGAGTGGACCATCTAAATCAATCTGCTTTGTTACAGGTGTTCCTGGCGCTGGTAAGACGTTGGTCGGTCTAAATGCGGCGACTAAGCATCAAGATCAACAGGACCAACTCTACAGCGTCTTTCTTTCAGGTAATGGTCCGCTTGTGGCAGTTCTCCGCGAGGCCTTAGCGCGCGATCACGTTGCGAGCGAACTCGAACAAGGCCGTGTTGTTCGAATCGGTAAGGCGCGCAGTCAGGTTCGGGCATTTATTCAACCTATTCATGAATTTAGGGATGAAGGAATAAAAGATCCGCAACCACCCGTTGAACATGTGGCTCTTTTTGATGAAGCACAACGCGCATGGAATCAGACGAAGACCGCTGATTTCTTGAAACGGCGAAAAGGTGTTCTCGACTTTGTTCATTCTGAACCAGAGTTCTTAATCTCATGTATGAATCGACATGAGGATTGGGCGGTCATCGTATGTCTCGTCGGCGGCGGCCAGGAAATTCACACAGGAGAAGCAGGAATAAGCGAATGGATTGACTCACTGAATCGCTCTTTTCCAGATTGGCATGTTTATATTTCATCGCGTCTAACGGATAGCGAATACGGGGCCGGAAAGGTTTTAGATGAAATCAAAAGCCGACCAAATGTCTTCATAAAGGATGAGTTGCATCTTGCAGTTTCGATGCGATCGTTCCGGGCTGAAAACGTTTCGCGGCTAGTAAAAGAGTTGCTTGACCTTGAAACAGATAATGCTTTACGAACATTGGCTGCACTGCGTGAACAGTATCCAATCGTCATCTCTCGGGATTTGGACAACGCCAAGCGATGGTTGAAAACACGTGCTCGCGGTACAGAGCGCTACGGCATCGTTGTTTCATCGCAGGCATATCGACTTAAGCCTCATGCAATTGATGTAAGAACCAAGATCGATCCAATTCATTGGTTCCTGCACGGTAAGGAGGACGTCCGGTCTTCATACTTTTTGGAGGACGTCGCGACCGAGTTTCAGATTCAAGGTCTCGAACTCGATTGGGCCTGTGTAACTTGGGACGCCGATTTTCGGCATACTCCAGACGGCTGGGACCATTGGTCCTTTTTGGGTGATCGTTGGAACCGGGTTCGCAAACCGGAACGGCAAATCTATTTGAAGAATGCTTACCGCGTCCTTCTCACTCGCGCGCGTCAAGGCATGGTGATCGTCGTCCCTTCAGGTGATTCGAATGACCATACGCGCAAGCCCGAGTTTTATGATTCGACGTTTGAATATCTAAGACAAATCGGCTTTGCACCTATCTAGCTCGTACGTTTACTTGAACACGGAAACCATTGCCGCTCGCTGTTAGTATGGAAAGCCTCATGCTTCCTTCACTATCGCACTCTCAAAGTGCGGCGAGGCTGAGCCTCGCCGCAGTAGTGTAGAGGAGACTTTCGGAAAGGCAGAGCCTTTCCGCACCGGGTGCGGCAGAGCCGCCTCAAGGTCCCGATAGCACAGTCTGCCTGGACAAACTTTGGACATTGGACATTGGACCTTGGACTTTGGACTTTAGACTTTGGACTTGACTTATTTCGTCGCGCGGACGCGGAGGGTTAGGACTACGTCGTCGCGGATCAGGTTGTCGGAGGCGCCGGCGTAGTTGATGCCGAAGTCCTTGCGGTTGATCGCGAAGGTGGCGTCAACAGTAATGGCGTCGGCAGCGGCAGCGATCTTTGCCGGGAAGGTTATTGATTTAGTGACGCCGTGCATGGTCAGGTTTCCTTTAATTGTATGAGTGGCGCCAGCTTCACCGCCGGGTGTGATCCCGGTTGATTCAAAAGTTGCTTGGGGAAATTTAGCGACATCAAAGAAATCAGCAGTCTTCAGGTGGGCCGTTAGCTTGGCATCGTCGGTGGTCATTGAGTCGACATCAATCGTGATCCTGACGCTACTCTTTTCCGGTTGGCCCGCGTATTGGATCTCGCCCGAGAATTTGTCGAACGAACCATTGTGTTTGCCCGTAACCTTGGCGCCAATGAATTCTATGTCTGAGTTTTCCGGCGTAATCGAATAGCGCTCACCGGCGACAGCTTGCGACGCGGCCGGCGCTGCGTCGCTGGTGACGGCCCTGGGCTTGTCAGACGCAGGGTTTGAACAGGATACGATTAGAATTAATGGCGTTAAGATGATTAGAGCTCGTAAAGGTCGACTCATACTGTTCTCCAGACAGTTGGTTGCGGGGGATGGAAACATTAACATGAAAAGGGGGCGCAGCCCCATCGACGGAGCGAGCTTAGCCGGAAGGTCGGAGACCTTCCGCACATCAAGCGGCGAAGCCGCGGATGCCCTTCGCACATCAAGCGGCGAAGCCGCGTACCGTTTCGCACATCAAGCGGCGAAGCCGCGTAGCGTTTCGCACATCAAGCGGTGAAGCCGCGTAGCGTTTCGCACATCAGCGGCGAAGCCGAAAAGCGATCCACAAAGAAACACGAAGCGGAAGAAACACGAAATGTGATCAAAGATTATGTCTAAGGCAATTCACTCGCTGAAACGATCTGTGTTAACCGGCGCGACCGGTTTTGGCGCTGTTAGTTTGTGCGTGTTCGCGACTGTCGCCTTTGCCGAACGGTGGATGTACATCAACCTTGGATTGTGGGGCGCATACCTCGCCTGGACTCTGCTCTTCATTGTGTTAGGTGGCGCGGCGGTGGGCTCCGTCGTAGTGGGACGGTGGCGGCTTCCGAAATTCTATCTGCTGTTCGCAGGTGCGTTCTTTGCTTATGCGATTGGATGGGTCGGCTCTTACTTCGTTTTGCGCGGCTGGGCCGGCGAATGGGTTGGCTCCGTACTTGGTTCAATTCTGATGGCGGTGGTGTTTGCAGCCGGATTCGGGGCCATGCGTTCGATCGTAAAGCTTTCGGCGCTGCTCTTCGTTGGCAACTCCATCGGATACTTCCTTGGTTCAGCGCTCAATGATTACTTTGGCGGCCGAGAAGGAATGCTTTTGTGGGGCGCGGCGTACGGATTGTTTTTGGGTGCGGCGATTGGCGCAGTGTTACATATTGCGCAGACGGCCAAACAGTAGGCAGTCGGCAGAAGGCGGAAGGCAGTAGGCAGTAGGAAGCTAAAAGCGATCCACGAATTACACGAAGAAGCAAAGCCGAAGTTATTTGTTTTCCGTTCGGCGGATTTTTGAGGTGAACTGCAGCGCGTCCTCCGCGTTGCGAGAGATCGTCTTGAACGTATCGCGCAATTGGACAAAGTCGGGCGGGTCTTCGTTTAGCAATTCGACACCCTTATCAGCTTTCTGAACAATACCCTCAAGCTGACGGTTAATTTCGTCGGCTGCGGACAAAACAAATTCGCCGGTATTGGCAGACTCGGTGGCGCGAGATAGTGCGGCTTGGGTGCGTGCCAATATTTCCCGCGCCAGTTTATGCTCGATCGCTACCGCGGCAATGCGCGTGGCGATATCCGTCAGACGCGTTTCAGCTTCAGTTGGCAGCCTCGGTTCGCGGTAGTACATGGCGAAGGAACCGAGAACCTTGCCTCGTCCCGACATTATCGGTGTGGACCAGCAGGCGCGGAGTCCGCACGCATGGGCCAGCCCGCGATAGTCTTCCCAGAGCGGATCGACCCAGACGTCGCGAACGATTACCGGTTCACCTCGATACATGGCAGTGCCGCACGAACCGTTCTTCGGTCCGATGGGAGCGCCATCGATCGTCCTCACGTATTCGTCGGGAAGATTCGGCGCAGCTCCATGCCGCACATGCTCTCCATCGTCGCTGAGCAGCAGCACCGAACAGAGCATGCCTTGCGACTGCGACTCGATTAACAGCACCAATTGCTCGAGAATCTTATCCAGCGGAGCGTTAGCCGCCACCATTTCGATGATGCGGCTTTGGCCGACGCGGAAATCTCGTTCTGTCGTTATGCGTGGAAGCCTGGCGGTCCTGGCTGCGGCCGCGTCGTTGGATTCAGGTGTTAATGTCCGTTCAAGGTCTTCCATGAGAACACTCCTTTTTGGCGAGGGCCTCATTCTACGCCTGACCTCTCCGTCATCCAATGCGTTAATCCACAGATTACACAGATCAAGAATTCAAAGGCCGAACAGAGCCTACGGTAACTGTTGAGTTTTATCTGTGTAATCTGCGTAATCTGCGGATACATCGTGCTTGTTTTAAAGGGGCCAGAAGACTGGGACCAGCCAGAGCACAATCACAAACACGATTACTGTCAGCAGTGAACCTACTTTCACAAAATCAAAAAACCGGTAACGTCCTGGGGTGTAAACCAAGACGCAGGCGGGTTCGAGCGGTGTCAGGAAAGAACAAGACGCAGCATAAGTTACCGCGACGGCAAATGTTCTGGGGTTCAGACCCAACAACATTGCTGACTTCACTGCGATGGGCAACATCACCAGCGCCGCTGCCTGATTCGACATGGGTTGCGTGAGCGCAACCGTCATCACAAAGAACCCGGCCAACACGGCCAGTGGTCCATAGGGGCCGGTGACTTTAATAATCTGGTCGGCTAGAAACTGGTCGGCGCCGGTTTTCTCCATTGCCAAACCAAAACTAATCATGCAGGCAATGAGTATTAGCAAACGCCATTCGATCATCTCGTAAATCTCGTGTGTGCGGAGCGACCGGCTGGCCAGCAGGATCATGACACCGAACAGAACGGCGACCGACAATGGAACCAGATGAGTAATCGAGAAGAAGAGAAATACGCCGAACGCTGCCAGCGCCCAACTCCGTTTCGCAGGCCGCACTTGCCGCTGCGAAATTTCTTCGAGTAACAGAAGCTGCCCGTCTGCCGCCACGCTCTCCACGTAGTCGCGCTTGCCCTGAATCAACAATACGTCGCCAAACCTGATGCGTACCTTGCTGAGTTTCGACAAAAGGTTTACGCCATGACGATTCAGCGCCAGCACCACCAACTCGTAACGCTCGCGAAACTGCAAACGCTTCAGCGTGCGTCCTATGAACGCCGAACCCTTGGGCACCATCGCTTCGAACAGTTCTACATCAGCGCCTTCAAGGTGCGCGTCGCTGAGCGTGAAATCGGCTTTGATTTCAATACCCGCTTCACCCTTCACTTTGAGAATGTCTTCAGCGCGCCCCTGCACCAGCAACAAGTCGTCGGCCATGATTCGTTCATCGGGAGACGGCGCAACCCGATATTTTTGATCGCCGCGAAGAATTCCCAGCACCGTTAAATCCAGTTCATCACTGATCCGGGCTTCTGCCAGAGTCTTGTCGATTAGTGGCGAATCATCCAGCACAATCACCTCAGTCATGTACTGTCTAATGTGATATTGCTCGGTGAGCGACGTCGATGAGTCGCGTCTGGGCAGGAGGCGCAGGCCTATTAACAACATGTAGAGCATGCCGGCCCCGACGATGGGCACGCCCACGCGGGTCAGCTCAAACATAGAAAACGGGGCAATGCCGTAACGAGGTAAAGCGCCGCTCACCGCCAGGTTCGTGGACGTTCCAATCAGCGTGCAGGTGCCGCCGAGGATGGCGCCGAACGCCAGAGGGATGAGTAGTTTTGATGGACTGATAGAGCGCCGCGCTGCGATGCCTAACACCACCGGCAAAAACATAGCAGTGGTGGTCGTGTTCTTCATGACGGCAGCGGAAATTGCTGCTGCGACCATGATTAGTGCGGTTATCCGAAACTCACTATCCCCGGCAAAACGGTGCAGGCGCCGGCCGACTATATCTACCACGCCGGTCCTCGCCAGGCCCCCGGTGAGAATAAACAGACCGGCGATCGTGATCACGATGTCGTTTCCGAAACCGGCAAACGCCTCGGCCACGGTGAGCGTTTGGGTGATGATGAGGGCCATCACCAGCACCAGTGAAACAACTTCGATAGGGATGCGTTCAATCGCAAAAAGGACAAGTGCGACAAACAGCAGTACCAGGAGAATGGCGATTTGCGAAGTCATCTAAAAATCAAAAACTGTCCAATGTCTAATGTCCAAAGTCCAAAGTCTATCTGGAGTAAAATCGGATGGTCTAGTTAATCAGTTCTTAGATTCGGCAAATATTACTTAATAAGGTAAGTCTCTGGTTGAAAAACCTGGACTTGAACCCTTGGACTTTGGGCTAAAGTTTGATAATACCCGAACGCTTCAACTAGTTATCTTCGAGAGGGACCTCTATGGCCGTCCAAGCAGAAGCAATTAATCACCGCACACAAACCACAGAACGTGAAAAAAGCAGACGACGCGAGCGTCTGTTTTACACCGGCATGTCGATCGCCTTTCTGATTACCGTTTTCGCCGGATTCTCGCGCACATACTTTCTACGGCCTTACTTCACTCCGCAGCCGCTGATGCCGCTGCTCCATCTGCATGGAATCATCTTCAGCGCGTGGTTGCTTTTGCTTCTTACACAAACCACGCTCGTCGCTGCCAACCGTACACGAATTCATCGCCGGCTTGGCATTGCGGGCGCCGTTCTCGCCGTTCTTATGATCCTCGTTGGAAGCGTGACAGCAGTCATACGTGCAAAATCCTTTCAAGTCCCGGAGGGTTTCGCCTCGCCTCTCATATTTCTGACCATACCGCTCGGAGATATGCTGGTGTTCGCGATTCTGATCGCGACTGCTTTTTACTACCGCCGGAAACCTGATGTGCACAAGCGACTGATGTTGCTGTCGGCGATTGCCATACTGCCCGCCGCAGTCGCCCGTTTACCTTTCGACTTCATACTGAGTGGCGGGCCGCTGGTGTTCTTCGGTCTGACTGATCTCTTTATTGTGCCGCTGGTGATTTACGATTGTGTCACGCGGGGCCGGCCCCATCGCGCCACCCTGCTGGTCGGGGCGTTGCTCATCATTTCTCACCCAGTTCGGCTGTTAGTGGGGAATACGGCCGCGTGGTTAACCTTTGCGAATTGGATCACGCAGTGGACTTAAAGACAGTCCAATGTCCAAAGCCCAATGTCCAAAGTCAAAGAAGTCCAATGTCCAATGTCTAAGTAGCTTAGGTCAAATCCGAACCTTAACCTGCAATTCCAAAGAACCACAGCCCCAACGCTACACAGACTTTGGACATTGGACATTGGACTTCTTTGCCTTTGGACATGGGACATTGGACTTCTGGATTTTGGACATTGGACTTCTTTACCCCTGACATTGATCTGTGAACTTGTGCTCGCAAACTATCAGCGCACCCATCAGAGTAAAGGATGAAAATTATGGCTAATGCAGATTCGCGCGAAGAGGCCCTGCAGAAACTACGAGAGATGGTCAAGGACATCGACTTCTGCATGTTGACGACAATTGATGAGAATGGTGATCCGCACAGTCGGCCCATGTCTTCCAACGGTGATATCGATCCGGATGGCGATTTGTGGTTTTTTACGAGTCTGTCTTCACACAAGGTGAGCGAGATCGAGAACTCGCCGAAGGTGAATTTGAGTTTTGCCGATCCTGACAACCAGCGCTACATCTCGATCACGGGCGCGGCGCAGTTAGTTCGCGACCCGCAGAAGATCGAGGAGCTCTGGAGGCCGGAGTTCAAAATCTGGTTTCCCAAAGGGAAAGACGATCCTGAAGTCGCGCTGCTGCGAGTGAATCTTCAGAAAGGCGAGTACTGGGATAACCCTGCCAGCACCGTCGGGTTCGCGTTAAGTTTCGTTTCCTCGATGGTGACCGGTAAACAGCCGGACCTGGGCGAAAACGAGAAGTTGGATTTTAACTGACCTGCCGGGTTTCCCGGTGTTTGTGTAATTCGTGGATCGATTTTTGATTTGGCGAAACTGCAATCCACGAATTAACACGAAATTACCGGTCATCATCGGACCCACTGTCCTTGTCGCGGGCGGATGCTCGCAGTTCCTTCGAAAACGTCCTATCGTCCGGCGATTTCAGGAGGAACTCCTGCCGCGGATACGGAATCTCAATTCCCCGCTCACGAAACAACCTTTCAATTCGATAGTTGATGTCGCTCTTGATTTGCGGGTGCCGGTTCGGATGCCGCGTCCAGACCAGTAAACGGAAATCCAGCGAGTAACCGCCGAAACTAAGGAACTGCACTTTTGGCGGCGGGTCCGTCAGCACGCGTTCAACATCCTGTGCGGCCAACAGCAACGTCTCTGTTACCGCCTTCACATCGGAATTCATCGCCACGCTAATCGGTATCGCCACGCGGGCGCGCGGATCCCCATATGACCAGTTGATTACCCATTCGCTTACTAACTTTGAATTTGGAACGATGATGGAGACGCGGTCATTCGTGACCAGTGTCGTGGTGCGCAGGTTGATGCTCTGTACGTCACCTTCGTTCTCTCCGATAGTTATGCGGTCGCCAACTCGCACCGGTCTTTCAAACAATAGAATGAAGCCGGAGGCAATGTCCGCGGCAATGTACTGGAGGCCGAAACCAATGCCGACAGAAAGCGCGGTGAAGACGACGGCGAGCGACGTCAGGTCCAGGCCCAATCCGACTTGAAGGAAGATAAGTACGCCCAGGGCGGTGAACACATACTTGGTTAGGCGTCCAATCGTGTAACCAATTCCGGGATCGAGTTGTGCGCGTTTCGCAATGCGACGTTCAAGTAAAGCGCTCGCCCAACGCGAAAGCACGATTGCCAAAACAAGGACCACCAACCCCTGGACCAGCGTGGCCGCGGAGACCTGCAATCTTCCAAAGGTGAATGGTTTGTTTAGATAGGACCAGGTTTGCCTGAGCGGTCCCATCTGTTCCTGCCAGAGTAGGGCGGCGATGAAGTAATGGACGCTAAGAATTAGAGACACGCATCGAAGATAATATCATCAGCGCAGTTTATTACTTCGTGTGATTCGTGCAATTCGTGGATGGTTTTTCTGCAGCGTAGAAAAACGATCCACGAATTACACGAAACACACGAAGCTTTCCAAATGACGCAGCGGTTGCATCGAAGGGCGCCGCGCGGTTAGGCTTGGACGAAATGAGTGATGATTCATTCATCTGAATAGAACTATGCGAACGGCCCGTTCAATTAATCCAGATCGTCCGGTAGTCTCCGACAAACGGGGCGCGATCCTGCGCGCCGCTATCCAGGTATTCGCGCACAACGGTTACTTCAATTCCAAAGTCGCGGACATTGCCCGCGAAGCCGGCGTCGCTGATGGCACGGTCTACCTCTACTTCAAAAGCAAGGAAGAGATCCTGCATTCCATCTTCGATCGTAATATGGAAGAAGCTATCGCCGACGGCAGGAAGCGGCTCGACGGCGTCACCGACCCGCGTGAACGTTTGCGGCGCATTGCGCACATGCATCTGGACCGGCTGGGCGCCGATCGGGATCTGGCGGTGGTGTTTCAGGTTGAACTGCGTGGCTCAACCAAGTTCATGGAAGAGTTTTCCGCCGCCGCATTCGCGGAATACTTAAACCTGATTCGCGCTACTATTGAAGATGGCCAGCGCGCCGGCGTGTTTCGCAGCGACCTGAATCCGAAAGTCGTTGCGAAAATACTTTTTGGCGCGCTCGACGAAATGGCCACGAACTGGATTCTTTCCAAACGACGCTACAAACTGGCGCCTATGGCCGATCAGGTACTCGATGTCTTTCTTAATGGAGTAACTACCCGGTGAGTTCGATCATCCAACCCCCGATGGAACCGAAATTTGAATCACCGCCGCGTGTGCCTTTAGCTCCGGATGAGCCGAAAACACTCGTAGAGGTTTTTGAGCAAGCGGTCGCTAAACACAATCGGCCCGACGCGCTTAATTACAAGCGCGGGGGAAACTGGGTAGCGATCTCATCAACCGAGCTTCTGCGGCGCAGTCGCAACATCGCGGCCGGGCTCTACTCGCTGGGGATCAGAAGCGGTGACCGCGTGGCGATCCTGTCGGAGAGTCGGAGCGAATGGACGCTGGCCGATGCCGGATGTTTGCTGGTTGGCGCGATCGACGTTCCTATTTATCCGACCTTAACGCCAGGTCAGGTTCGATACATCCTGAACGATTCGGGCGCGCGCCTGTTATTTGTTGCTCAGAAGCACAAGTTTGATGAAGTCCGCGAAGCAGTGTCCTCGTGTCCCGCGGTTGAGAACGTAGTTTTTTTTGAGGATCCAGGGAACCAGCACGACCCCGGGATCACCTTGCTCCGACTTGAAAACTACGGCGAGGAATTGCTGAAACAACAACCAGAGCTGATCGATATGTTGACGAGCGCCATTTGTCCGGACAACCTCGCAACGATCATCTACACTTCAGGAACAACCGGCGAACCAAAAGGCGTCATGCTCACGCATTCGAACCTTACCTCGAATGTGATCGACTCCGCGTCTCATCTTTCATTCAACAGGGATGACAGTGTGCTTTCGGTCCTCCCGCTTTCCCACGTGCTGGAGCGGGTAGCGATGTACATGTACATCCATCACGGCATGGCTGTTTTCTATGGCGAATCGCTGGAGATGATTGGTCCGAACCTGCGCGAAGTGAGACCTACGATTTTCGTCGGCGTGCCACGCATCTTTGAAAAAATATTTGGACGCGTCAAAGAAAAGACGGCGGAAAAGGGACGTCTGAATGTTGCGATCCTTAACTGGGCCATCTCGGTCGGTAAAGAATACGCCAAACTGGATGTCCGGCATCAACCGATCCCGGTCCTGCTCGGCCTGAAACATAAGATTGCCGACAAGTTACTGTTCGCTAAGATACGCGCCGGGCTGGGCGGACGCATACGCCTTTTAGTTTCAGGTGGGGCGGCGCTCCCCGAAGAGCTGGGTTACATCTACATTGGCGCGGGTCTCCCGATCGTTCAGGGTTATGGATTAACCGAGACTTCACCGGTGATCACCGCCGGCCGTATGGAAGACAATCGGGTGGGGACTGTCGGCAAGCCTATTCGTAATGTTGAAGTGCGCATCGCGGCTGACGGCGAGATTGAAACACGCGGTCCCCACGTGATGCGTGGTTACTACAACAAGCCTGCCGAAACGCGTGCAGTGATGACTGACGATGGCTGGTTCAAGACTGGTGACATCGGTACGCTCGATGAAGATGGTTTCCTGAGCATCACGGATCGCAAGAAAGAGCTGTTCAAAACATCCGGCGGTAAATACATCGCGCCACAACCGATCGAGCAGATGATTAAAGGGTCGCGGTTTGTGAATCAAGTAGTGTTGATTGGTAACGGACGAAAGTTTCCCGCTGCTTTGATTGTTCCTGACTGGGAACGCGTCGAATCGTATGCGGAGGTGAAGGGACTAAACACCCGCGACCGCAGCGAACTTTGCCGCCACCCGCGCGTAATCGATCTGTTTGAACGGCAAGTCGCGGGGCTTACTACCGACCTGCCAAACTATGAACGGGTCAAGAAGATTGCGCTGATAGAAAAGGAATTGACCATCGAGGGCGGCGAGCTGACGCCGACGATGAAAGTAAAGAGGCGCGTCGTCGATGAAAAATACAAAGACGTAATCGATGAACTTTATTTGGCGGCGGAATCTTAGTAGGGACAGGCTTTCCTGCCTGTCCTTTCGCCGTAGAGCAAGACCGGGGGATGAACAGACAAGAATGTCTGTTCTACAAGCGGAATTACAACACCAGACGTCCGTTCGGCACATGAAGTTGGAACGACTTCAGTACTCGTTCCGCAATCTCACGAGCTGCTTCCTGTAGCTCCCGATCACCATAAATAGTTTGCCTGGGATTTAAAATCACGTTTCGATTTCGGTACATCTGCGGGTAGGTTTGTCCGGACGTTTTGATCTTCGCAGTCTGCGGAGAGTAAACCCAGTACGACAAACGCAGTTCGTTTGCCATCCGATCAAAGGCGAGTTCTACAAAGACAACGTAAGCTTCCTGCTCCGATTTCGCCCGGCGGATTGCGTCACTGCGCGCCATGGTGCGCGCGACGTGCGCCACGTCTACACCCGGGTGGTCATCGAGCCGATCCACGAGCGCAAGTAAAGCCGCGCTGTCATTCACCATCGCGTTATTACCGAAATAATTCGAACGCTCCAGGCCAACCACTAGAGTTAAAGCAGGTTTTGTTTTTTCCTTCGACACCGGGACTACAGTCTCCGGCGTCGGCGTCTGCACGGGCGGCAACGTTACGGACTTCGGTGCTCTACGGCCTGACTGTGCATTCACAGTAACCAAGGACAACAACGCGACAACGACAATGATCAAAAGGCTAGGAATAACTTTATGGCGTTGCATTAGAGAGGCCTCGATTCGACGGCATTGTATCATCCCTATCAACGAAATCTTTGGCTTTGCCTCCATAAGTCCTACTCCAGCAGGATTCATCTTGTTTAGTGTTATTCGTGTATTTCGTGGGATTCGTGGATCGCTTCTCTTGCTACTAAAAAACTATCCACGAATCCCACGAAATACATGAATAACACGAAACATGTTGAACTCGACTTTTTAGGGTAAAGCCGAAATCTTTCGGATCCTTTGTTACACTGCGCACGAACATGGTTGTCTGTTGCAAACAATTCCGGAGTGAGAATCCGTGCCTAATCTGATAATTACACGAGTACGGGATCAGGCGCGCGCGGTTCGTTCGTTTGACCTGAAAACCGAGGGGACCGGTGAGGGCCACGGTGTTTCGTTCATACCCGGTCAGGTGGCTGTGCTTTCAGTCCCAGGAGAAGTGCCGGCATATTTTGCTTTTGCCAGTGCGCCTGACGATCGTGAATTGGAAGTGCTCGTGAAGCAGAAAGTCGGCGCTAGCAACGTTATCTTTGACATGCAGCCTGGCGAAAAGATCGAATTACTCAGTGTCGTTGGACACGGTTTTCCCCTGCACGACCATCAAGGAAAAGATCTGGTGTTTGTGGCAATGGGTATCGGCGTCGCGCCTTTGCGTTCCGCACTGCGACATGTGCTGAAACGAAAGAATGAGTTTGGACAGTGTGTTGTCTTATACGGCGCGCGCACTCCCGATGATTTTTGTTTTCGCGACGAGACTGATAGTTGGGAAGATGCGGGCGTGG
>DATEPF010000050.1:0-2426 GCA_035273325.1 Pyrinomonadaceae bacterium | reverse complement strand
TGAAGGGAAAGCTCGAGACGATTATCAATTCGTTTGTCTCGCTGTCGCGCTTTTCCGCTGACCTGTTCCTCGGTTTTCTGGCCAAAGAGATTAATAACTTCCTCCATAACCTTCGCGAACAGGCGGGAGGCCCGCAACTAGTAGGCAGCGGCGTCTTCTGCATGCTGAGTGGAAATCGATTGCACTATCTCCTGTGCGGAAACATCGCGATTCGTACCTGGAACTCAGGGAAGTTAACCACCTTAGGACCGGCGTCCGACGAAAATGGGCTGCAAAAATTGGGACGAAGTTTTCAGGAGTCGCCCCTCACCGATGCAGTCCAAAGCGCGACGCTGGATGACGAAGACGTGGCGTTAGTGATGACTGCGGGGGTCACTTCTGTGCTCGATGCGCACAGCTTGAGCAGTCGTCTAGATGGATTATCTGACGCCACAGCGATGCGCGACGCCTTGATGACCGCAAGCAGCTCGAGCAAACATGATCGGACCGTGCTGGTAATCACGGGTCCGTTCGAGCGTTATGTTGATCCAATGTTGTTTGACTTGACCAGAGCCGTCGCGAGTCTTGAATCACGTGTCGACTCACTGGCCCAAACAGAAAGGCAACCCGCGGCACAACCGGTTACGACATCCGACGATTCTTTACGTCAACTTGAAGATAGGTTAGCGGCGCAGATCTCCTTGCTTCGCGAGGATATTCGGGGAAAGGCAGGATCGATCGACTTTCTGGAATTAGACGAGAAGATGAAGGCGTTCGAGGCGTTGATTGCCGGCAAAGCAGATAAGGCTGACGTGTTAGGTGTGCAGAGCGACTTGTTGAAGCTGAGTGTGGCTGCGGATGCGCCCGCGCCTCCCATAAAGGATGAGAGCGAGGAACCTTTGCCGGTGGCAAATGATGGCTCGCAGCGTTCCCTGCTTTTGAAAGTAGCGGGAATAGTCTTAGTGGTGGGATTGGCCGGAGGATTCCTGGGAGCGTGGCTGCAATCGCGCTTCATGCGGAAACCTGCTGCACAGCCAGCGGTCGCGGTACACGTACCCGTTGCCACACCGCAACCGACGCCATCGCCGTCGCCAACTCCCGGCACAACTGAATTAGTGCTGCAGCCAGGGGATTCGCTGAAGAAGCTCGCGCAGCAGCACAACGTCACCGAACGTGCCATCATGGATTTGAATCCCACAATTCAGCGCTGGGGCACAATTCAACCCGGCCAGAAAATTCTTGTGCCTGCTGCACCAGTTGCATCGCCCGATGCCTCACCCACAGCGACGACAACGCCGTCACCCGGGACTGTTGAAGTCATCGTTGGACCAGGCGATTCCATCAATCGATTCGCCCAACGTTTCGCAACCACACCCGCACGGATACGCGAGCTCAATCCACACATCACCAACTGGGCCGCCATTCAAACCGGCCAAAAGCTGCTGATGCCGACGCCGCCCAGCGGTTAACTTGCTGTCGGTATAGTAAACGGAGAAACAGGGATGTCGGCGGGAGAACGCACAGGATTGCTTGAGTCGGGCTTATCCGCCGCAAATCTCTTCTTGAGTCTGTTGAAATGTAACTCAACCAGGTAGTACGACGCGGCTGAGATTCCGACGGCCAGCGTGAGTTTGGCCCAGGGTTCCCAGTAACCAAAGTGGTAGAGAGATGTCGTTTTAATTACCAGCCAGTGCCATAGGTATAGGCCGTACGAGATACGCCCAAACCAACGTAACGGAAACCATCGCAACGCGATTGATAGCAAACGGGGCGGTGAGTTGGCCGCTACTAATATTACCAACCCAGCCATTGCGGCTATAGCAGTAAACCCTCCGCGATAGAGCCACGTATCTGCAAACTGCACCGCGGTCGTTAAGTAGAGAAAGAAAATCGCCGCAACTACTGCTGTCGCTTTGACAATCAAACTGTTGATGCGTTGAAACGGGAGCATTGCGGTAAGACAACCAACCAATAAAGCGTCGGCCCGCGTGTCAGTGCCGTAGTAGAGACGAGTCAGGTGCACGCCGGAACTCAGCAGCAAATTACGGTAGAGGAAAATACCAATAATTGCAGCCACGAGTCCCAGCGCAATGAATTTGGGTTTCAGCCTCAGCGCCAAACATGCAAACAACAATAACGGCCACACCAGGTAAAACTGTTCCTCTATCGACAGCGACCAGGTAATGGCAGTCGGGTCCACCGCTGAATCCAGATCCAATGCCATGCGCCAGTTAGTTGAATACAACACAGTGATCAGGATCAGTTTTAGTTCTCTTCGGACTCCGATAATCTGTGTGTAATAGGCGGCCATGAGGCACGCGATAAGATAAAGCGCCAGCCCCGGACCAAGTCGGAGGACCCGCCTCATATAAAACTTGCGAATGGAAATCGAACCGGTTTGCTGAAACTCGCTGAGCAGCAATCCGGTGATTAAAAAACCACTCAGA
>DATEPF010000049.1:0-2901 GCA_035273325.1 Pyrinomonadaceae bacterium | reverse complement strand
CCGGTTGCGGCAGAGCCGCTAAACTGCCGTTCGGCTCGCACGTACTCCTGAATTTCAGGAACTGACGCCAGCCAGGGACGTTAATCTCATCGATTAGATCCGTTCGTCACCCCTTCTCAGGAGACTCGCTCATCATGTGCTTCCGCGCATCCGCTCTCTCTTTAAGTCTAATCCTCTCTTTGATATCGACGGTCGCCGGTCAGGACTCACAGCCGAAGCCGGCTGCTCAACCTCAGGCTTCTGCCGCACCACCTAAATCGCCGATTAAGAAAAAATCTGTTTCAGCCGCCGCCAAAGCGAAGGCCGATGAACAGAAAGCGTTAGCCCTGTCGTTGCTGGTATCGCTGGCGACGGACGCTCGTAGTTTTCCTGATCAAACGCTGCGTGCGCGCACGCTTGCACGCATCGCGGACGCGCTTTGGGAACCAGATCCGGACCAGGGACGCTCGCTATTCCGTCGAGCATGGGACGCGGCGACCATAGCTGACGTCGAATCGGCAAGAAAACTTGAAGAGGACCGGAAGAGACAGGAGGCCGCGACCGGCTCATTTGCTATCGCACGAGGTCCGGATTTGCGGGCGGAAGTTTTGCGGTTGGCGGCGAAACGTGATCGGGCTTTGGGCGAAGAGTTGTTGGAAAAGATGACAGAGGCGAAAAAGCAGGAAGCGACTGAGATCACCTCCCGCCGGAACGAACCGTTAGATACGCCTGCAGCCCAGCGCCAGCGGCTGCGGCTCGCCGGCCAACTGCTCGAAGCTGACGTCGAGCGCGCCATCCAGTTCGCCGACCCGGCGCTGACCAATGTGACGATGGATGGACTTAACTTCCTTGCATTGTTACGAGAGAAAAACCCAGAGGCCGCCGACCAGCGTTACGCGCGCATGTTAACGAGCGCTCAAGGAGATCTACAGTCAGACGCTAATACCGTCTCATTGCTCTCGTCATACTTGTTTACGCCAAACTTGTTCGTCACCTTTGCACCAGACGGCGGCCAAAATTCGTCACAGACGCGGGGACGTACGCCGCCGCCCGACGGCGCACCGCAGCTCCGCACTGCGTTCATGCAAACTGCCGCTCGTATTCTGTTGCGGCCTTTAGCTTCCCGCGAACTTGATAACAGTTCAGCCGGACTGCAGGGAAAGTATCTGGTGATTCGTCGTTTGATGCCGTTGTTTGAACAGTACGCCCCGAAAGAAACGGTGGACCAACTAAAAGCTGAAATGGCGGTGGTGGCCCAGGGCACCAATCGAAACCTTCAGGACGAAGACGATGAAGGGCTGCGACGCGGTTTGGAGCCCGAACGTAGCTCAGAAGACATGGAGCAGTCGCTGCTGGACCGGCTGGACCGCGCCAAGACCGCGGAGGAGCGCGATGGAATTTATCAGATGCTGGCAATGAGGACCGCTGAAAAAGGGGACCTCCGCGCTCGTGATTTCGCCGACAAGATAGACGACACGGACGTGCGCAAGCAGGTCAAACCTTACGTTGACATGACTCTGGCGATAAGTGCAGTCGACAAAAAAGATTTCGAGAAAGCTCTGACGATGGCGTCGGTCGGCGAGTTAACGCACATCCAGCGAGTTTGGTTATTGACGCAGGCGGCGAAACAAATGCCGCCGGCGGCGCGGGAGAAAGCGCTGGAAACCATCGAGACGGCCGCGGCCGAAGCGCGCCGGATTGGTGGCACTGAAGCTGACCGTTCGCGCGCATTAGTTGCCGTCGCCAATGCTTATCTGACGACCGACCGGCGCCGTGCGTGGGAGACGATGTTGGAAGTGGCGAAGGCGTCGAAATCGGCTGAAGGATTTAGTGGTGAAGATGGCCGTTTGATGTTGCGGGTGCAAACGAAAACGCAAACTTCGCTACGCACGAGTTCAGTTGAGGATTTCAATCTGACAGGAGTTTTCCGCGCGCTCGCGCAGGACGACGCGGACCAGGCAGTGGAACTTGCGCGCAGCTTCGAACGCGAAGCACCACGGTCGACCGCATTGATTGCCGTCGCCCGTACGTTGTTAGGTGATAAAGGCAGGTAGCGGGCTTTCCGTTTGGTACTGTTCGTGTAATTCGTGGATCGCGTTAACGCAGGAAAAGAACGATCCACCAATTACACGAAACATACGAACGCCATCACGAATAGATATTCATCGGTCGCGTAAGTAGCGCCACCGGGTCGTCAACGTTCAAGGCCTCGCGCACATAGAATGGTTCGCCCGCGCTCACCCCGATCAGGGCTCCGTAATAGCGCATCCGGTATTCAATCTCTTCGAGAAAGCCCGGCGCACTTATTCTGGTGGCTGGTTCGGAAGACTCCGCACTGTAAAACTGCGATTCATGTGCCCTGATCGACGCCATCTTCTCGTCAATAAACTCCGACACATCAACTATGAACGACGGCAACACCAACCTCGAAAAGATAGAGTGCATAATTGACGGCATCGGTACGGGCGATTGATTTGCTTCCTCATCGTAGCGGGCCATCGTCGCCAGCCGCGCTGCTTCTCGAGTGATCCGCGCAGTGTTCGCGTGATCAGGATGGGGGTCGTCCCAGTGAGTTGTCATTAAGACTTTTGGTTTGTGCTCACGAATAACACGCACGAGGGCCCTGCGCGATTCTTCGGTGGGCCATACGTGGCCATCAGGTTGATTGAGGTTTAGTCGCGCATTAAGTTTCATTATGCGGGCCGCCTGGTCGGCTTCACGCTCGCGAATCTCGGGGGTCCCGCGTGTGCCCATCTCGCCGCGCGTCATGTCAATCACACCTGTGCGGTAACCCAGCGATTTTAGTTTTAGTAAGCTACCGGAGACAGACAGCTCCGCATCATCCGGATGCGAGAAGACAGCCAGGACATCCAATTCGTTAGTTGAATTTGTCATTTACGTGAGTTTTACTAATGCTCAAGC
>DATEPF010000048.1:0-10912 GCA_035273325.1 Pyrinomonadaceae bacterium | reverse complement strand
TCGACGATCTGACGCGACACGAGGTGTCTCAATTGTTGCTCGAGCACCTGCAGAGCATGCGACAGATCTCGCCGCCGGAAAGCGTTCATGCGCTTGATGTCGATGGGTTACGGAGTCCGGATGTGACATTTTGGACTGTCTGGGAAAACGGAGAATTGCTGGGTTGCGGGGCGCTCAAGGAGTTGGACCAGCAACATGGCGAAGTGAAATCAATGCGCACTGCGTCACAGCATCAGCGAAAGGGAGTGGCCAGAAAAATGTTGGACCACATCCTCGATGAAGCCCGCCGTCGTGGATATCAACGGCTAAGTTTGGAAACCGGCTCGCAGAAAGAGTTTGAACCAGCGCACAAACTGTACGCTGCCTGTGGTTTTACTTTTTGTGGACCATTTGCAGAATACATTGAAGATCCAAACAGCGTTTTCATGACGAGAGAGCTTTGAGGCTCAAGGTCGCTGCGCCTTATGAGGTCGGTACCACCTGCGGTAGCGGGTGGGTTCTCGCTCGGCACGGGACCCACCCGCTACCGCAGGTGGTACTGACCTCATTTGCACCAGCCAGGCAGCGGTAATCCACTAAGAACGATCCACGAATTACACGAAATAACACTAACGCTTTCCGCACTAGCTGTCTTTCGACGCATAGTCGCTATAATCAGTGCCGCTAAAATCACACCATCAAACAAAGTTGAGTTCATCACATGCCACGCGTGCTGAGTTGCCCTAAATGTAGTTTTGAAACGAGTGAAGAACTTGCCAGATGTCCGAGTTGTGGCAGCCGTCTGCAATCGGCGAAAAAAGTTCGCATCCTGGGGGGATTGCTTCTAGTAATAGGAACATTCCTGGTTCTTTTTATGTCGATCCTGGGGATTTATCTGGGAAGCATCATTTCGAATTCCAGTGACCCGGCTGCGACAACCAGGTTTTCAGGTGGGCCGCAGGATGTAATGTTCATCATCGCCATATTTGGCCTGGTGATCTCCGTTGGCCTGGCGAGCATTGCCGGAGGAATTTGGCAGATCATTTACGGTAAACCGAATCGCAAGATAATCGTGGTTGTATTTGTCATAGCCGGAATTTTGTTTGTAATTTCCAGGGCGGTCAAAACGATGAGTTAATTTGTGGATAGATTTTAAATAAGGTAAATCCTGCTGTCGCGAAGAAAAACATGCTGAATCGACTGGATAAGTTCAAAGAGTATGGCCCGATTTTTATCCGGCTAATCGTCGGGTTCCATTTGGTTTACGGTACCCAGGACAACCTTTTCAGTTACGCGCGCATGGAAGAGTTTGCAGCATTTCTATCTGCGCACAACGTTCCGCTGCCGTTGCTGGCTGCGTTTGTCTCCGCCTATGCACAGTTCATATGCGGCATTCTGTTTATCCTCGGCGCGCTGACACGCTATGCGGCGCTTGTGATGATCATCAATTTCATAGTCGCCATCTTGATCGCACACACTGGAGATCCTTATCCCAACAAGTTTCCGGCCCTGATTATGCTCGCCGCGGCATGTTTTCTGTTTCTGCATGGCCCCGGCCGGCTGTCGGTTGACAGTGTCCTGGCGCGACGAACGAAACCGGACGCCTGACGTGCACCCTCGAAACCCGGCGCTTTCGGATCACGTACATTACTATTGAAGCTCGTTGAGGAGGCTGGCTATGTTCTGCCCTAACTGTGGAAACAAGAATTCAGTAGCTCAGCGGTTCTGCCGGTCGTGCGGATTCGGACTCGAGAAAGTTGCTCAATCACTTTCCGAACAGGTTCCTACCAGGATAGATCTGAGCCTGGCTAAGCGTAAGGAAAGACTTCAACGGTTCGGAATGGCGGCGTTAAGCATTTTCGGTCTCGGCGTCTTGAGTTTCATTGGCTATTCTTTGTTCTACAAATTAATGATTAGTCAGGGGCAAGTGCTGGCAGCACTTGGGGCTCTTGCTTTCATAATCGTGCTTGGCAGTGGCTTGCTTTCTGTAATTTTGTTTGCCAAAGCCAACGAAGTGAAGGAACTGCCTGCGCGCGAAATAATACCGGAAGAATTAACAGCCGAGAGATCCACGAACGAGTTGTTGTCGGCAGGCCGACCATCCCCTCCGTTTAGTGTGACTGATCGAACGACGAATCTGTTGCCTGTCACGAACGAGAAAGACCAAAGCACACGCTAAGACGTCGAAGCGTTGGTGTTATTTCGTTTACTTTGTGGATCGTTCTTAAATGCAAATGCAAAACGATCCACGAACCACACCAATCAGCACAAACTATGACTTCAGATAGCAAAGTCGAAGAAACCATGCTCTCTATCGGCCACCAGATTTACGAGTGCATCAAACGGAAAGATGCTGGCACTCTGCGGCAGTTTCTGGCTGATGACTTCGTGCAACGTGGCGCCGACGGAACAGAAGCGTCGAAGGAAGAGTTTCTACGCGCGATAAGCGAAATGCCGTTTGAGATTGGATCTGTATCGGGCGACCACGAGCGCGTGTCTATTTATGGAAAGATCGCCGTGATGACAGGCGTACAAATTGCAGAATGGCGCCAGGACGCTACGTCGGGTATAAATCGGGCAGCTTTTGCTGACGTCTTTGAGTTGCGCGACGGCAAGTGGTTGTTGGTGTTGGCGTTCGGCGCTGACCTTCCCTAGTGCGCAGATAGTCGATGAACGTAAATAGTCCTTTGTGCCATTTCGTGTGCTTCGTGGATCGCCGGTGTGCATCCTAAAAAACCATTCACGAATTACACGAAATGATACCGGGCGGCTCCGCCAGCGAATAAACTTCAAATGTCTTCAATGCCTCTCGATGCCGAGCACTTCAAACTTTTTTTAGTCAAAGATTTTCTTCACGCCGATCTATGCCATGAAATCACTAATTCACTTGCTGTTGCACCGGCCAAGGCGGCCACCGTTTATGGGGCTGCGGAATCCGGGTCTGTCGTGGAAACAACGCGCCGCACGTCCCGGGTAATTCCGCCACCAACGGTGCTCGAACTCATTGAGCAGCGACTAACTGCAAGGCAACCTGAAATTGCTGCACACTACGGTATCGCGGTCACAGGTTATGAAGAACCGCAGTTCCTTCGTTATCGTACCGGTGATTTCTTCGTGGCCCATCAGGACGGGAATACGGGGATGATGCGGAGTGAAAAGGAACAATGGCGAAAGATCTCAGTCGTGATATTTCTTAGCCAACATTCGGAAACCCCCGAAGCGGAGACTTATGGTGGAGGCGCGTTGGTGTTTTCAGAATGGCGCCGCCGCCCTTACGGGCAATTTGCCCTTCATGGCGAACCCGGCACGTTAGTCGCGTTTCCGTCGGAGACGACGCACGAGGTCATTCCAATTACGCATGGTGAGCGATATTCAATTGCGACGTGGTACGGCTGACAGTTATTAATGCGATTGTGGACGATTCATCCTCGTTACCTCGATACCAAAGGCCTGTTGGCAGCGTGGCGCGAAGCATTGTTGGCGCAAAAAGTTTTACAAAACAAAACCCGGGGTTACCGCAATCATCCTCAGTTGCTGCGTTTCAGGGCGTGCGAGAGTCCCACTGGCTCCATTGCAAAATATCTGCACGGAATCTATGAAGAGGCCGTTGAGCGTGGTTACAGTTTCGATTCGAGCAAAATTGATGCGGCACAATTTTCGGCTTCGATAAGGTGCACGCGAGGGCAACTAATGCACGAGTGGACCCACTTGAAACTGAAACTAAAGACGCGCGATCCAAAACGTTACTCGAAGATAGTTGGCATCGTGGAGCCGCACTCACATCCGCTGTTTCAGATTGTTGATGGAGACGTGGAGGACTGGGAACGCGCTGGCTACTAAACTTGCGGGTTGTTCGTGTTATTCGTGTATTTTCGTGGGATCGCTTTTGCTCCGCAGCTTGCGTCCAATGAGCCTTTGCTGGTGTAATCTTCCGCTTCGATTCGGACTATGGCTAAAAGCTTAAATTTTCGACGGGTAGCCCAAACGGTGCGTTTCTTTGTCACCGGGCTACCGAAGTATGCCGTGGGGTCGATCGATGTCACTAACCGCTGCAATCTTCGTTGCGAGCACTGTTACTTCTTCGCTGAAGATCATGACAACGAAAAAGAGCTGTCAATTGAAAAGTGGATCGACAAACTTGAAGAGATGAAGGCCGCCGGTCACCCGATGATGCTCTGTACGTGGGTCGGGGGCGAGCCGATGATGCGGAAGCAGTTAATCGAAGTCGGCCGGCATTACTTCAAGAACAACACAATCGTTACTAATGGCACCGTCGACCTTCCCGACTGGGACAACTGCACCTGGGTAATCTCGATCGATGGGACCGAGGAAGCCTTCAACCGAATGCGTGCTCCCGGTATTTATCAAAGAATCAAAAGGAACGTGACGAATCACCCCGAATTGAGGATTCAAATCTCGTGCGTCCTGACGAGTATTACTGCGAACTGCATTGAAGATCTTATTAAAGAATGGGGACCGCTTGCCCGCGGCGGCATCATTTTTGATTTTTTCACTCCGGTAACCAATCTCGACGAGGCTTTGTGGCTCGACTGGCCCACCCGCGACCGCCTAATCGATCAGATACTGGAGTTGAAAAAGCAATATCCCGGATACATCAACATGATGGACTCGACTCTCGAGTTAATGAAGTCCGGCAAAGCCAAACGTGTCACTGATAACTGCGAGTTTCGGTTGAAGGCTTTTGCTTTGGGGCCGACCGGTGAACCAAAAGGGAAGTGCATGATGGGAGACAACGCGGACTGTGACCGGTGTGGTTGCGTGGTGCCGTTTCATATGGCCACGCTCAGCAGCCGGCGTCTAATGATCAAGGAACAGTTCAAAGCGTGGCGCGCCAGCTAGATGTCACATGCTTTAGCTTGTCGGGACCGCGACGGCTAATTGTCCGCAAGGTTAGCTTTCTCGTAGCGCCACGACAAACTAAAGTTTATCGGACAAGGAGAACCGTTCTATGCAACGAATTAACTGGATTCGGTTGATTGTTGGCGCGCTGGTGGCGGCGATTATCCTCTTCGTTAGTGATGGGTTAATGCACGAGAGCTGGCTGCATCCTGACTGGCTGGCGGTTTACCATAACCTCAGAGCGACTACGCCCGAAGAAACGCCGGCTAGCATGATCTACTTCGCCATCTTCGAACTGGGCCGTGGCTTCACCGCGCTCATGATTTACGTGTTGATGCGCGACCGTTTTACGCGGGGACCAAAGACAGCCGTATTGGCCGCGTTAATTACGTGGATTGCTTTCTCGCTTACGGGCCCTGCGCAATTTATTCCGCTCGGCTTCTTTTCAAACGCGCTGTGGATCAAAATGGCGATCGCGCATCTTGTGACAACCGTGATTGCAACGGTCGCCGGCGCGGCCATTTATAAGAGCGAGTAGCTTTCGTGTAGTTCGTGGATTTTTTTAGCACGCTGAAAAGCTATCCACGAAATACACGAACCACACGAAACACGAACTTAGAATCACGAAACCTATTTCATTAAGCAAACACATGAAATTTTCAAGGGTCGCAGTACTGCTAATCGCATTAATCGCTCCTCAGATTTGTCTGGCACAGCGCCAGACAACCCAAGCGAACCGCGTGTGGAAAACCTTCTACTCATCGGTCCGCGAGGCCGTGAAGCGCCGCGATAAGGAAGCTTTGGCGAAGCACATGTCGAAAGACTTCTACTATCTGAGTAGCGGCGGTGACGAGAACCAGGATCAAGACACGCGTGACGAAGCGTTTGAATACTGGGAAGGTAGCGGAATTGGGGCCTGGGAAGCTTTGGACAACACGTTACGAAAAGGGACGGTCACAAACACCGCGTGGCGAGAACCAGAAAACCGCCATCGTCCGAGCCGTGTCGCACCTCCGATCGCGAACAGCAGGCGCGCGATCCAAAACCGAAGTTTTGATTGGTATGCAGTGTTTGAATTCAGAGACGGGCGGTGGTACATGACCGCTTTTAACGAATGCTGTGAATAGCTTATCCGCAGATTACACAGATTACACAGAGTAGAGGTTACTCAGTTAAGTTGAGTAGTAAATTTGGGTTTGTTTCGTGCAATTCGTGGATCGTGTTATGCAGCCGAAAAAAGATCACGAATTACACGAAACTGCGTGGAACAGACATCGTCACTGTCCAATGTCCGAATCTGCGTAATCCGTGTAATCTGCGGATAGTGGCCTAGATGCGGTGGCAACTGCCATTCAGCGTTGCACCTTCTTCTACTACCAGCGCTGCCGCTGATACTTCTCCCGTCACGCAGGCCGTGCGACCCAGCACAAGTTCTTTGCTCGCGCGGATGTCGCCCTCCACGCTGCCATTAATCTTCGCCACTGCCACATTGATCACGGTCTGCGTTAGCTTCGCGCCATCGCTGACGATCAATGTGCCGTCCGAAGAGGTAACGTGGCCAGAGAAGTGTCCATCAATTCTAAGCATTGAACGAAAGCGAACTTCGCCGGTGAACTTTAAAACATCGCCTATGAAGCCTAACCAGTTATCTTTTTGCAGGTTGGTGCGCGGTTTGGGGTCTTCGCGCCTGACGGCTGCCTGACTGCTCATATCGTCCTCTCTATTCTGTTGTCGCGATTAAGAGCTCTAGGTGGCGTTAGGGTTTGGGCGACGCCGCCTGTGCCGCTGCGAATCGGGAGAAGAAGAACTTCTTTAACAGAGCGAGAATATAGCACCGCCTTAACGCAATTAAGTATTACGATTAGGTTGCCATTCCGATACAGCGTAACCGCTCTTACTGATCGTGGATTGACTTGTTGACGTCCGCAGAAAATTGCCAAGCGGCGCTAACAGTCACTACCTACAACACGTCGTTGTCAGTAACAGCACTTTCAAGGCCTATTCGTGCGCCTGGAACATTGATGTCGTCCGTTCCGCCGTCCATCCACAACAAAAGGAGTCACGATGAAACGTATCTTCTTCTCTTCGAGTTGGGTCATCCGACTATTATTCGCTTTACTTCTTGGTTGTGCGACTACACTTGTGGCTCCCGCGCAGGAAGGACGCCTCGTCCGCGAGAAGGTCCACGGTAAGTCTCTGGAAAATACTGTGACGGGCGAGGTTGCAGATAGGAGTGTGTCCATTTACCTGCCGCCGAGTTACGACAAATTGCCGGCGAAACGGTATCCCGTGGTTTACCTGCTGCACGGCATCATGGATACAGACGGGACATGGATTTTGGAGTGGTCACAGAAAGGCGATGGATGGGGGACTGTTCCGAGACTGATGGACCGTGCAAGCGCTGAGCGCCGTTTTGGAGAAATGATTGTTGTCATGCCGGATCAAAAGACAAAGTTTGGCGGCAGCTTTTATACGAACTCGAAAGTGACCGGTAACTGGGAAGACTTTACTGTCAGAGATTTGGTCAGTTACGTCGACGGTAAATATCGAACGATTGCAAAGGCGTCAAGTCGCGGAATAGCTGGGCATTCGATGGGAGGATACGGTGCCATCACAATTGGTATGAAGCACCCTGATGTTTTCAGTGTTGTTTACGGACTCAATCCCGCAGTGCTGGGATGGTCGCGCGACTTGACGATTGATAACCCCGGATTTGCAAACGTCCTCAAGGTGAAGACGCTGGAAGAAGCGTTGCAACAAGGCGTTTACACGTTTGGAATAATTGTAGTCGGTCAAGCCTTTTCTCCGAATGCGTCGCGACCGCCATTCTTTTTTGATCCGCCGTTCGTTCTCGTCAATGGGAAACTGCAGCCTTCTGAACCGGCGTTCCGGATGTGGGAGGACCATTTCCCCGTAAAAATGGTTGACACCTACGGGTCAAACCTAACTAAACTTCGCGGCTTAAGATTCGATTCGGGGTACGAGGACGAGTTTCTCCACATACCCCCGACTGCCCGGGCCTTGTCCACAGAACTAACAGCGCGCGGGATCGAACATATCTTCGAAGAGTACAATGGCGATCATCGCAACCGGCTGTGGGGCCGTACCGGACGATTGGCCAACGAGGTGTTTCCTTATTTTTGGTTGTTGCTGGACTCAGAAAAGTAACGAGGAGCGTAGAGATGACGAAGTTTGTTATTGCGATTGTTGGGTTGATGTTGCTTTCGCAGGAACCTGCGCAACCAATAAGAAACTTTACGCGCGTAAACGATGATTTTTGCATAGGTGGGCAGCCTCGAACTGAGCATCTCGAGAAACTTAAGGCAGACGGCGTCAAGGCAATCATAAACCTGCGCCAGCCGAGCGAGCATCGCGCCGCTGAAGAGGAAGCCAAAGCCAAAGAACTGGGACTGCATTACTTCAACATACCCGTCCGCTTCGGTGAGCCTAACGAAGATCAAGTCACAGAGTTTTTGAAGATCACGGACGATCCGAAAAACCGTCCCGCGTTTATCCATTGCACCGCCGCTATCCGAGCTGCGGCCTTCTGGATGATTAGGCGGGTATTGCGCGAGGGGTGGACCGTTGAAGCTGCAGAGGAAGAAGCAAAGAAACTCGGCCTCCGCGAGAGTCCTCATTGGAACGAGTTCGCGCGAAAGTACATTGAAAAGCACGCGAAGAAGTAGCCAGGTGGTTTCGTAGCGTTCCCTGGGAAGGCGAGCTCGACGCCTCGTTTTATTTCGTGTGTTTCGTGGATCGCTCTTCTCCAGGTTAAAAAAAAACACGAATTACACGAAATAGCACAAAGTTCTGAATTCATCCTGGCTCGTTGCCTATGGGTCACTCGATCCAAACATTCATCCCCTCTAACCTGCCTTCACCTCTGGGGCCGTATAGTCACATTGCGAAAGCAGGACAACTAATTACGATATCCGCGGTCGCCGGAATGGATCCTGTAACCGGAGAACTCGTCGGCGCTGACGCATACTCCCAAGCAAAACAGATTCTCATATTGTGTGCGGACATGCTGGCGACGGTGGAAGCAGATTTCGCTAACGTGGTCCACGTAAATCTTTATCTGAAAAAGATAGAACATCTGGACGAAGTAACGCGGGCTTACGAGGAGACGGTTGGTGCGACGCGTCCGTCCGGGACCGTTGTAGGTGTCCCCGATCTACCAAAGCCCGGCGCACTGGTAACAATGAGTTTGACAGCAATAAGCTTAATTCCCGGTAAATAACCGAGACACAGAGGACTTCGTGTGTTTCGTGGATCATTCCGACCCCAGCTAAAAACAATCGACGAATTACACGAAGGCGCTGATCCTATCAGAAGGAGGAGATATGAAATCGCTAGTATTGGTACCGCTATTCATTGTTGCCTGCGGAGTAGTGACGGTAGTAAAAACAACCGGCCAGGACGAGCCGGCGAAAGCGGATAGGACGGAGTGGGAATATCTCGTCGTGGCGAGCCCCAGCAACGCCAACCTAACGGCGACGGGCAATCCGCGAATGCGAAAAGAGCCGGGCCCATTTGGACGCGAGGCCTTTGTGCTGGAGCAGCACTTCGATAAGCTCGGCGCCAACGGTTGGGAGCTGGTTTCCGTAGCTGGTACGCCCGGTGATCCGCATTACTACTTCAAGCGACGAAAGTGACGAGAACCTCTTGAACAAAACTCCACTGACAACGATAGCGCCGGAGGTGTTCCGAAAACGGCTGCTAATCGAGGGTTACTACCGCGTTGACGTTACATCAGAAACTGTCCGCGACTACTTTTCACACATTACCAATCAACTAAACCTGAGAACGTATGGGGAACCAATCATTCATAAGACCAGTGGCGCAGGGAAGGACGTCAATGAAGGGTTTGACGGGTTCGTGCCGTTAATCGATTCAGGAATATATATCAGCGTCTGGAGCAATTCCCGTTTCCTTTCAACCATTGTTTATACGTGTGCTGAGTTTGATGAAGACAAGGCCGTTGAACTCGTAAACGATTTCTTCCAGTTGTCTGACTTCGAAGCCGCAATCTTTTAGTTTCCGAAGAGGTGGACCAAATGAAAGCAATCGTTAAGCGTGTCACTGTAATTCTGGTAGTTCTATGCGCTGTAGTGGTCGTCACCGCGCAGGACCTGCAGCAGCAGTTGTCTGCAACACCCTTAAAATTTGGTGCGTTTATCGCACGGTTTGATCCTGGCGGCACCTTTACGCTGAAAGGCCAGGGATGGCCGGCCCAGCACGGAAACTGGAAGCTCACCGGCTCAGAACTTGAACTGACAACGGTTGGTGGGCCTGGCGGTTGCGACGGCGTCGGAAAATATCGCACTAGCATCACAGGCAGCACCGTTACCTTCGAACTTATCTCTGACACATGCCGGCTGCGGACAATGATCCTCAACGGCAGTATCTGGGTACCCGAAGCGCAACCGCGAATCGTTGCTGCTAGAGAAATTAAGAGAGAACAGCGACTAAAGGTGTCTCTCCAACCCTTGAGGTCAGGCAAACATTCGAACTGGCCGTCGTTTCGTGGAAACGAAGCCTCGGGTGTTTTGGATGGGCAGAACCTGCCGGATAAATGGAACGCTCAATCCGGCGAGAACATACTTTGGAAAACAGCCATTCCCGGATTGGCCCACTCCAGCCCCGTGGTTTGGGGTGAGCGAATATTTGTTACGACCGCGGTAAGTAGCGATCCGAAGGCCACGTTTCGCCCGGGCCTTTACGGCGATGGCGACGCGTCGAAAGATCGCACGCCGCATAGCTGGTTAATTTATGCGCTGGACAAGCACACCGGAAAAATTGTTTGGCAAAGAGTCGCGCACCAGGGTGAGCCAATTGAGAAGCGCCACATTAAATCAACGTACGCAAATTCAACACCGGCGACTGATGGACGCATCGTTGTGGCATGGTTCGGCTCACAAGGCGTGTATGCCCACGATGTAAAAGGACGCTTTCTCTGGAAAGTAGATCTCGGCCGCGTTGATCTTGGTGCATACGATATCCCGACTTATGAGTGGGGACCGGCGAGCTCGCCGATCATCTGGAAAGACCTGGTGATCCTTCAGTGTGACAC
>DATEPF010000047.1:0-8960 GCA_035273325.1 Pyrinomonadaceae bacterium | reverse complement strand
AATTGCTGGGCTTCCGGCTGGGCATGACAACAGACGAAGTGAAGAAGCGGGTTCCGCAAGTGGTGTTTGGACGCGTCGACGATTTTGCCGTTTCTAAAACAACTATCAATCCTGATTTCGACACGCGGATCGACAAGGCGTCCTTCCCCGGTGTTCGTACCATATCGCTTGATTTCCTTGACGGAAAATTGACGTCACTGTGGTTCGGTTACGACCCGACCTTTAAGTGGCGCACGGTTGATGAGTACGTAAAGGGGATCTCGCAGGCATTGCGTTTGCCAGCCACATGGACCACCTGGAGAATACGTGGTCAACGGCTGCGCTGTGCAGACTTTGAGTTAACAGTGTCCATGTTGGGCGAAGGTCCCAGCTTCCGCATTCTCGACTTAAGTGCGGAGGAAGCTATCGCTGCCCGGCGGCGGGCGAAAGAAGAAGAGGCAGCGGCCCTGGAGCAACAGGAGGAAGCCGCTGTGCTTGGCAACAAGAAAGAGAAAGTTTTCTATCTTCCGGCGTGTGCCCCGGCCGAAGACAATCTTAAAGAATCTGAACGCGTGATTTTCAAGAGTAGAGAAGAAGCAGAAAAGGCAGGCTATAAACTTGCGTCTGAATGCGAGTAAACGACAGTTTCTAGTTTCTAGTTTCTAGTTTCCAGTTTCAATTGCGAGTTTCTAGTTCCGAGTTCGCCGCTCTCTAACTTCGAAACTAGAAACTAGAAACTAGAAACTTGTATTTAAAAAGGAGCAACAAATGCTGAAAGAGTTTCGGGATTTCATTGCACGCGGGAACGTCATCGACCTGGCCATCGCGGTAATCATCGGGGCTGCATTTGCGCGGGTCATTGCCTCGCTGGTTGAGGGTGTAATCATGCCTCCGATTGGTTTGATTCTCGGAGGCGTTGATTTTTCCAATTTGTTCCTGGACCTCTCCGGCGAGCGACCGGTGTCCCTGACGGACGCCGAGGTGCGCGGGCTGCCGGTAATCAAATACGGCGCGTTCCTGAACGACGTGATCTCTTTCCTGATCATTGCGTTGGTGATTTTCCTGATCGTGAAAGCAATTAACCGGTTGAAGCGACAGGAAGTGGAAGAACTGACGAAGGAATGTCCGTATTGCTTCTCGAGCATTCACGTGGAAGCGACTCGCTGCTCAGCGTGCACTTCTCCGATCGAATCTGCACCCGCGGCGTAACGGCTGTCCAATGTCGCAAGTCCAATGTTCGCTTAATGACGCGGATTATTCAGTTTTCACCGCGTCCGGGTTTCGACATTAGACATTGGACATTGGACATTAGACTTCTTGTAATAGAATCCTCGCATGCGCGAATGCCCCCGTTGCGAATGTTGTTTTGAAGACGACGTTGAGATTTGTCCGCAGGATCAATCGAAGACGAAACAAACGCTCCCGGGTCCGACGCTTCTCTCCTCACGCTATCTCCTGGAAAAACGATTGGGCCGCGGGGCTATGGGCCAGGTTTATCTGGCCCGCGATCAAAACCTCGTCACGCGTCGGGTCGCAGTTAAGACAGTCCGCCCTGACATATTAAGCGATGAAAATCTGATGGAGGGTGAGGCCATCGCCCGCTTCGAACGCGAGGCGCGTGCTGCAGCTTCAATCCAACACCCGAACGTGGTTGACGTGACCGACTTTGGCAAAAGTCCCGATTCTGTCTTCTTTCTGGTGATGGAATACGTTGATGGAGAAACGCTTTACCAGTTACTCCGACGCGAAGGCACTCTGGATATTCAACGAACGGTAAGCATTCTGTCGCAAGTAGTCGCCGGTGTTGACGCCGCGCACGATGAAGGAATTCTCCATCGCGATTTGAAACCAGCAAACATTTTCATTACGCAGCGGAAGAAAACCGGAAGCGGCAGCGCCGATGGTTTTGTTAAAGTTGGCGACTTCGGACTCGCGAAGATTGTAAACCCCGAACGTGATCAAGTTTCAGCAGGCGGGCCGGAATCGCGAGGGATCATCGGCACGCCGGAGTACATGGCTCCTGAACAAATGCAGACGGGCGTCCAACTCGACGCGCGCGCGGATGTTTATGCCCTCGGCGCGATTGCGTATCACATGCTGGGAGGCCGTCCGCCGTTCGTGGGCGATCTAACTCAACTCGTGGCCCAAAAACTATTGGAGGCAGCACCTTCCCTGCTGACATTGCGTTCAGATATCTCAGAGGAAGTTGATAAAGTCGTGCTGCACGCTTTGTCGCGTGAACGGGACACACGACCTGGAAGCGCCACGGCCTGGTTCGATGAACTACTCGGCGCGGAAAAGAAATCAACTGAGAAGCACGGCCGGACCGAGTCCCGGCTCGTTGTGATGGCGCCTACAGGGTCCGAAGTTTACGTAGACGATGAGCGCCACGGCAGTATCGGGCGGTCAGGACGTGTCATCCTCAACTCGATTCCTCCCGGTCAACATCTGCTGCGTGTGGCGCGGGCGGGCGAAGTAGACGACGAACGGATAATTGAAATCAGGCCGGATGGTATTGAGCAGATCATCCAGGCACAATTTCGGACTGGCCCATCCAGCGATCACCTGTCGCCTTCCAGAGGGGGCAGTCTCGACAGCAGAACTGGCGCCGGTTCCCCTGCCGCACGCGTAGTGTCGTGTACCAAATGCAATTCACGCTTCGCGGAAGGAATTAAGTTTTGTGGCCGCTGCGGCAACGCCAATTTTCAACCCGTTCACGAAACGCCGAAGTTCGTAGGACAGTCTGGCGCTCCCGTGGTGCCCACGTTGGGGTCAGTCGCATGCCCGCGCTGTCGGCAACTCTATCCGGCGTCGATCAAATTTTGCGGTCGTTGTGGAATTCCCATCGGATCCCAGTCGCTGGAATGGCGACAACCGCGGCCCGTTGAAGTAGTTTGCAAAACGTGCGGAAACAGCTACGCGGGTGGAACAAAGTTTTGCGGCCGCTGCGGAAAGCCAATTGTCCCTTGAGCAAGTGGCATCTTTACCTATAATGTTGCGCGCCTGAGACTTGTTTGTGGCGTGAGGCCGGTACCACCTGCGCTCTTCTCTGGACCCAGAATGAAACGTTGCCCAACTTGTAACCGGACGTACACCGATACGTCGCTCAACTTTTGTCTCGAAGACGGGACGCCCCTGGTTGCCGGCGCGTCGCCGATGCACGATCCGAACGCGACCATCCGATACGGTGAACCCCCGGATACGAACCCGCCGCCAACGGAGATTTACCGCCAACCTGCGCCGTTGCTAAATCAGGTCGACGTTTCTGAACAGCCTCGCCAGTGGGTGGCATCGCCCTCGAGCGTCCCTCGGAAAAAATCAAACGCAGTGTGGTGGATACTCGGAGGCGTGGTCGTGGCAGGTCTGATCGTGGTGGGAGTTGCGGTCATGATTCTGGCGCTCGCCAGTATCGGTTCCAATTCGAACGGCAATACAAACACTAATGTCGCCAACACGCGCAACACAAACACCCGTACCGTCAACCGGAATGCTAACGTCACAAACGTAAATTCCACTTCCAGCCTGCCCGCAACCACCACGGATGATTTTTCCGAGTCCACCTGGAGCGCCGGCAAATACACCTTTGGCGAGGTCTGGTACGACAACGAGCAGTATCACATGCGCTCAAAAGCGAAGACTTACCTGGTGATGTATGCCCCCAGCAACGATTTCAACACTGAAAACGCGACTGTTCGCGTGACAGTTCGAAGTGTTGACGGCACCCCTGCCAATTCAGGTTTTGGTTTGATCGTCCATGGTGACAAATCGCGGGCCGGATCACTGGAGGATTACGGTCTACTGATCTACACGGGTCCGGAAGCGAAGTACGAAATTATTAAGCACAAGAATGGTGTTCAGAGCACGGTTGTACCGTGGACCCGATCCACCGTGATTCGCACTGGCACCAATCCCAACCAACTTGAGATTCGAGCGCGCGGACTCGAACTGAGTTTCTATATCAACGGTCAATACATAGATCGCATTACCGACAGTGAAAACTTCCGGCGAGGGGTCGCCGGACTCTACACCAGCGACAGCACGGACGTGGCTTTTGACGATCTCGAAATCCGGCGTCAGACCGGTGCAGTCGACGATTAAATGCAGGTTGATTTACGAGTGCTTGCCGGGCCATATAAAGGCCACGTCTTCAGCTTCACGCAGGCTGACACTTTTCTGATTGGACGCACGCTCGATTCACACCTCTACCTTCCGGAAGACAAGTTTTTCTCCCGACACCACTGTCTGCTCGAGATAACTCCGCCTCATTGTCGTTTGCGCGATCTCGGTTCAACCAACGGTACGTACGTGAACGGCCGCCGTGTGGCCGAAGCATCATTGCAGCATGGAGATGAAATTCAGGGCGGTGAGACTGTTTTGCGTGTAGATGTCACTAACAACGACACCGGAAACCTTGAATCGCGTCCGGACCTGTCGACGAAACCGTCCGTTGTTGAAATCAGATGTTTGAATTGCGGCAGACCGGAACAAACTCAGGCAAATGCTACCGACGGTCAGATGACTTTTCTGTGCGAGGACTGCCGCCAGGAGTTAAAGAAAACGCCGCAGCCGATTCCTGGATACGACACTGTCAAGGTTCTGGGACGTGGCGGAATGGGCTGTGTAATGTTGGGACGGAGCCAGTTAAATGGCGCACCGGTAGCGATCAAAACGTTGCTTCCGGAATTTGCTGTTAGTGAAAAGGCGATGCGGCGATTCATGCGCGAGATCGATGTCGCTTCCGCGTTACGACATCAGAACATCGTGGCCTTCATCGATCGTGGTATGCACAACGGAGTCGTTTATCTGGTTACTGAGTTTGTAGATGGCGCCGACGCCGCAAAGCTTGCTGACGAGCGCGGTGGACACTTGCCGCCGGACATAGCTATTTCAATTATCTCGCAGGCGCTCAACGCATTGTCATACGCGCATGCGCAAGGCTACATCCACCGCGACATAAAGGATCAAAACATCCTGGTCACAGGCGCCGGGCCTCACTTGTCGGCAAAGTTAACTGACTTTGGTTTGGCCAAAAGTTTTACGCAATCGGGAATGAGTGGTGTGACGGTGGCGGGAGAGATGGCCGGAACATTGGCCTACATGCCGCCGGAACAATTGAAAAATTTCCGCGACGTCAAACCGCAGTCAGACATCTATGCAGTGGGCATGACTGCCTACAGTTTGATGACCGGCTCGTTGGCATTGAATGTTGGGCGACGAACGAGCATGGCGGAAACGATCAAAGCAATTTTCGATCAGCCGACAATCCCGCTCGCCCAACGTGCACCACATTTACCTTCGCGGGTGTGTGAAGTAATCGATAGGGCCCTGTTGAAAGATCCGACTCAACGTTGGCAATCCGCCGCAGCCATGCGCACCGCGTTAACTCACGCTATGAACTAACTTATCCACAGATTACGCCGATTACGCAGATTTCAATACCTGAAGAGGGTCCTATGTTTTTTTGGTACTAATCGGCGTAATCTGTGAAATCTGCGGATTGATCTGGTCCAAAATAGGTCTTTACTTAGCCCGCCTCCAATCGCATAATACGGCTCCAATCACCGGCCACGGCGCCGGTGAGCGTGTCTAAAGACCCCGTATTTTCGGGTTATTTGTCTCGCCACCGATGTCGTCAGTTTAGGAGAACTAAATATGAGATCCATCTGGAAAGGTCACATACGCTTCCTGCTCGTAGCCATCCCTGTCCGTATCTATAACGCGATTGAAACGTCCGAAAAGATCCAGTTCAACCAACTTCATCGCGACGACTATGGTCCGATCGGATACGACAAGCGCTGTAAGAAGTGCAGTCAGGTGGTGACCAACGATCAGATCACAAAGGGGTATCAGTATGAACCGGACCGGTACGCGATCATTGAGCCAGACGACATCGCGAAGGTAAAAATCAAAACCACGAAGGCTGTCGACATCATAGGTTTCGTCGATGCTTCAGAAATACCAACTACTTTTTATGATTCACCTTATTATGCCGGACCCGACGGACCAGTATCCGAGAAGCCATATGCGTTGTTACGCGAAGTGATGAAGCAAACCGGCAAGGTAGGAATCGGCAAGGTGGTGCTACGGGATCGAGAAGATCTGGTAGCCGTGTTCCCACATGAAGATGGATTGGTGCTGCAGAAGCTTCATTATCCGCACGAGCTTCGCAAAATGAAGGATGTGCCGGAGATTGAAGGGCCCGCGAAGCTCGACAAGAATGAATTGAAACTGGCAACGACGTTGGTCGAACAGATGGTAACTTCGCTTGATGAGATCGATACGGTTGATCAGTACCACGAGGCTTTGCGTAAGCTGATCGACTCGAAGATCAAAGGCAAAAAAGTTGTGGAATTTGAGGTTGAAGAACTGCCCAGACTTGATATCATGAGCGCGTTAAAGAAGAGCCTGCAGGCTTCGAGTCGCAAGCCGATGGTAAAGGCGACCACCGACGCGAAGAAGAAGTCGCTCACGTTGGTTAAGTCGGAAGCGAAAGCTAAGCCGGCCAGGAAGCGAAAGGCCTCTTAAGAATGAAGTCGGTACTACCTGCGGTAGCGGGTAGGTCGAGTTCGAGCAAATAGTTGTACCTCGCGCATTAGATGAAAGAAAACAGCAATAAGGTTCTATCCTTCCCCTCACGTGTACCGGCGAAGGCTGACTACCAACGCGTTAAATCCAACTACTCAATATCGGAAATCAAGCAGCTCTTCGGCTTAAGCGAACGCACGATTCGTCGTTGGACTGAACAAGGAATTATTCAGGCCACGGCAGCAACCGCCGCCGGCGCTGAGTACAGCTACGACTTCAACGCGCTCACACAATTTCGCAAGGTTCGCGAACTGCGAGCACAGGGTCAGACAATCCGGCAGATCGAGGCGGAGCTTCAAGGGCAACTAAACCTTTTCCGCGGCGACCCGGCCGGGAAACTGGCGCGCTTACTGACGCCTTTTGAGGAGGCGTTATTGCTGCACGAGCAGGGTGATACGAAAGCTGCCGAGTCGTATTGGGAAGCCATCAACAACGGTGACAACGTGGCGGAAGCTTATTGCAATTTGGGAATTCTGGATTTGGACCAGGGCAAGCTGGGTAAGGCCCTCGACAACTTCACGCTTTCTTTAAAACACGAGCCGCGTCACGTGGAAGCCCACTACAACCTCGGCAATCTTTATTATGACGCTGGTGAGTTGCCGCTGGCGCGGCTTCATTACGAAGCGGCAGCGCAGATCGAATCCGGTTTTTCGCTGGTCTACTTCAACCTGGCGTTGGTTTATCACAAACTGAATGATTTGCGGGGTGCCATCGCGGCGCTGGATAAGTACAAACAATTAGCGCCGGATGACGAGGAGATCGAAGCGGTAAATCAGTTATTGAAGGCGATGCAATCCAAAAGGCAGTAGCAGTCGGCAGTAGCAGTCGGCAGGGAGAAGGCAGAATGCAGAAGGCAGAATGCAGAAAACGAATCGGTATTCTTGCTCCTGCCTCCTGCCGCTGCCGCCTGCCCCCTTGTTTTTGGCGGTGGGCAACACGTCGAGACTCGCAATCTTTAACGTTTTGCCCACCTGCTCGTAATGGATCGAAAGAAAGGTGAACGATCCGTAACGTAGGTAAGTAAATCAAATCTGTAATCGGCCCGCTCTTCCAGCAATCACGGTCCGATAATATTTGGCCTCGTCCCATCACCGGTTTTAGTGTTATTTCAGCTTGGCCCCAAAAGTCGAACAAGGGACGTTCGTGTTACTTCGTGTATTTCGTGGATCGTACTTTGCAGCCTAAAAATCGCATCCACGAATAACACGAATGGTTTTATCGGCTAGTCACTTGGCCCTGAGCAGTTTAGAATGCGTCCTCTCTCCCGAGATTGAATTTAGACCAGGAGGGGTTCCCCTAATGCCACAACCAAAATGTCGCATCCTCTGCATTGACGATCACACCGACACATCAGAGATGTTGTCTTTGATCCTTTCACACGAAGATTACGAGGTTGTAACCGCGCGAACCGTTGATGAAACACTAAGACTCGCGCAGGATGGCGAGTTTGACATGTACGTTCTGGACAAGCATTTGCCAGACGGTAGTGGTTTAGACCTGTGCGCGAAGTTGAATAAGATAACCCCCGGCGTGCCCTGCCTCGTGTACAGTGGCGACGCTTACGCCATTCACAAATCCGAAGCATTGGCTGCCGGCGCTCACGCGTATGTCGTCAAACCAGACATCGAAGGCTTGATCGAAACAGCCAACAGGCTGCTTTCCGAAAAGCAATGCGCGGCCGCGAGTTAAGATGATAGTCACTCACCTTGTCTGTTACTTCGTGTGACTTCCTTTTATCTTATTTCGTGTGATTTCGTGGATGCTTTTAGCCTGGACAAGCGGAATCCATGATTACAAGAAATAAAGTTTGTCGAACACTCCATCACCGGGTTCGCTTGACACTAACTTTCACGAACGTATAATTTTTTCTCCCCAGTACGGGCCGTTAGCTCAGTTGGTAGAGCAGCTGACTCTTAATCAGCGGGTCGGAGGTTCGAGCCCTCCACGGCTCACCAGTTCTCATAAAACGAACGCGGCAGGTTATCAAAAGCCTGCCGCGTTCTTCTTTGTAACCAACAGCCTACAAGTCTGGATTCATGTTGATTCGTCTAACTCTGGATATGCGCGATCCTACTTTTGAGGCAAAGCCTGTCGCTCATTGATCGGTGATTGTGATGACGGGATCAGCCTTATGGTATAAGCTGCTCGCTTTCTCACTCACTTCCTCTTAGGGGACCGCCCATGACTCCGCGAAAAAGCACGAAAACTAACCCGCGCCAGAAAAACACCGCACGCGATGGGTCGTCAAAGCGGCAGAAAACGGCAACGAATTCAACGGCGGCAATACCGCAACCTGACGCCGAACCGGACCTCACGATCACGGACGCGCCAGATCTCCCTGCCCTGATCCACTACATCAGACAGGGACGGTGCGCATTGTTTGTTGGCTCCGGTCT
>DATEPF010000046.1:0-8266 GCA_035273325.1 Pyrinomonadaceae bacterium | reverse complement strand
GTCTGATTTTAGTGTAATTCGTGGATCGTTTTTTAGTCACGGAAAAGCGATCCACGAATATTACACGAAATAACGAGTATTTATTTGAGTGTCTTTCGCATGAGGCGAATGAAGTTTTGAATGTCTTCCTCGGTAGTGTCGAATGATGTCATAAACCGCACCTCGGACCGTTCCTCATTCCACACATAAAAAAAATAATGCTTCTGAAGGGCGGGAATATGCCGTCGCGGCACAAGCGCAAAAACCCCATTCGCCTCCACCTTCTGCGTCAAGTCGATCTGGGGAATTTTTGCGAGTTCCCGGGCCAGGAGTTGGGCCATGCGGTTAGCGTGCTCAGCATTCTGCCGCCACAGCTCGTTAGTCAGTAAAGCCTCGAATTGCGCCGAGATGAATCGCATTTTCGAAGGCAAATGCATTCCCTGCTTCCGCGTGTACTTAAAATCGCGCGCTAGCTCGCCATTGAAAAAAACTACTGCTTCCCCGTACATCATTCCGTTTTTGGCGCCGCCGAAAGAAAGTATGTCGGCGCCAACGTCCCTCGTGATCGCTTTCAAGCTTTTGCGCAGACTGGCAGCTGCATTCGAAATGCGCGCGCCGTCAATATGCAAAAACATGTCGTGGTTGTGCGCGAAGTCTGCCAGACCTTTCAATTCGCGCGGCGTGTAAACCGTTCCCATCTCTGTAGCCTGTGAAACGGAAATCACACGCGGCTGCACGTGATGTTCAAAGCCGACTTCCTGAAGCAGTCGTGGAATCTGTGCGGGACGTAATTTTCCGTCCGCGGTGGTAACCGGCAGCAATTTACATCCGGTGAACTTTTCGGGCGCCCCACATTCATCGACATAAATGTGCGCTGTCTCGGCACAGACGATCGCGTGGTGAGCACGCGTTGCAGCCTGCAGTCCAAGTACATTGGCCCCGGTACCGCCGAAGACAAAGAACACTTCCGCATCTTTGCCGAGCTCAGTCCGAAACTTCTGGATCGCGCGGGTGGTGAACGGATCGTCGCCATATGCGATCACGTGGCCGTCATTTGCTGCTGCGATTGCATTCATCACTTGCGGATGAACACCCGCGTTATTGTCACTCGCAAAACTTCTGCTGGGTTTGTTTTGTCGCAACTAGTTTTTCTGGCCCTGCCGTTTCTTCTTTTTCGCCGCTGACCGCTTCCGTCTCGCACTGTTCGCAGCACGCTCGACTGCTTTGAACGCGTTTAGTCGGCCAAAACCGTAGTGAATACTGTAACCCTTCTTATAAGTCTTGCCTTCGCGATCAATCTTGTCCGCGGTCCCGCGCAAAATGCTGCGCGCCTGTTTCCACGTGAGCGACGGATTAACCGACAGTACGAGGGCGCCGATTCCTGCCGCCAACGGAGTTGACGAGGAGGTGCCGCTAAAGTCGCTGCAATACGCTCCCTTCGCGTAGCCACGATTCTTTAGCGACACGTCGGTAGTCGTGATTCCCGGACGTCCTCGATCGAAGTCGTCGCTGGGCGTGACAAACTGTATACCGGGACCACGGTTACTATACTTCGAACGCTTCCCCTGGTCATTCGACGCGCCCACTGCCAAGGCAGACGGATGACTGGCCGGGAAAAGAATGTATGGTCTCTCTTCGTTTCCGGTCGCGCAAAACACCAAACACCCTTTGCCGCCCCGGCCTGTGCGAACAACGTCATCGACAGCACTCTCCAGGTCAGCATTTCGCGGAACGCACCAGCTGTTTGAAATAACATCAGCTTTCTGTCCTGCGTAACGGACCGCGTCGGCGATCCGATCGTTCGGCGTCATACCTTCTCCGCCGAAGGCTTTCACCGGCAATATCCTGCAACGATAGGCTATTCCCACAACGCCCTTTTTGTTGTTTCCCACGGCTGCAGCGACGCCGGCGCACGGAGTTCCGTGAATGTCGTTTGCTTCAGTGTCATCGTATGGACGTTCGAAGTGACGAGGGCTGGGATCGAAGTCGTCGTGAAAAAAATTTCTTCCGTTGCGATCGGGCGCGGAAGTTTTCGGGTTAGTCCATATGTTCGCTTTCAGATCGGGGTGATTAAGATCGACGCCGTCGTCCACGATTGCGATCACAATGCCTGGCTTTCCGCCGGGGGTAATCTCCCAGGCTGCAAGCGCTCGCACATCCTCGCCCGCAAGCGCCCCGTTTGCTCCCTTGTTGTTCAAATGCCACTGAGCGCGAAGTTGCGGGTCGTTCGTCAAGGCTAACTTTCGACTTTCGGAAAGGAAGTTGGGAGCCGCGTATTCGACTTCCGGGCACTCGCTCAGACGATTGGCGGCGCGGATCGTGTCCGATTCGTCGATATCGTCGGTCGGCACCACAACAAATTGATGTTTGTTGAACTCATTTCTTTCTTTGATTGTTAAATCCAGACTCTTCAAAACTTTGGTCCGCTGCACGGCGGTTGTCGCCGGCTTAAACCGCACCGTTATTTCGCGGGTTACCACTACGCGCAGTCGTGACTCCTCTTCAACATAAACTGGCAGCGTCCGCCGCACGCCCGTCATAGCTCGCGTCGACAGGGCGTCACGTACTGTAGATATTGCGGTTCGCGCTGCGCCCGGATCGTGCAACAACATGGTTCGATCAAAACGGCGTGGTGCGATCCGGTAATGCGACTCGCCGCGGGGCGCCGAACGCGCGACGCTGGCTCGGATAGATCTAAACGCTTCCGCAGCAACTTCGGGAGTTTCAAATCGGACACCGACATCGTCAGGCGACAACGTCAATGAGATCTTCTTGCCGCGGCTGGAATATACATGGGCCATGTTTGTGCTCCTTGTAAGGCGCGACGGCTATGCGTCGCGGTTAGGATTAGACAATGGTTAGACAATGTTCAGAGTCCAACCTTTAGGTTGCAGGGCTGCGATAAACACGCAAGCTAAAGCTTGTACTCTTAACTTCTCCGCTTGGGCCCGAACCAATCCGGTTCAGCGCCGGTGTTCCGAGACGAAATTAGGCGCGGCAAATTCTATTTCGTCATCTGCGTCCAATTCGTTGGCAACTTTCAAAGCGTCTACACCCCTGGAAGCCGGAACCTTAACGACAAATTGGTTGGGCACAAACTCGTTTTGCCGGGCGATAGTGAAGCCAAACCTCTTTTCCACCTGCTCGCGTTCTTTCTTTGGCAGAGGGCGCTTGAATCTCACTGTAACCTCGTCCGTAAGCACCTGCAGCAATTGGCTCTCTTCATCTCGCCAGACGGGCACAACAGCTTCGACGACGCCTCTTTCAATGAATGACTCAACTTGATCGAGGACTTCTTCTCTGTTGGACGAAGAACGTAACTGGACCAGAAAGAGTTTTTGCGGTTCGATCTCTTTCACGGTACCGAAACCAGTAAGCGCGTGTCGTAATTCCTCTTTTGCGGTTATGTACCGTACCGCCACCACATCATCGACGGGCTGCAGATACACCTTGTTCTTACCGTGTCTATAAGAGCGACGGCCACTTTGTGGTTTAGACTTCATATGAGGATTGAACGTAAAAAGGGTCGGCTGAGTCTAAATCAGGGAGGACTGTTTTGCGAAGCATTTCGTGTTTGTTCGTGTAATTCGTGGATCGTTTTTATTCTGCAAACAAAGCGATCCACGAATCACACGAATTATCACCGCCTAAATGCGCTTCGACTTGAAGTCTTTGATTATCTCGCGCGCAGCGTTTGCGCCTGATCCACCTGTGATACCTCCACCGGGATGCGTTCCCGAGCCGCACAAATATAGTCCTTTGATTGGAGTGCGGTATTGCGCATAGCCGATTAGCGGACGAAAGGTGAAGAACTGGTCCAACGACTGCTCACCGTGGTGGATGTGCCCGCCGCTCAACCCGTACGTCTCCTCCAGGTCGACCGGCGTAAGTATCTGACGGGCAACAATCTTTTCTTTTATGTCCGGTGCGTACTGCGCAAGCGTGTTAATCACGTCGTCGGCAAAGTGCTCCCGAATGGCATTCCATTCCGCGTCTTTAAGTTTGTACGGTGCGTACTGAACATAGATGGACATGACGTGCGCGCCATCCGGAGCCAACGCCGGATCCATCAGCGTTGGAATCGTGGCATCGAGGTAAGGAGCTGGGGAGTATTCACCATACTTCGCGGCATCGAATGCGCGCTCGAGGTAGTCAATCTCCGGTCCCACGTGAATTCGTCCCGTGAGTTGGTCCCCGGACGTGACACCGTTGAAAGACGGTAATCCGGAAAGCGCAAGATTGACCTTTGCCGAAACACCTGCCGCGCGGTAGTTACGGACCTTCAGAAGAAACGTCGGATCAAGATCAGCCGGATCAACCAGCTTGAGAAACGTTGTGCGCGGGTCAGCATTTGACGCGACGGCTCGCGCCGAGATCTCTTCACCGCTTTCCAGTACCACCGCGCTGAACTTGTCTTGCTTCGCCTCAACTCCGGCAACAGCTGCGGCAGTTCTGATTTCAGCCCCTGCAGCTTCTGCAGCTTTTGCGAGTGTGGCGCTTAACGCCCCCATGCCACCTCTTACAAAAGATGAAGGCGCGATCGGGTGACCGTCCAACGCGGACTGCCACAGCAACCCCGTGCTGGTTCCCGCGGACCATGGACCGGCAAAGGCCCCGAAAATCCCCCGCGCCGCTACCGTCGCCCGCAGCAGTTCCGTTTCGAACCACTCCGATGCCAGGTCAGCGACCGCCATCGGGCCCCAACGCAAGAGACGATATGCATCCTGCTTTCCAAGTTTGCGAAACGAGCGGCCCAGCTTACCCAGATGAAACAATTCACCGGGAGATGGCTTTTCAATCGATGGCGGCGTTTGTGAGATCAAAGGTGCGAGAACTTTACCGATACGCGCAAAGCTGCGTTCGAACTCCGCATAACTGCCCGCATCGCGTGCTGAAATCTTTTCGATCGCGGCGATGGTCTGGTTCGTATCGCGATAGATAGGAAGGGCGGCACCGTCTGGATTTAGCGCGAGCACACGCACGGTTGGTGTGAGAACTTCAAGACCGTGACGTTGCAGGTCGAGATCTTTTACTACGTGTGGCAGTAGTGGGCCAACAGTGTGAGCCAGGGTGGAGCACCGGAAGCCCGGATGAATCTCTTCAGTGCCAGCCGACCCACCAACGGCGTCGCGCCGTTCAAGGACCAGCGTTTTCAAGCCGGCCTTGCCGAGGTAGGCAGCAGCAACGAGGCCATTGTGCCCGCCGCCAATGATGATGATGTCGTAACTCGCCATAGACTTGATTCGTGTCATTTCGTGTGATTCGTGGATCGTTTTTAGCCGCACCCAAAACGCGATCCACGAAACACACGAAACACACGAAGCTGGGGCTAGATCTTATCTTTCAACATTTTCATCGCAGCATTCCGTCCAGGCGCGCCCATGATGCCGCCGCCGGGGTGCGTTGCCGAACCACACATGTACAGATTTCGGATGGGCGTTTTGTACTGGGCCCAACCCGGCGCCGGGCGCAAAAAGAAAAGCTGCTCGAGCGTTAACTCGCCCTGGAAAATATTTCCTTCCGAAAGTCCAAACTCGCGTTCCAGATCAAGCGGCGTCAGCACTTGCCGGTGCAGAATTAGATCCCGGATGTTCGGTGCGTGTTCAGCAATTGTGTCTATGACCGTATCGCCAAATTCCTCGCGCTTGTCGTCCCAGTTTCCTTCCTTCAGGTTGTACGGCGCGTACTGAACGAAGCACGACATCACGTGTTTCCCGGGTGGGGCCACGGAGGGATCAGTCAAACTCGGAATGACCATGTCGATATATGGCCGGCGGGAGAACCGGCCATACTTCGCATCATCGTAAGCGCGTTCCATGTAATCAACACTCGGGGAGATTGAGACCGCGCCTCTTAAATGTGGACCATTGCCCGGCTTTGAAATGAAATCAGGCAGGCCATCGAGTGCGAGATTCACTTTGCCGGACGAGCCGCGATACTTGTAGCGCTTCAGATCGGCCGCAAAGTGGTCCGGTAGATGCTCCTCTCCAATCATCTTCATGAACGTCAAACGGGGATCGACGCTGGATGAAACTACGTGGGCGTAGATTTCATCTCCATTCGCGAGGACCACACCTTTCGCTTCGCCGTTCTTAACAATGATCTTGGCAATAGGTGCTTCGGTGCGAATCTCAGCTCCCGCTTCCCGCGCTGCATCGGCAATTGAATTTGAAATGGCGCCAGTGCCGCCGCGCGACAGTCCCCACGACCGGAAGGCGCCATCAATCTCTCCCATGTAGTGATGAAGCAGCACATACGCGGTTCCCGGCGAACGTACACCAAGAAACGTGCCGATGATCCCTGAAGCCGACATGGTGGCCTTGAGCACGTCAGTCTCAAACCACTGATCAAGGAAGTCGACGGCGCTCATGGTCATTAACTGGACCTGGTTGTATTTATCTTCCGCCGGTAGTTTTTGAAAACGGCGGCCGAGAAACATCAGGTCTTTCAATCCTTTCGGATTGAGAGAAGTCGGATCAGGCGGCGTCATACTCATGATTGGCTTCACGAAGTGGGCCATCTCGAGCATCGCCTTGCCGTATTCGTCGTAAGCTTCGGCGTCGAGTTTTGAATGACGGGCAATCTCGCGACGGGTCCTGGCGTGATCGTTGACGCGCCAGAGGTAGTCGCCGTTCGGCATGGGCGTAAAGGTGCCGTCGAGTGGGAGGATCTCAAGGCCATGTCGCGGCAGATCAAGTTCGCGGATGATCTCGGGCCGCAGTAATGAAACGACGTAGGAGCAAACCGAGAACTTAAAACCCGGAAAAACTTCTTCCGTCACCGCCGCACCGCCTAATACATGACGACGTTCGAGCACCAACACCTTCTTGCCGGCGCGTGCAAGATATGCGGCATTAACCAGACCATTGTGTCCGCCACCAATGACTATGACGTCGTAGCTTTTCATCTCTATTATTGGTTGTGCTAACTAAAAAAGAAGAGCCGTATCATTACCCATGCATGTGATAACCCGCAAGCGCCTGAATGAGTTTGCGAAGGAACACCCTGAGGCCACGACAGCCCTGGCAAGGTGGTATTCATCTATAAGATCTAATAACTTTTCGTCACTATCGACATTGAAGCTAACGTTCCCTACGGCAGACCAGGTCGGGAAGCTGACGGTGTTCAATGTGGGTGGTAACAAGGTGCGGATCATCGCGGCGATCCACTATAATCGAAAACGAATTTACATTCGCGCGGTGCTCACTCACGAGGAGTATGACAAGGGAAAGTGGAAGGAGTGAGAATGCAAAATCTGGATGTTCCTAAAACTACCAACGCCTGGTCCACTCTAGCCGATACGGTCTTTGTGCCCCATTCCGAACACGAATACCGGCGACTCGTAGGTTTATTGGACCGGCTGATTGATGAGGTTGGTGAAGATGAGTCGCATCCGTTAGCTTCTCTCATGGAGATTGTTGGCGTACTGATCCAAAACTACGAGGATCAACACGTGCCGGAACTAATCGCCAATTAACTGTCCCTGCAGATCAGTTTATCTATGCCTGTCGGAACTGCGTTTCACGAACGAACATTTGAGCTGTGCGAAAGTTTGAGTTACCGCGAATGGTCCGGCTATTACGCGGTCAGCTCTTACGAACCGCATCACGAGCATGAGTACAACGCCATCCGCAACGCGTCGGCATTGATCGACATATCTCCCCTTTTTAAATATCGACTGACCGGCCGCGATGCCACACGCCTGGTTGATCGCATTATTACTCGCGATATGCGCAAGGTGAGCGTGGGCCAGGTGATTTATACACCGTGGTGTGATGAGCAGGGGAAAGTGATAGACGACGGAACAGTTTCTCGACTCGACGAAAACATTTATCGATGGACCGCAGCCGATCCCAGCTTGCGCTGGTTCACGCAAAACGCGGCGGGAATGGACGTCAGGATTGAAGACATTTCCGAGAGTCTCTCGGCGCTCGCGCTTCAGGGACCAACCTCAGGAAGGCTTTTGAAGACTCTCGTTAAAGACGCCGACATAGAAAACCTCAAATACTTTCGCGTAACGCACGGAACGATCGCCGGCGTTCCTGTCGACGTTTCGCGCACCGGATATACAGGCGATTTAGGTTACGAAATCTGGGTGCCGAGCGACTCAGCCGTGAACGTTTGGGACGCATTAATGGAGGCCGGGCGAGCCTTTGACATACACGCGGCCGGAATGCTGGCCCTCGACGTGTCGCGGATTGAAGCCGGCTTGCTCTTGATCGATGTCGATTTCAACAGCAGCAAGAAAGCACTAATAGAGGAACAGAAATACAGTCCATATGAAATG
>DATEPF010000045.1:0-18203 GCA_035273325.1 Pyrinomonadaceae bacterium | reverse complement strand
ACGAAGATCTCATCTACCGCATCACTAAGGCTGTTTACAACCGGCTCGGCCCCGGCGCTGACGAGCAAACGGTGGAACAGCTAGTGACAGAGGTGTATCGCGAGATACAGCCTTACATCGGTACGAACGGTAGTTCGTATTCGGCGTCCGCCTATTCTTCGGGCGCTGGTTCGCCGGCAGCGGAAGGATCTTCGGACCGCATGATTATTTCCGTGTTTGGTGTGGATCATCCGGGCATCGTAGCGGCAGTAGCTCAGATACTTGCAGAGGCGAATTGCAGCATCGTTGACATTAACCAGACGGTGGTGCAAAGCAAATTTGCCATGATCATCATCGCCAACATTGCCCGCGCGAAAGAAAGCGCGGCGGATCTGAAAGAGCGGCTACGAAGCGAGGGCGAAAAAATTGGGGTTCGCATCTACGCCCAACGTGAAGATCTGTTCAATGCGATGCATCGCATTTGACGGGACGTGGTAAATGGTGAAAGGTAAATGGTAGTTAGGTTGCCAGTGCTGTTGTCAATTCAAGAAGGTTCGGTCACTAATGAAGTGACTATTCACTATTTGCCATTTACCATCTACCTGCATGGCTGAACCCGAGATTTTCCGACGCTGCTCCTTCTGTGGCGCCTCAATTCGCGACAACGCATTTTTTTGCCCCCAATGCGGACTACAACTGCGAAGGGGAAACGAAGATGAAACCGCCGCGCTTCATGATACCCAGGACATTGCCCGTGACGTCACGCTGACGGAGGCCGACTTTCAGGCGCGGCTTCCAATTGAACCAAAGAGTCCCCCAGTTACACCGCCGCCACCGGTACAAGTTGCGCCGCCGCCCGAGGTTCCCACCGCCAAGCCTGCAAAACGTGCAAAAGTAGAAGTGGGTGCGCGCATTCAACGTGCAACAGATAAGGCCCGCGGCGTAGAAGAGAACGTCGGAAAACGCGTGCAGAAGTTTCGCGAGATTTCCAGCGTGGTAATTGACGAGGCCGGCTACGATCCGAGTTTGCGTTTTGTGTTGGTGGCCGTGATTCTTTTTATATTGTTTGTACTGATTGTGTTGCTGAACAAGTTTATTGGATAACAAAACTCAGGCTATTTCGTGTATTTCGTGGATCGATTTTTAACTGGAGCGAAAGAAATCGATCCACGAATAACACGAAACACACGAAGAGATGGAATATTCACAAGCCGAGATTCTGCAAACGGTGGCGATGACCGAGATGGAACATCTCGACATTCGCACGGTGACGCTTGGTCTGAGCTTGCGCGACTGTGCAACGGACTCGATGTCGCGCACCGCCGATCTCGTCACGGAGAAAATTCATCGCTACGCTGACCGGTTGGTGGAAACCGTCGATCAGATTGGCGACGAATTCGGTATTCGTGTGGCCAATAAACGGATATCGATCACTCCGGTTTCGATGATTACTGAAGCGGCCACCGGCGATCCGGTGCAACTCGCGCGGGCCATCGATGAAGTCGCGGCTGCTGTGGGCGTGGACTTCATTGGTGGATACTCGGCATTGGTTCACAAGGGCGCGACCACTTCAGAGTATGAGTTTCTGAATTCCATTCCCGAAGCCCTGGCCTCCACCGAGCGGCTTTGTTCATCGGTGAATGTGGCTACTACGCGCGCCGGCATCAACATGGACGCCGTCCGGCAGGTTGGTGTGATTATCAAGGAGGCTGCTGAACGCACCCGGGATCGCGGCGGTCTGGCGTGCGCTAAGTTTGTTTGCTTCGCCAACGCGGTTGAAGACAATCCATTTATGGCCGGCGCGTTTCATGGACCGGGCGAACCGGAAGCTGTGATTAACGTTGGCGTGTCAGGGCCGGGGGTCGTCAACTATGCCGTCAGACATGCAGCGACTAATCTGCCGCTGCAGGAGTTGGCTGAAATCATAAAGAAACTATCGTTCAAACTTTCACGCGCGGGAGAACTCGTCGGCAGGGAAGCAGCGAAGCGACTGGGTATTCCGTTTGGCATCATTGATTTGTCATTAGCGCCGACTCCGGTCCCCGGAGATTCTGTAGCCAACATCATTGAAGCTATGGGGTTTGAAAGAGCCGGTACGCATGGAACTACGGCAGCGCTGGCGTTGTTGACTGACGCGGTGAAGAAAGGCGGGGCAATGGCCAGCACTTCTGTCGGAGGAATGAGCGGCGCTTTCATTCCGGTGTCTGAAGACGCGGGCATGATCGAAGCGGTACAACTCGGGGCCTTGTCTTTGGATAAGTTAGAAGCATGGACCAGCGTGTGTTCAGTTGGCATCGACATGGTGGCCGTACCGGGTTCGACTTCAGCGGAAACGATAGCCGCGATTATTGCTGACGAAATGGCAGTGGGGGTCATGAACAACAAGACAACGGCGGTACGTATTATTCCTGTTCCGGGACGCGAGGTTGGCGACATGGTTGAATTCGGCGGGCTTTTGGGAAGCGCGCCAATAATGGCAGTCAACAGATTCTCGTCGGCTGATTTTATTCGCCGCGGTGGACGCATTCCGGCGCCGATTCATTCATTGCGAAACTGAGACGTATCCGCAGATTTCGCAGATTACACAGATTTTGATAGCAAGACAGTAAAGAAGAATTCAGGCTCCTAACCAGTTAAATCAAATCCGTGTAATCTGCGAAATCTGCGGATAAAGCTTTCCGAATTGATGCTATATTGACGCCCCGTTGGAGACTCTGATATGGCTGAAGCACTTGGAATGGTTGAATGCCGCGGGCTGGTGGCGATGATCGAAGCTGCCGACGCTATGGTCAAAGCGGCCAACGTTCGTTTGGTTGGCTGGGAAAAGATTGACGCCGGATTGGTTACCGCGATTGTGCGGGGTGATGTCGCAGCTGTTCGCAGTGCGGTTGATGCGGGCGCCGCGGCCGGACGTAAAGTCGGCGAAGTGGTTTCCACACATGTCATCCCTCAGCCCCATGACGAAGTCGACGCGGGACTGCCGGTGTTGAAGACAGGCGCAACCACTCGAAAGAAAATCAGTGGTTCAGTTGGCCGCAAACGTTAACGTGGTCCATTGCCAGAATGTCGTCTGGTATCAAACTCCCCTTAGTGCTCCTCGTCCTTCTCTCTTGTTGTCCGTCTGTCGTCACGGCTCAACAACCTTTTGTTACTGACGACTCGGACACTACCCCCAAAAGAAAGTTTCACTTCGAATTCAGCAACGAGTTTGACTGGTTGGAGAGCTCGGCCTTTCCTGCTGTAAGACAAAACACCGCGGACTTCGAAATTGCCTATGGGCTTCTGGAAGACGTCGAAATAAGCGTGGCTGCGCCTGTGTTGACGATCTTCGCCGCGCGTAGCACAGCGCCCGGCCGGGTCTCCGGACTCGGCGATATGAGCACTTCAGTCAAGTACAACTTCCTGAAAGAAAAGGAGAAGTCGCGCCGGCCAGCCTTAGCGGTGTCAGTCAGTCTCGAGTTGCCCACAGGCGATATTGAACGTCAGCTCGGTTCAGGTTTAATTGACGTTTATATCAATGGGATTGTTCAGCGATCGGTGACTGAGAAAACCAAACTCAGACTCAATTCCGGAGTACTTTTTTCTGGAAACACGACGACGGGTGCAATCGGGATACGCTCGCGCGGCACGGTGTTTACTTCAAGCGGATCACTCGTGCGGCAGATTGCGCCTAAGCTTCAGTTGGGTGGTGAACTGGCTGGAGCATTTGCTCGCAACACCCTGCTTGGAAAGGGACAGTTGCAGGCGATGTTTGGAGGCAACTATCAAGTGCGGCCAAACGCATCTTTTGACTTTGGTGTGGTAGCAGGAAAGTACGTTGGAAGTCCGCGTTTCGGGATACAGGTAGGGATCTCGATCGACTTCTAATTGCTAAGAACCATTTCGTGTTAATTCGTGGATCGCTTTTTATGACAGATTAGAGCGATCCACGAACCACACGAAATAACGAATAGTCGATTACCAGGGCAGCGAGTCCAAAATTCGTCCAGCGGCTGACCCGCCGCCACCGCCTCGTTGTGCGCGAAGAATGGAAGCTGCATCGACGACCGAACGCAGCGGAACTTCGCCGGAGAAGCTCTGATCGAAGCGCTTCTCAGTTATGAACAGCGGCAGCGTGAAAGCAGAATCCAGGTTGTAACGCAATCGACCGCGGTTGGTAAATGCAGACCAAACAACATTCGGGATCGAACGCAGGTGCACTGTCACAGGTAGGTTGACGCGGGACGCGCGTCGTCCGCCAATCTTCAGCGAACCCTGGTGACGGCCCTCGATGACATCTCGATCGGCAAGGCGCAGGCTGTAGTCAAAATCTTTGAGACTTACGGGAATAAGCCCGTTCGCGACGTCAAGTCCGAGGTTGAGGCTGGCGGTTTGGTTGCGGAAGTCAATTGATTCGAGAGTAATCTCACCCAGTTTGACCTGCACGTTTACCGCATCGCCAATGCGCCCAAGATCACCGATACGTCCGAGATCGGGAAACTGTGCGGCAGCTTCGGGCGCGGATGCAAACGTGATAACGGCATACAGCGCCAGCGACAACGTTCCGAATTTCTTAGTGGTTCTCAACATCTTTAGTCCCTCTTGACGTGGTAAATCCGACCCTCCCTGTTTATCAACTGCCGTGCCCGAATCCAGTTTGCTAAAAGCCTTGAAAAATTGAGATTGTGAAAAGCCGGTTGGCGCTGAATCCACACCAATTCGGATAGCGGTATCTTATTCGTGTTATTTCGTGTACTTCGCGGATCGTTTTTGTGCACATGCCTAGCTTGTCGGTTTGAGTTGGTCAATCGTCCGACAAGCTTAAAGCATGTCGAACACGACTAGGTACTTGTTCGCGGTTGCAGGCCCTTCTCGATCTTCTCAAACCGCGCCATCATGTTCTCGTAAAGTCGATCGGTCTTTTCGTGTAGGTGACCGATTTCCATTTCGGCCTTGATGTTTACCTCATACTCAATGTCCGCCCGGACACGGTCTTTTTCGGCCTGCCGGTTTTGGCTCACCAGCACGAAGCACGAAAGGAAAATCGCTTCGAGCGAAACAATCATAGTCAGTAGGCCAAACGGAAACGGATCGAACGGTTCAACTCCCAGCGGCAGCGTGTTCAAACCAATCCAAATAATGAACCACGCTCCGTTCAGGATCAGGAACATCATGCTGCCGCTAAACCAGGCAATCCAGTCGGCGATCTTTTGCAAAGGCGTCGAGTGTACTTCGATCTCTTCGTTTGCGTTTCGCGAAACGCGTGTGCGCAACAGCTCGTCAGCTTTTCGTGTCAGGCCGCTGAGCGACGCGAGCATGTGGAGTGCCGCTTCAGGTTTTCGCTGAAACAAAAGAATCAAATCACTACGGTCCAGTACCAGCACGTCACTGTCTCTTAATGACAGAGCTGTGGCGGTGCGACTGCCTTCGTCGAGCATTGCAAGCTCGCCAAACATGTCGCCCGGCCCTGCCGTAGCCAGCACAATTTTCTGGCCGACTGTGTCCTTTATGTAGAGTTCGACCTCGCCGTCGCGCACGATATAAAGAGCGTCACCCGGATCGCCCGCGTGAAAGACAATGGTTCCGCCGGCAAATGTAGTTTCATCGATTACGCCAGCCAGCGCGTTACGATCTTCTTCGTCAAGATGATCGAACATTCGGATCTGAGTTAGAAACTGGGGGTCGCAGGGCATGAGCGCGCACCTCTTTCACGAGATAAGACTGAACAGAGCGGCGGCATTATACTGTCGAGCTTTGTGAGGGGTGCGAACTTTTATTCGTGTATTTCGTGGATCGTTTTTAGGTGACTTAAAAACGATCCACGAATTACACGAAATCTCACGAAGACACTTAGCGCTTACACACTACGGAGTCCGGTTTGCGCCGGTTGTTGGTTTCGGGCGCTGCGTTGCCGGCGTGGTGCGGGGTTGGACGGGCTCACCTTTCGGGGCCACGCGACCATTGCGCGTCAACGCAATTCGCTTGTCCCGGCTGGAGCCTTCATCTACGGCAACTTTGATCGAACGGAATGAACCATCGCGAGTTTTGTTGGTTGGGTTGTAAGTGATCACGTACTGCGTGCGCATATCGCGGACAATCTCATTTGCAATTTGCGGCAGCTCCGACAGTGACTCAGGAAAGAACGCACGGCCGCCAGTCTCCGAGGCCAGTTTGTTTATTAAGTTCACAGCTTTGTCGCGGACGCTCTTGCGAATAAGACCTCGATCGCGTTCGAGCTCATTAACGAAACCAATCACGTAGATTTGCACGTCAGCTTCGCGGAGACGCGCAAACAACTTTTCTTGTGAATAAAAACTGGCGCGGTCTTCGCCGTCAGTGATTACTATCAACGCGCGCCGCCGTCGATCGCTGTCGTCGCCCTTTTTATACTCCGCCACGTGTTCCGCAGTCAGATAAACAGCATCGATAACTGCCGTTTGACCTCCTTCAACATAAAGGTTGTCCAACGCGTCAACTAACAAATCCTTACTGGCGGTGAAGTCCTGCAGGGTCTCGATCTTGTCACTGCTGATGAACCGGACCAGAAACGTCTCATCGCCGGGCTTATTACTGCCCACGATGCTCTTGCCGGCGTCAATCACGGCCTGTATCTGTGAGCGGAGCGATTGAGAAGTATCAACCGCCAGTCCATAACTAATCGGCACTTCTTCACGACTGAAATCCTGAAGCGGCTGCGGGACACCGTCTTCGTAGACGTGAAAGTCGTTCTGGTTGAGGTTGTTGATTGGCCGGTTATTGCGATCAATCACCCGAACGTTGAGCGTTACCAATTCGGTGTTGACCCGGATCGTGCTCGCTTCGTCAATTACTTCTTCCTCCGGCGTCGGCGTCGGCTTGGGTTTCAAAATTGGGGGGGGTGGAGGTTCACTCAGAATGGGTGCAATCTGCCCCGGCGGTGTGGCGCGGGGAACAGGGGTCGGCGTGGGAGTCGGATTAGTCCGGCGAGCCGGGGTCTGAGCGGGCGTCTGAGCGTTGCGCGGACGAGAGTCCTGGGTGCGCGCGGATACAAAAGTCGACCCGATTAAGCTGGCAGTCGTAAACGCCAGGGCCAGCATGATTGAAAAACGGTGACGTGTTCGAACAGTCATTTCACCTTTATTAAAATGCATTTGATAACGTGATCCTCTACAACTAAAAATGCAATAAACCCGCAAAGCCAGAGAAACGTGTTGACACGTCAGTTTAACCCTTTAAGCGCAGGGCTGCGAAGCCCTGGCAGCCGTCTACGACTACCGCAGAACGCGCACGTTTAGAAGATGATCGGGAGAGGTATTGCGTTGGCTTTTTTCGTGTGTTTCGTGGATCGGTTTTTTTTGACGTACAACGATCCACGGATTACACGAAATACACGAAATAACACGAACTTGATGCTAATTACGCGAGGTCGGCGGGATGGCGTAATAGCCTTCTTTCGATCTCACAAACAAGCGTGGTAAACCGCGAGGTGGGGTCACTTTTACCTTCACCTTGCGCCACTTGCCGTCGTTGGTAAAATTCGCCGGCTTGTATCCGATTGAATACTGGTGGCGGAGCTCGAGGGCGATCTGTTCGAAGATGTCATCCATTTCGGCAGCGCTGCGGGGGAAGAAAGCCTTGCCTCCGGACACGCTCGCCAATTCGTCAAGGATGCCCTGACCCTCCATGCCAAGCGCACTACCTGCATCGCTGCCGCTCAGAATGCCGATGCCATAAAGGACTACGTCCGATTCTTTCAGCAGCCGCCGCAGCTCGTTGAAGGTATAGCGAGAATTGTTGTCCTGCCCGTCACTGATTAATAGAAGTGCGCGTTTTGGATGGGCGCCGCGCTGTACCTTCTCAACGCCAAGATAGCAAGCGTCGTAGAGAGCAGTGTTGTTTCGTGTGTTGACGAAAGTTAGTTTGTCGAGGACGGAATTTCCGTCGCGGGTCTTGTCCAGCAGTAACTGTGCGCGTGAATTGAAGGCGATTAAAAAATACTCATCGGAATTATGACTGGTTTGAATAAACTTCGACAGAGCATCGCGCGCCCGCTTCACCTTGTCACCGCTCATGGATCCCGATACGTCAAAAATGACTCCGACCGAAACCGGGGAATCGTCGTCACTGAAGTAGGTGATTTCCTGCGGCTTCTTCTCGTCGAAAACGCTGAACGCGCTCTTGTTCAGACCAGAAACAAAGCGTCCATAAGTATCAGTGACGGTGACTGTGAAAGTGATGAGGTCGGTATTAACGATGAGTGGCCCGCTCAACTCCTGGCCCGGCTTTTGTTGACCGGTAGCCGGGTCGTTGTCTCCGGCCACTACCGGACCGCTGGTCCTGGTCGTCGTGCCTGAGGGGACGGGCTCGATTTTTGGAAGTAATGCGTCTGAGCTGCTCGGTTTCTGTTCCTTGCGCTGGCCGGTGGCCGTTTGCACCGATGCGGCCAGCAGAAAGAGAATTACCAGACAGGTAAGAGGAGCGATCTCGATGCGCCCAGGCAGTAATTGCATGTGACCCTCGCGTTCTCCGAAGCGTATTTTCTTGTGTCGACCTCTAGAAGGGGCTGTCAACACAGATGCCGAAACCGGGCGAAACTGATGCCCGTACCTGCAATTATGAATTCAAAAATTTCAGGAGTGGCTGACGCGGGAGACATGGCCGTCGCAACTTCTTATTCCAGTCTGTGTCAACGTGTCTGCATTCTAGGACAGTGTGTCCGCAGGCGCAAGAAGCACCGCCTCAAAAGTCGACCTCAATATCCTCCTGCTATTTCGTGTAATTAGTGGATCCGTTTTTAAGCTGACTTTTTCCGAAAACCCAGCCGCGTGCAACTTATGAAGCCGCTGCGCGTGTAGGAGAGCACGCCCTGAATGGCGAGTCCACGCATGCTATACTTTCGCGCTCATTTGACCTCAGGTCCAGGACACTATGGCTGAATTCGTTTGTAGATTAGGCACGCCCGCGGGCGAAGTTGTGACTCGAACTATCGAAGCCGCCGGAGTGCACGAAGCGCGAGCACGACTGGAACGTGAAGGGTTTAAAGTTTTCAACGTCACACCGCCAAAAACCAGCGGTGTCGCAAACCTGACTCGACTTGGCGGACGTGGGGCACAGGCCAAAGTTAAAGCAAACGACTTCCTGCTCTTCAATCAACAACTAGCAGCGCTGGTACGGGCGGGGATCCCAATCCTGCAGGCGATATCCATGTTGCGGAAGCGTGCTACGGCGCCGCGTTTACGAATGGTGTTGGCCGAGGTCGAGGAACAGATTCGCGGCGGTGCCGCTTTGTCTCAGGCATTCGCCGCGCAGGGCCGCATCTTCCCTCGCATTTACACGGCCTCGATATTGGCGGGGGAACGCTCGGGCGCGCTCGATGAAGTGCTTAATCGTTACGTGACTTACATGAGACGCAATGTCGCTTTGCGTCGCAAAATCCGTGGTGCTTTGGCGTACCCGTTGTTTCTTCTGTTTGCTTCAGGCTGCATGGTCGTCTTTCTCACGATTTACGTGGTGCCGCGCATGTCTGATCTATTTACCGGGTTCGCCACTGAGCTGCCGACAGTTACTCAGATCGTTGTTGGTCTTTCAAACTGGCTTTCCGCCAACGTTTTTTGGTTCGGCCCGCTGTTCATTGGCAGCGCGATTGCATTGTTCCTTTGGTCGCGTACTCAGGGTGGTCGCATGAAGATTGACGCGTTTATCCTGCGGCTCCCGTTGGCAGGCAAATTGGCAGTTCAGCTTTCGGTGGCCCAGGTCACCCGTTCACTCGCTACCCTCCTTGCCGGTGGTATCACGCTCGTTGAATCGTGGGAGATCGCGGCGGAGTCGATTACGAACCGTGAGTTGAGACGTCGCAGCTCCGCGATACTTCCCATGATTCGCGAAGGCCGCTCGTTTACCGAGAGCCTTGAGGCTGCAGATTGGATGCCGCCCCTGGCCGTTGACATGATCGGTATTGGTGAACGTTCCGGAAGTTTGCGCGAAATGTTGGACGAGGTGGCCGTGTTCTATGACGCCGAATCTGAAGTAAGGCTGGAGCAGTTGACGACCACGCTGGAGCCTGCGATTCTTGTGGTCATGGGCGGCGTCGTAGTTACTATTCTGCTGGCCATTTATCTCCCGATAATTCAATCAATTTCCAGCGGCGCCGGCGTGGCCGGACCTCGCTAACTCGGTCGTCCAGTGTCTGTTTAGTGTTATTCAATGAAACAGCTTACTGATACCCCCTCGCAAAGCTCTACGTCTGGTCCCCTGGGCGTCGCGGACCCGACTGCGGCTGATAGTCATGAGCCACCCGAGGTCCGCAACGCGAAGGAACTAGCGCGCCGGTACCGTTTGCCGTTTGTCGAGCTGCTTCCGGTAGATCAGGACTCACCCATCGATTACGACCTCTTCCAAGAGATTCCCGTGGACATGATGGTGAGGTATCAATTTCTGCCTCTGGGCCGTGATGAAAAAGGCCTACGGCTGGCGATGGCCGACCCGACTGATCTCGAACGACTCGACGAGCTGTCCAGTGCTCTTCGAACCCGGATCGTTCCGGCAGTAGCAACCGCAGGCGCCATCGAAGTAATTTTGCGACGCGGCGATGCGACTCAACGCGTGCTTCAGGAAGCGGCCTCCGGTTTTCGCATCTCGCTCGTCAGGGAGACGGAACACGGTGAGGAGGTACTCGATCTCGATCGCCTCGCGACCGACTCTGAGATGTCGCCGATCATCAAGCTGGTCGACACCATCATTTACAACGCGATGGAGTCGCGCGCGTCAGACATTCATATAGAGACACGCGATACAGAAGTGCAGGTCAAGTACAGAATCGACGGCGCACTCTACGCTAAAGTCGATCCGATCGACCTTGCTTATCACCAGACATTGATTTCGCGTATCAAGGTGATGTCTGAGCTCGACATTGCCGAGCGCAGGGTGCCGCAGGACGGCCGCTTCCGTGTGCGTTACAAGGGACGCAATGTCGACTTCCGCGTCTCCATCATGCCGACGATTCACGGCGAAGATGCCGTCATTCGTATTCTCGACAAAGAACAGATCAATGAATCGTTCCGCAATCTGAATCTGGATGTCGTCGGATTTGCCGAAGAGGACCTGAGAAAGTTTCGCCACTACATCGCGGAGCCGTATGGGATGGTGCTGGTTACTGGTCCAACCGGTTCCGGAAAGACGACAACGCTCTACGCTGCGCTCAACGAAATACGCAACGAAGAAGACAAGATTGTCACTATTGAAGATCCGGTTGAATATCAGTTGCATGGCATCACGCAAATCCCCGTCAACGAGAAAAAGGGACTGACGTTTGACCGCGGCTTGCGCTCCATTCTTCGTCACGATCCCGACAAAATCATGGTCGGCGAAATTCGTGACACCGAGACTGCGCAGATCGCGATCCAGTCAGCGTTGACTGGTCACCTCGTTTTCACGACGGTGCACGCGAACAACGTGATTGATGTTATCGGCCGTTTTCTCAATATGGGAGTCGAACCCTACAACTTCGTTTCCAGTCTCAACTGCGTACTGGCGCAACGGCTGGTCCGAATGTTGTGTCCATATTGCAAGCGGCAATATCGCGCCAAGGAAGAAGAGCTGATCGAGTCCGGACTGAACCCGGAAGAGCACCGCGACACGCCTTTTTATGCCGTGGCCGGATGCGATGCGTGTAATCACACCGGTTACCGCGGACGAACTGCGATCCATGAATTGCTCGATCTTTCAGACAATATTCGCGAAATGATCGTCGAGCGAAGGCCTGGTTCGGAAGTTAGGCGGGCAGCCGAAGCTGAAGGATTAACCAGTTTGCGTGAGTCGGCGTTAAGAAAAGTTTTTGCCGGAGTTTCAACTCTGCACGAGATCAATCGCGTGACGTTTGTCGAAGACTTTAGCGTGCGCGTTTAAGGCTTTTGGGGAACGAAATTTTTTAAGTAGCGTGTAAGGAAAAGAATCCGCCGGGAGTTGCATCTTACTTCTGCTGGCGGCATTATTAGGCCCACGTTTAACTGCTCCTCCACCTGAGAGAACATCATGAGAAATAAGATCGAGACCCGAGTTCTGGTGTCATTTTTACTTACCTTTTGCCTGTTGATTGCTCCCATCACAGCGCTGGCAAAGAAGGGTGAGAAAAACTTCAAAGCCGGAATGAAATACGAGGCTGCCCAACAATGGGAACGCGCAGCGCAGGAGTTTACCCTCGCCGTCGCTGCCGATCCTTCCAACCTCGAGTATCAACTGCACTTCCGGCGCGCCAGCTTTAATGCGTCGCAGGCCTTTATGAAACAGGGCCGGGCGCTGGCGGAGCAGCAGGATTTTGTCGGCGCCTATAACGCTTTCCGGCAGGCGTATGGCTACGACGCCGTAAACGAGTTAGCGGTGTCGGAGATGGAGCGGATGTTACGTCTGCAGGGAGTGAAGGAAGGCACCAACGGAACAAACGGAACAAACGGCACGTCGCATAACGGTGCTCCGCAGGAACCGGCACAGGAGGCGCTGCCGCTGCCACGCGTTGAACAAATGCGAGTCATTAGCTACAGCGGTGATCTTAAATCCTTCATTCGCAGTTTGGCCGAACAGCTAAATCTTAATGTGGTATTTGACCGCCAGTCGTTCGTCCAACCTCGCAACACGGAAATCAACCTGAAAGAGGTCACAACCTCTCAAGCGCTCGATCACATTTTTCTTCAGGAGGGATTGTTCTTTCAGAAGTTAAGCCGCCGCACAATTCTGGTCGCCGATCAGACCCGGCGTCCACAGTACCAGCAGTTAGTACTGCGAACGTTCTATCTATCAAACAGCGAACCGGACAAGGTAAAGGCCCTGGTGGGCCAGGCGATACCGCCCTCAGTGGGCCGGCCGCAAACTATTGTTGTTGCCGATAAAGACACGAACAGTTTGACTGTGCGCGACACAGCCGAGAATGTGCGTCTCATCGGTGAGTTGATTCAAAGCATTGATAAAGATCGTGCTGAAGTTGTGATGGACGTAGACATTTACGAGGTGTCGAGAACCAACTTCATGCAGTTTGGAAATCAGGTAGGCGCCGGCAATTTCAACATCGGCGGCAGCCCCGGCTTCTCACTGCTGACGGATAACGCGGTGATTGGAGCCAGTCGTGGCGTAAACGTGGCCGGGATTGTTGGCGGTGTTCCCACAGCGCTGGCAGCGGCCCTGGTAATTCCTCAGTCAGTATTGACCGCCTTCAACAGCAAGAACCACACGAAGCTGATCGCTTCAACGCAGGTCCACGCTTTTAACGGCGAGGAATCAACCGCCCGCATCGGCCAACGCGTACCGGTACAAACGGCCCAGGCTTATCCTTTTGGCATTCAAACCGGAACACCCAATCCAGGGACTGCTTTTCCCAGCGGGGGTTTTCCCGTAATTAATTACGAGCCAACCGGTTTGACGCTGAAGTTTACGCCGCAGGTTTTTCCAAACCAGGATGTGCAGGTGAAGATGTCGATTGAGTCGAAAGACGTTCTCGGCGCCAGCACACTGACTCCCACTTTCACTGAACGAACCATTACCGGAACTGCGCGCGTCCAAAACAACCGCACGATGATGCTGGCGAATGTGGCCACCGACGTCCAGGCGAATGGACGACAGGGACTTCCCATCCTGGGTTTGCTGCCCGTGCTTGGCCGTCTCTTTACCGCACCCACAAAAGACAATCGCCGCATCGATATTGTGATTGCGGTTACGCCGAGAGTGTTGCGTGCACCGGCGATTACGCCGCGCGACGAAGAGATGCGACCGAGCGGAACACTGCAGTCACCAACGACAGGTTCACTCGAAGCGTTGCTGCGGGATGCGGAACGGGAAGATCAGTTAGCCGCTGCCCGCCTCGCAAAACAGAACGCGGTCGCGAAGCAAGCCGTTCCAGCGACTACGGTTCCAGTTACTACAACTAACAATCCGGCCGTTACCAACACAACGGCCCAGAGCGTTTCGCAAGCGGCGCCATCCGGAACGAATGGCACTGTGGCGAAAGACACAACCACTGCCGCAGCTCCTGCTGAAGAGTTGCCGTCGTTCGTGCCGGCGCCTAAGTCTCTGGTCAGTAATTCTGCTGCCTCGGAAGTGGCGGCAATCAACAGTGGTTTGACGACTGCATTGCAACCGGTGAACAGCGCTGTTCCTAAACCGATTGAGACGTCGATAGCACCCGTAACCGCACGATCGCGCACCGCTCAAATAGGTATGGGCGAAACAAGCGCGATGAAAGCCGGTGAAACGAAGCAGTTCGCCGTCGAGATTAAATCGCACGTGCCGTTGGCCCTGGCCGTGGTTGCGTTGAAATTTGATCCGAAGGTGGTGAAAGTTCGCGCTGTCACAGCGGGTTCAATTTTCAGCGCCGGCAAGATGACACCAAGCATTATTCCATCCATCGACGCGAATGGCATGTGCCTGGTTTCAGTCTCAGGCCGCGCCTTGTCAGGACCAATTCAGGGTGCGGGTACGCTGTTACTGATTGAGGTTGAGGCCATCGCCGACGGTAATCCCGGTTTCACGTTCGATAAGGAAGCAATGCACATCGTGGCGACGGATGCCAGTGATGCTGTGCTCGAGGTGATGCCTGTCATTTCAAAGCAGTAGGAAGGTGATCAAACTGCGACAGTTGGGTTTGAATCAACGCGGCGATGAGGCGAAAGCGGTATGGGTTCCCGGTCGCCGCGTAACTCTGTGTAACGCCTGGCCCACGCAGGAACGCGGATTCAGTTTAATTGAACTGGTAATCACGATTAGCGTGTTAACCATCCTGACGTTCAGTGTGATTCCGTTATTGAAGGTTTCAGTAAAGCGTCAGAAGGAGCAGCAACTGCGCGCCTCATTGCGACAGATGAGAATGGCGATTGACGAGTTTCGCCGGGACACGGTTGGCATGCAGTGCCTCGCTACCGGCGCACCCGGCGGCGGCGCACCCCCTCCGAATCCCACGTCTTATGTCGACCCGCGGAGTAAAGTCGTGGTTTCGGACTGCACAATTTTTGGGGTTGATAATCCGGACCGCTACCCGCCGGATTTGGAGACACTGGTAAACGGCGTAAACGTTATTCCGCGCGGTGGAGCCGGGGGACGCGGCGTGCCAGGAGTGGACGCGACCGAAGTGGGCTCGCAGCTGGCCACCAAGAAGAAGGTTTACTTGCGCGGTATTCCGGTTGATCCAATTACCGGTGAAGCTGATTGGGATCTGCGGTCGTGTTACGACTCGGCTGATTCCGGTTCGTGGGGCGGCGAGAACGTTTTCGATGTTCGTTCAAAATCCAAAGCGACGGCAATGAATGGCGAGAAATACAGTGACTGGTAAAAGACAGGAAGCAGTAGGCAGTAGGCAGTAGGCAGGAGCAGAAAGACAGGAGGCAGGCGGCAGGATGCAGGTGGCAGGACAAGGAGCAACCCGAATCGTAGCAGGTCGGCACGGTCGTTTCCTGCCTCCTGCCTCCTGCCGCCTGCCGACTAGTCTTTGCCGTCTGCCGACTAGTCTTTGCCGTCTGCCGACTGGTTTTACCTTGCTCGAGTTGATGATCGTCATTTCGATCATCATCATCCTGGCTGCCGTTGCCCTGCCACAATATCAAAAGACAATCACGCATACGCGCGAGGCCGTGTTGCGCGACAATCTGTTCAAGATGCGCTCGTTGCTGGATCAGTACGCCGCAGACAAGCAAGCCCTTCCACAGTCGCTTGAAGACCTGGTCAGCGCGGGGTACATGCGCAGCCTGCCGGATGATCCGATGACGGGACAAAAAGATTGGACTGTGGTTACCGGAGAAGATCCGAATTCAACTACGGGCCAGCAAGGCGTGGTTGACGTGCGCAGCGCATCACCCGATATCTCGTCCGAAGGCACGCCGTACAACGAATGGTGAACCGATTGCGGATTGCGGAACGCGGAATGCGGATTGGTTCAACGGTCTTGTGCAGAGACACGGAAGATTCTAAATCTGAGATATGAGATCTGAGATCTGAGATCTGAAATCGGAGATCTGAAATCCGCAATCCGAAATCGAACCCCTTGGCTACTGTGCTCTCAAAATTAATCAATCCCCGGTATCCACCGACGGCGCTCGGGTTTGAACGTGGCGTGGCTGCGATGGTCCAACTCGAAAAAGCCCGCAACGGCGCCTCGACCTTGAAACGGGCCGCCACCGTGGCTTTACCCGAATCATTAATAACTCCCAGTTTTGATTCAACAAACGTTTCAGACTTGTCGGAACTAAGCGCGGCGTTATCAGACCTTGCGACCAGCGCTGGATTGCTGCGACAAAAGCGTTGGTCCGTGACCTTGCCCGAGGCAGCCAGTCGTAGCTTGATCCTGACGTTAGACTCGCGTCCTTCTTCAAGCTCCGAACTGGAAGAGGTTTTGAAGTGGAAAATGGAACGAGGCTTCGGCGAAAACCTGGACGAGCTCAGTATCTCGCGCGAACGATTGCCAGCCGATGCTCAAGGACGCGATCGCTATCTCGCCGTAGCTACGCGCACCGAAACGGTGGCGGAGTTTGAAGCGGTTCTAAAAGCGCTTGGTTGGCGCGCCGGCCTAATTCTGCCGCGCCACATCGGCGAATCGCAGTGGCTGACAACCAACGGCGCTCAAGGCGACTCTTTACTCCTCAGCTCGTCGGATAACGGCTTTACCGCCGTGGTGTTCAGAGGACGACAACCGTTGGTAATTCGAACCATCCACTGCGCGGCCGACGAATGTGAAGACGAGTTGTACCGGTTGTTGCTCTACTACCGTGACCGCCTCGCCGGGGACACTTCAGGCGCGGGGCAAACGCTGTTTCGCGTCTTAGTTGTAGGCGAGTTGCTGAACAAAGACGGCGTCGGCGAGATTGTGAATGACACTCTGGGCACGGATCTCCGTCCGCTTGACGCTGCCGACCTTGGCTTGCAGTTGGCCACGCGAGAGTTGAGTTTCGACGCGATCGCCGCTCCCGCCGGTTTAGCTACGCTGGCGTGGCGATAGAACGGTTCATGGCGAGACAATGTTCAGAGTACAACCTTTAGGTTGCGGGTAATGCTCAAGCTAAAGCTTGTACTCTGAACATTTTCTATTCGAACCCTCTGAAACATCGTCGATTCCTCAAGCGTAATTACAGGGCAACATGAGGACTTCCGTTAACCAGGCCGTTGTGCCTTTTGCTTCATCTGCCGACCCGGAACTCGTGGCCAGCGCGGCGCGAGGTGTGGAAGGCAGTTTTGAGGAACTTGTAAACCGTTACCAGCGCCCGATCTCTGCCTTCGTTTACCGGATGGTGGGAGACTACGACGCCGCCCTCGACCTAACGCAGGAAATCTTCATCAAAGTTTACGCATCGCTGGCGCGCTACCGGCCCGAGTTCAAATTCTCAACCTGGATCTACAAGATTGCACACAACGCCGCTATCGATCACCTGCGGCGCACCTCCAGCCGCGAACGCTCCCTAAGCGCCGGCAATGAAACCGACAACTACGAGTTGCCACTCGAGGCCCACGGGTTAACTCCCGAACAACAAAGCGAACGCGAAGAACGCCGTGGCGAAATCGAAATGGTGGTGCGCTCACTGCCAACGGCTTATCGTGAGCTCATAGTCTTACGGCATTCCCAGGACCTGACTTATGAAGAGATTGTGGAAGTAACGGGACTGCCTCTGGGAACCGTGAAGAACCGGCTCTTCCGCGCGCGGGAAATGATGCGTCAGCAGTTTATCAACCGGGGAATAACAGGGATTTAGTTGATGTCAGTTAACGAACAGAGTTGCGTCAGTGAAAACATCGCCGCTTTCATCGATGGCGAGCTCGAGGTGAACGAACGCATCGCTTTTGAGGCCCACCTTAGCGGATGCGATCGTTGCAGCTCTGAACTGCTCGAACAGAAACAATTCATGTGTGAGCTGGATTCGGCACTGGCGGGGCCTTTTGAACTTGAAGTTCCTCACAACTTTGCGCGCATCGTATCTGTTCGCGCTGAGAGCGATATGAGAGGAGTGCGAGCGGCCTCTGAACACAAGCGGGCTTTTTATTACGTCGCACTGTTGGGGCTCTCGGCTTTTGCCTTATTGGGTGTCACGGCGAGTCAGGCTTTGTTCGTGAGCCTCGAATTAGGGGCAGTTAAGATAATCAGTATTGGCGAGCTGTTGTTGAGGGCGGCCTACGATGCTGCACTCAGTTTCACGGTTCTCGCGCGAGTCCTCAGCGGCGGACTGCTATCAGATACCCGCGTCTTCAAAATGAGCGCGCTCGTTCTCGTCGTGTTCGCTATCGGTTTGCTCTCCTTCCTGATT
>DATEPF010000044.1:0-3009 GCA_035273325.1 Pyrinomonadaceae bacterium | reverse complement strand
TTCTTTATGGATGGATGGCATTGCTGGTGATGGATCCTGGTCTCACGGCGATCCTGGCCGTCGGGCTGGCAAGTTATGTTGGCTACGTTTTCCAGCTTTCGCCGTTAGGATTAAAGGCAGTTGCCATTGGCGCAATAGTTTCCGTCGCTCTGGTTAACATGCGCGGAGTTAAGCTCGGCGGCGGACTGATCCGTTGGCTTACAGTTTTCAAACTTGGATTGATCGGCTTGGTGATTATCGTGGGCTTTGGATTCGGGGCGGGAAACTGGTCTAACTTCCAGCCTCTGGTGGCCCAACGAACAGGATCACAACCACTGCTGGCTGCATTGGCAGGCGGTATTGTGGGCGCCTTTTTCTCGTTCGGAGGTTGGTGGGATTTGACTAAGCTGGCCGGTGAAGTGCGCGACCCCGAACGCACTTTACCGCGAGCGCTCATCTACGGAGTGACAATACTTACAGCCGTTTACGTACTTACCAGTGCGACTTTCATGTACCTTGTGCCGCTGGAAATGGTCACATCGGGTGAAACTTTTATCGCACAGGCAGGCGAGGTGCTGTTCGGTTACCCTGGCGCGCGGATTTTATCGGGCATTGTGATCGTGGCAGTATTAGGAAGCCTTGCTGCCGTCGTCATGTCGGCGCCTCGCGTTTACGTGGCGATGGCCCGCGATGGTCTTTTCATTCCTGCGGCTGCCGCAGTTCACCCCCGTTATGGGACACCCGCGCGCGCGATCGTTATTCAAGCGACGTTGGCCTCGGTACTGGTACTTCTTGGGACCTTCGATACGATCCTGTCCTATTTTGTTTTTGTTGTAGTCTTATTCATCGGGCTTACAGTGTTGGCGCTGTTTGTGCTGCGCCGCCGGTCCCAATACAGCACGGTTTATCAAACTCCGGGTTATCCGGTTACGCCAATCATATTTTTGATCTTGCTCGGCTTGTTGCTCTTTCTGATCGGCGCGAACAGACCGGAACAGGCCATAAAGGGCGTCGGAGTGGTGGCGCTGGGTCTGCCTGTTTACTATTTGCTATTTCATCGCAAGAACTAACGCGCGCGGCTTGCCCAAAACGTGAATTCAACACGTTTCGTGTAATTCGTGTTATTCGTGGATCCGTTTTTTAGGTGCAAACGTACGATCCGCGAAATACACGAAACACACGAAATAACAAGAAGAGGATGACATTCCATGACATGGATTAAGACGGTGGCTCCTGCAGACGACGAGGCCGTACGGAAAGCCTCGGAAGCACAACGCCATCTCTACCCGATCGAGTATGCGACCCCCGTACACCCAACGCCGGACGGCGCAACCTCAGGCATCGTCGACTCACACAGTTTGATTCCGGATGCCCTCTATCATGCCTTTGCCACGTATGGTTCACTGATGTCGCCGGACTTGCCGTTGCAACGTCATCAACACGAGATGATTGCAACCATGGTCTCGGTAACCAATAGGTGTCACTATTGAATTGAATCTCACGCAGAGTTTCTGCGTCGCGTTACGTTGGATAGCGAAATGGTTCGAGCGTTGGAAGAAGACTACAAGAGCGCCCCGATCACGGAGCAGGATCGGGTGATGCTCGATTACGTAGTGCAGGTGACCAAGGATGCAACGCGAATTTCACCGGCCGATCATGCGCGGCTGCGCGAGGTTGGCTTCGACGACAAAGGGATCCTGCAGATTACTCTGATCGCGTCGTGGTTTAATTACATCAACCGGGTTGCCGATGCACTCGGTGTGGGGAGAGACTGATCATTTTCCATATATCATTTCACATTTTTCATTTGTCATCGCCGGATAAAAGACGACGCACCGTCAATGAAAAATGGGAAATGGAAAATGATATATGGAAAATGGCTTTTCAAATCTACTGCGGAGACGGTTGTAGTGTGGGTGACGGCGTCGGGACCGGCCTCGCGAAAACTATCGGCGACGCCGAAACAATCCCCTTCCCTTCCTGAACGATAATTGACTGGTTTGGCTTAATGTCACCAATCGTGTCTTTCTGTCCAGTCGGCCAATTGATCTCCAGAGCCACCACCCTCCCCTCTTCGGGTGCGCCCAAACCAAACACGATTGGCAGCTCGCTCTGAGAACAATAACTCGATCCGGTTTTGACCATGTTAAAGAGCTTTGCTTTGGAAGTTTTCAAAGTGAGTTTGGCCCCGATCCCATCACGGTTCGATTTGCCGCCCACCACCTTAACTCGCAGTACATCGTTCTGATTGCCATTTTCGTTTCGCAGTAGACGTGTGGGTCCGTTGTTCGAAGTGATTAATAGATCGAGATCGCCATCGTTATCCGAGTCGCCGTAAGCAGCACCTCGACCGACAATGGCGCGCTGCAAAGCGCGACCTAGCTGGCCGGTCTTCTCTTCAAATTTCTTTTTGCCTTTGTTGCGGAAAAGATGAGGTGACTGCGCGTACTTGACGTTCGGCTGGACCACGCTGATGTCATCGGAAACGTGGCCGTTCGCGGCAAATACATCAAGCAGACCGTCCAGATCGTAATCAAAGAAAAAGACCGCAAAGGTCAACGACTGGGCGGACATCTTTCCGATGCCGGATTGCGGCGCCTCATCAGTTAACAGGCCGGATCCATCGTTGGAATAGAGTGCCATGCTTTCGTTGGTGAAGTTGCCGATAACGATCCCCTGCCGTCCCGACCCGTCATAATCACCTGCATCGACACCCATCCCGGCGCGCGCGGTGCCCGCTTCGCTGAATGCGACACCCGCGGTAACGGCTTCATCGGTAAAGGTGCCGTTCCCGTTGTTTTTATATAGTCGATTCGGCTCCGTATCATTGGCGACGAAAAGATCTATGCGGCCGTCACCGTTGTAGTCGAGCAGTGCAACGCCCAGTGACTTGCAGGTAGGATCGAAAAGTCCGGCACGCTGCGTAACGTTCTCAAACGTCCCATTACCCTTGTTGCGATATAGAGTGGGACTTTGGCCCTGGTAAGACTGTGGTGTGCAGTAGGATTTGTTTTTCCCGTCGAGCGAGCA
>DATEPF010000043.1:0-7023 GCA_035273325.1 Pyrinomonadaceae bacterium | reverse complement strand
TTCAATATCAGTGTGGTGCTTTCGCTGGTGCCGACCAAAGGCATACCACTGCCGTTTATTTCGTACGGAGGATCTTCTTTGGTGCCGACGCTGGCCGCCGTCGGAATACTTTTGAACATATCGCAGCACGTTACGGGTTCGGTTGATCTTGGTGTTCTGAAGTCTGTAACCACAGGCGCAGGTAACGAAAAGAAATTGCGTCCCGCGCCGGCGAGGCGAATGGCTTCCTCGCGATTCGGGTAACGGCGATGCGCGTTTTGATCGCCGCCGGCGGTACCGGTGGACATATCTATCCAGGGATCGCGGTAGCAAATGAGATCCTGCGGCGTGACCCGCAGTCGGAAATTAAGTTCGTTGGAACAGCGCGTGGACTTGAGAACAAGTTGGTGCCGCGCGCGGGCTTTGAACTTTCGATCATTGATAGCGCCGGTCTGAAAAATGTCGGTTTTGCAGCACGGTTACGCGGACTGCTAATCCTGCCAAAGAGTTTTACGGACGCTCGGCGAGTGATTGCCGGTTTCCGGCCGGACATCGTGATCGGGGCAGGTGGTTATGTTTCGGGACCGGTGCTTTTGTCGGCCGCGTTGATGCGAATTCCAACCCTGGTTATGGAATCAAACGCCTTGCCAGGTTGGACCAACCGCAGGCTCGCGCGATTTGTGAATAAAGCTGCGGTTTCATTTGAAGAGTCGTTGCGTTATTTCCGTGGCAAAGGCGTAGTGACCGGAAATCCGGTGCGGCGCGAATTCTTTGAAATACCGGCCCGGCAGCGAGATCCAAATAGGTTTTCTATTTTGATCTTTGGCGGATCACAGGGCGCACGAGCAATAAACAACGCGATGGTTGCAGCGCTGCCGCTACTTGAAGAATTGAAAAAGCGCCTACGCATAACGCATCAAACCGGTGAAGCAGATTTTGAAAACGTGAATGGCGCGTATCAAGCAGCGGGTTGGGATCAGGCCAGCGTTACGAAGTACGTTGACAACATGGTGAATGCATTTGCGGAAGTTGATTTAGTGATTTGTCGCGCGGGTGCGACGACCACCGCTGAACTGATTGCGGCGGGCAAGGCGTCAGTCATGATCCCGTTTCCATTGGCGGCCGACGATCATCAGAGGAAAAACGCGGAGGCGCTTCAGGACGCAGGCGGAACCAAAATGATCCTGCAAGCTGATTTATCAGGAGAACGTTTAGCAACTGAGATCAAAGACCTAGCGGCACAGCCCGAGTTGATCACGGAAATGGAGCAATCGAGTCGCAGCTTGGCACGCGGAGACGCGGCGGCGGCGGTAGTTGATCTAATTGAGGAATTGATTAAGAAGTAACGAGCGAAATGTTTAGACGAATCCAACACGTTCACTTTGTCGGCATCGGGGGCATCGGTATGTCCGGCATTGCCGAGGTGTTGGTAAACCTGGGCTTTCGCGTTTCCGGATCAGACGCCAAGCGTTCGAACGTGACCGATCGACTGCAGCAAATGGGTGTGGATGTCGCGGAAGGTCACGATTCAGAGAATGTGGGCGACGCACACGTCGTGGTCCGTTCGACGGCAATCAGAGACGAAAATCCGGAGATCGTCGAAGCGCATCGACGATCGATTCCAGTCATCCCGCGAGCCGAGATGCTGGCGGAGTTAATGCGATTGAAGCCGCACACGGTTGCGGTGGCCGGTTCACACGGCAAGACGACCACTACGTCGATGGTTTCGACTGTGTTGGGTCACGCGGGAATGGATCCAACGATAGTTGTTGGCGGCGTGGTTGGGGCGTTTGGATCAAATGCTCACCTCGGTACCAGTGATCTGATGGTGGTTGAAGCTGACGAAAGTGATCGATCTTTTTTGATGCTGACACCGACGATTGCCGTGGTCACCAACATCGATCGCGAACACATGGACTATTACCACGACATGGATGACGTGCGTACCTGCTTCACAAATTTTGTGAACAAGGTCCCGTTTTACGGCGCGTCCGTGTTGTGTCTTGACGATCCTAACGTGCAGGCGATTATCCCGCACGTTGAAAGACGCCGCATCACCTACGGGTTGAGCGCTCAGGCAGACATCTCCGCCCACAACATTCGCTACGACCAGTCGTTTGGATCCATTTTCACGATTTGGCACGGTGCTGATGTTGTCGGAGACATAACGTTGCGTGTACCCGGCCTGCATAACGTTTACAACGCGCTGGCGGCGATCGCGGTCGGTTTTGAATTGGACGTTCCGTTCAATCAGATCGTGGAAGCACTCGGCAACTTTGGCGGCGCCGGCCGCAGGTTTCAATTCAAGGGTGAGTCAGGTGGCGTAATGGTGGTCGATGACTACGGTCACCATCCAACAGAAGTTAAAGCAACACTAGCGGCAGCAAAGATCGGCTCGGGTGGACGAAGGATTGTTGTTTTGTTTCAACCGCACCGGTACAGCCGCACGCACGATTTAATGGAGGAGTTTGCGCGCTCCTTTAATAACGCGGACACATTGTTTGTCACTGACATTTACGCGGCCAGCGAAGACCCGATCGAAGGAACGACGGCCGAAAGTCTGACTGCTGCGATCAAACGGTTCGGGCACAAGGATGTGCGATACATCGGAGCGCTCGAGAATGCTCCTGAGGCTCTACGCGATCACGTTCAGCCCGGAGACCTGGTGCTAACGCTTGGTGCAGGAACGGTCAGTCGGGTAAGCGATCAACTACTTGATTTACTGAGAGAGCGGGCGGATGCCACCGCCGTTTAAGTTCAAGGATGACCATAGCTAACGATACAAAACGCGACCAGTTGCTGGAGCAGATGGCTTCGCGGCTTGGTGTGCGAGCTGAACGAGGTAAACGGTTTGCCGAACTCACAAGTCTTCGTGTGGGCGGCGCGATTGACTGGGTGGTATCGCCTGACACTGAAGAGCAGGCAGCAGCTATCGTTCATGAGATGGACCAGGCTGGAATTCCATGGCGCGCTCTTGGTTCGGGCAGCAACGTTTTAGCCGACGATGGTGAGCACCATTACGTCGTGCTGAGTTTGAAAGAACTAAAGGGCGAGCTCAAGTTCGATGGCGAACGCGTGTCAGTCCCCGCGGGTTATTCGTTGCCGCGACTCTGCGTTGATGTAGCCAGGCAAGGATTGTCGGGCATTGAAGGTTTGGGCGGAATTCCAGGCACCGTCGGCGGCGCGCTGTGGATGAACGCGGGCGCATACGGTCATGAGATTGGCACGGTTACCGACACCGTACGCGTCGCGCGCGAGGGCCACGTGGCAGAAGTGCCGGGCTCAGAAGTTCAGTGGAATTACCGGCACACATCGTTCAAAGAAGGTGAGCTATTGCTTGGTGCAACCTTACGACTGACAGCGGACGACCCGGAAAAGATTCGGGCACGGATGGACGACGCGAAGGCGCGCCGCATGGCCACGCAACCCCATGGCTCTCGTTCCGCAGGTTGTTTCTTCAAGAATCCGCCTGAAGGCCTGGTTGGAACCGGAAAGATGATCGACGACATCGGCATGAAGGGCCAGAGAAAAGGGAGCGCCGTTATCTCGCCGGTGCATGCGAACTTCATTGTTACTGACGGCGAAAATGCGCGCGCCGAAGATGCGCTGGCTCTGGCAGAGGAAGTGCGAGAAAGGGTTAGGAAGGAGCACGGGATCGAGCTCGAGTACGAGGTGGAATTATGGCGCGCGAATCCCAACAAAGATGCGCTCTCGGATTCTTCTTCAGGCGGTATCGATGAAGAAGAGCAGCGAAAGGAAAGCAAGTGAGAGAACAAGCTATCGCACATAAAGTTGGCAATCGTTCCGGCATGGGTGGCGGACGCCGCTCCGGAGGATCGGCAGCGCAAAAGCCATCGCGACGTGAAAGCGGCGCAGGTAGTTCGCGGTTGCGAACCATGTTGGGGTATGTGCCAACTGCCCTGAAAATCACACTGGCGGTGGTCATCGGAGTTTTGATTTTCGTGGGTTACCGTGCTGCTGCCTCGGCAAGTTTTTTCCAGGTCCGACGAGTTGAAGTGCAGGGAACTAACCGGGTTTCGAGAGACGACGTTCAATTGATCGTGCGCCGGGAAGCAGAACAAGCGGGAGTCTGGAACGCCGATCTCGATGCGATAAGTCAGAAACTCGAGCGGCTTCCCTGGATCAAAACTGCAGTTGTCTCTCGCGTGCTGCCTGATGGGCTTCGTGTGCGTGTAAGTGAACGCGTGCCGCGTGCGGTGGTAAGAACTGCGTCCGGCCGCTTCCGCTGGATCGACGATGAAGCGATCTTACTGGGTGAGATGTTGCCGAGCGATCAAATTCCTGCGTTCTTCCTTCGTGGACTGAACGAAGAAAATTCCCACTCAGCGCATCAGGAGAATCGTGAACGCGTCGAAAAATTCATCGAGTTGCAGCAGACATGGGATGCCGCCGGATTGTCTGAGCGGGTTAGTGAAGTGAATCTGATCGACGTCCGTGATGTTCGCGCGCAACTTGCCGGCGATAACTCACAAATCGAAGTGCGACTCGGGGCGCAGGACCAGGGTGAGCGTTTAAAGAAGGCGTTGGACGTGCTTGACGTACAACGGCAAACGCCGCGTGGTCAGATGATTAGTTACATAGACATGAGCCAGGGTCGCAGGGCCATTGTCGGATTAGTTTCGGGCGCCAACACACCAGCTGAGGCTGACGAGTCTGCACCTCTTGAGACGGCCGAACCGAAAAAAGTTGAGCCCGTCACGCCTTCGGTCACACGCACGCGAGCGACGGACAAGCCGGCGGCTGTTGAAAACAATAGAGCAAAGAAAGAACGCGTCCGGAAAGAAGCAGAGAAGAAAGCAGAGAAAACGAGGACCACAGCTCGTCGTCGAGAGTAAGAGCGTTTAACCCCGACCCTTTAAAGGAGCACTCTTAATGGCAAAACGAACGTCGCACACAATCGGTCTCGACATCGGGACGAGCCGCGTGACGTGTATTGCCTGCGAACCCGGTGAGGGTGGTCTGTTGGATATTGTGGGGATCGGCGAGTCGGAAGCGCGTGGTTTGCGCAAGGGTGTGATTGTTAATCCAGATGCGGCGGTTGATTCGATCAAGCGTGCAGTTGAAGAAGTGGAACGCATGAGCGGGATTGAAGCTGAAGAGGTGTCAATCAATCTCGCCGGGTCTCACATTCTTGGTTTCAACGGCCAGGCGATCGTGGCCGTGTCCGGACGAGATCGCGAGATCACTCATGAGGACGTGCGCCGCGCAATCGATTCGGCCTGCGCCATTCAACTCCCCGCGGGTCGTGAAATAGTTGATCGACTGCCACAGGAATTTATCGTCGACGATCAGGACGGCATTAACGATCCGGTGGGGATGATTGGGGCCCGTTTGGCGGTGAAGGTCCACATCGTAACCAGCCCGGTGACTGCCCGGCAAAACGCAATAAATGCGGTAAATCGCGCTGGTTTGATAGTCGCAGACATGGTGTTGGAGCAATTGGCAGCAGCGGAAGCATCGTTAACTGAAGACGACAAGGAATTTGGCGCGGCCCTGGTAGACATAGGCGCGGAAACGACGGGTCTGGTTATTTATCAACGCGGCGCAGTGCAACACACTGCTGTATTTCCTTTGGGCGGTTCCCACTTCACCAATGACATCGCATTTGGACTGCGCACGCCCATTCCAGATGCTGAGAAGATCAAACGCACCGTCGGCTCAGCGTGCAGTACATCGCTTACCGAAATGGAACGTAGCGAATTAGTTGATGTTCCGTCGGTGGGCGGTCGGGCTCCACGGCAACTGTCGAGACAAATTCTTTGCGACATCCTGCAGCCGCGCGCCGAAGAGGTGTTGATGCATGTGGCCGATGAAATAAAAGATGCGGGTTGGGAAAGACAGTTGTCGAGTGGCGTTGTGTTGACCGGTGGCGGTGCGTTGTTGAGTGGCATGACGGAGATCGCGGAGCAGGTTTTTGACGCGCCGGTGAGAATCGGTTTTCCAGAGCGCGACCGCTTTGGTGGTCTGATTGAAGACGTTCAAAGTCCTGCATGGGCCGCCGCGGCGGGGTTGGCTTTAGTCGCCAGTCGCACGCAAGCAATTGAGATGCGATCAGCGATGGCCCGGCGCGGATCAACAGGCAAACTCACGCACTTTGTTTCACGTTTTCGCAATCGTTTCAGTAGTATTTTTTGACAATTTGTTGTATGCTCTCGCCCCGGTCGCACAAGATATAGTCCGCAACATATCGAGGCCGATGGCGCGAGCAACCCAACATAGAAGGAAAAAGCCCTGGAAGCCTTCCCGTTTCGGAAGAGAGGAAACAACTATGGTAGAGGATGCTCGCAGACTCGATAGAGGGATTAATATTTTCATTGATGACGAACCGCCAATCACTGGTGCGCGCATTAAAGTAATTGGCATCGGCGGTGGCGGCGGCAATGCGGTTAACCGCATGATCGAAGCCGGTATCGAGGGCATCGAGTTTTTAGTAGCAAACACCGACCTGCAGGCACTCAAGAGATCGAAAGCTCCAATCAAAATTCAATTAGGCAGCAAACTCACGAAGGGACTCGGCGCTGGAGCCAATCCTAACGTTGGACGAGAAGCTGCGCTGGAAGACACTGACAAGATTATCGAAGTGTTGGAAGGCGCCGACATGGTGTTTGTTACTACGGGTCTCGGCGGCGGCACCGGCACTGGCGGCGCTCCGATCATCGCATCGCTGGCCACCGAGCTGGAGGCGTTGACCGTAGCTGTGGTGACGAAGCCGTTCCACTTTGAGGGGCGCCGCCGCATGCAACAGGCGGAAAATGGACTAAGGGAACTGCGCGAGTGCGTCGACACGGTCATCACTATTCCCAACGAACGTTTGTTGCATACAGTGGAAAAGAACTCGTCGCTCGGTGAATCGTTTGGAGTAGCCGACGACGTGCTGCGCCAGGCAGTTCAGGGCATCAGTGATTTGATCACCGTCCCTGGTCTAATAAATTTGGATTTTGCTGACGTCAAATCGATCATGGCCGGAATGGGCATGGCGTTGATGGGCGCGGGTCGTGCGAGCGGCGAGAATCGCGCCATCGA
>DATEPF010000042.1:0-3113 GCA_035273325.1 Pyrinomonadaceae bacterium | reverse complement strand
GAATCGGTTTCCCGCACCTCGCCAGAAAACTGAAATCATATTTTCCCACCGGCGTGCCGATGCTTATGAGATTGCGCACACGTTCGTCTCCAATACCGAGTTCCATCCCCACGCGAGAGCCAAACGAGAAACCGCAAAGAGTGATTGGCTGGCCTGGATAGTTTTCAGTGAGGTAATTCAAGCCGGCGCGCGCGTCATCAATTTCTCCGTGGCCCTCGTCGTGCTCGCCGCTGCTTTGTCCCACACCGCGAAAGTTAATACGCAACGTCAACAGTCCTGCGTCGTTCAAAGCGCTGGCGGCCCGAAACACGACTTTATTGTGCATGGTTCCGCCGCCGAGTGGGTGCGGATGAAGTACCAATGCCACGCCCTGTGAGACGGCGCCGCGCGGCTCTTTCAATATTGCTTCGAGCTGTCCGTGGTCCGTGGAAATAAAAAGATTACCGGCAGGATACATTATGTTTTGCGATGAATGTTAAGCGGTTTGACTTCGCCCTTGCGAAAGTTTAGCTTTCCCCGTCCCAAATACAACGCTTCCACAAAATCTTTCCGGAGCACCCAGAGCAAGGAGGTTCTCACAGTAAATGGCAGACGACAATTCGTCTACCCAACAAACCAGAGATACCAGCGTCGCTCATCATGTAATTGAAAGCTCGCGGATCATTGCGGAAACTGCTTCGGATGCGATCATTACCATCGACACCGATAGCACGATTCTTTTTGCGAACCGCGCGGCTGAAAGCATTTTCGGTTATTCCACGACTGAGCTGATCGGCGCCAACCTCACCATGTTGATGCCGGATTACCTTCGCCACCTGCATCGCCAGGGTTTGCACAACTATATTGAGACCGGCAAGAGGCATATTTCGTGGGACGCCGTCGAGCTTCCCGGTCTACACAAGTCCGGGAAAGAAATCACGCTTGAGCTTTCATTTGGCGAGTTTAATAAAGATGGTATCCGTTTCTTTACCGGGATCGCACGCGACATCTCAAAACGAAAACGAGATGAATGCCGCTTGACGCTTCAACATTCAGTAGCCGAAATTCTTGCGGACGCAACCAGCATAGAACAAGCGGCTCCGAAACTTCTGGCCACGATCGCCGTCAATCTTGACTGGCAGATCGCCGACTTCTGGTTAGTTGATAAAACCGAGAACTTGTTACATCTGATTTCAAACTGGCGCGCCGCTCGTTTGAAAGATGTAGATGAATTTGAAGCGACGAACAAGACCATGCGGTTTCCTCCCGGCGAAAGCTTTCCAGGAAAAATCTGGACCGACCGCCGGCCAATCTGGGTCGCGGATTTCGGTAGTGACAAATTTCCAAGGTCGGCCCTGGCCGCGCGCGGACATCTGCATTCCGCCTACGGCTTTCCAATCCTGCTGGGTGACGAGGTCTTCGGAGTCATTGAGCTCTTCAGCGTGGAACAACGCGATCCTGACCCGTTAATACTCGACACGCTGGCGGCCATCGGTAGTCAGATTGGACAGTTCGTCGATCGAAAGGGAAATGAACGGAGGCTGGTCAATGCATTGGCGCGCGCCGAGGAGGCGCGACTGGAAGCAGAGAATCTGAGTGGGCGATTAAACTCTCTGCAGCGACTAACAGACGCGGCGCTCGCCCGTTTTTCAGTTGCGGAAGTAATTGTAGAGTCATTAAATCGCGTGCGCGACGTTTTGCGTGTCGATACCGTCGCTATTCTGTTACTCGAAAAAGAAGAAGACGAACTGGTGGCCTGGGCCGCGCAGGGTTTGGAGGAAGAGGTTGAATTAGGTGTTCGCATCCCGGTGGGCAAGGGATTCGCCGGTCGCATCGTCGCGGAAAATAAACCGCGAATCATCAGGGACATCGCCGAAGCCGACGTCCACAATCCTCTCATTAAAACCAAAGGTATTAAGTCGCTGCTGGGCGTGCCGTTGCAGATCGAAGGCCGGCCCATCGGGGTAATGCATGTAGGTAAACTGCAGATAACGGAGTTCACTGACGAAGACGTGAAGCTCCTGGAACTAGCAGCTGATCGAATTGCTTTAGCCATTCAGAACGCGCGATTGCACGAGCAACAAATCAGCGCGCTCGCCGAAGCCGAAGCAGCCAACAAAGCGAAAGACGAATTTCTCACTATTCTGTCACATGAATTGCGGACGCCGCTGACGCCCATCATCGGTTGGATTCATATGATGCAGAACGGCATCCTCAAGGAATCTGACACCTCCAAGGTCCTCGGGGTGATGAACCGGAACGCCTACAGCCTCAAACGACTGATAAACGACCTCCTCGATATGTCGGCAATCCTGAGCGGCAAGATGCGGATAGAGGAAGCGGACGTCTCGGTTGGCAGTGTGCTCGAGGAGTCGGTGGACACTATGGCGCAGTACGCGAAGGATTCGAAGGTCCACCTGAAATTGAAAGGTGCGGACGACTCGGCCGGTGCAATCGTGACCGGCGATCGCAGTCGGCTGAATCAGGCGTTCTGCAACATTATCCACAATGCGATCAAATTTTCCGGTCCCGGCAATCAGGTACAGGTGACGCTCGAATCAAATGACGACAACGTGGTGGTGCGCATCAAGGATCAGGGCGAAGGTATTCCCCAGGAGTTTTTACCATTTGTGTTCGATCGGTTTCGACAGGCCGACGGTTCACGCACGCGCGCGTATGGCGGTTTGGGTCTGGGTTTGTCACTGGTAAAAAGTTTTGTCGAAGCTCACGGTGGAACAATCGAAGCGAGTAGCGATGGTGAGCAGCGAGGCAGTACGTTCGAAGTTACTCTGCCGCGCAAACGTACCGAGGTAAAAGACAGTCACGATCGATTGGCGATACCGGCGCTGGACAATGTTATCGAGCCCGCGCGCATTTTGATCGTTGAGGACCAACCAGATACGTTAGAAATGTTAAAAATGGTTTTTGAGCGGGCCGGTTATCAGGTGACTGCTTGCGACTCTGCACAGCAAGCGATCGAGCTTTTTGAACGTGACGCGTTTGACGTTTTGATCTCAGACGTGGGCATGCCAACAATGGACGGGCTGCAACTGATGAAGACGATCCGCGAAAAGGACGAGAAGCAGATCCCCTCGATTGCTTTGACCGTATACGCATCGCAGAAAGATATTGAA
>DATEPF010000041.1:0-6278 GCA_035273325.1 Pyrinomonadaceae bacterium | reverse complement strand
GGTTTTCTTTTGGCTGACGGTCGCAATTCTCGCCTGGATTCTCATGCTGGGGGGGAATAGTCCGCTCTATAAGCTGATTTACCAGGTTCCGTTTCTAAACCGTTTTCGCGTCCCTGCACGGCATTCGTTTGAGTGGACCTTCGCGGCATCAATACTGGCTGCTTACGGATGGGATGCAATCACCACTCTCATGAGAAACAAGCCGCTAACAGCGAGGTTGCGGCGGCAACGTTTTTCGCCATTGCTGAGCGTAGCTTTATTGGTGACCGCACTGATCGTCGCATTGCTGTGGTGGACGGCTGTCTATCATTCCACCGGGGAGATGTATTACTCGCGCACTCCCTATCCTCCACAACGTTATCTTTTGTGGAAAGCAGCGTTCCTCATTGCGTTGTTTGCGGGAGCTTGGTTTGCCTGGTCTGTTCCCCGGCGCCGGTTTCGAACGGCGGTTTTGACTATTGCTGTAGTGATTGCGTGTTTTCCCGAGCCATACACCTTGTTGTCCCGCTGGTGGTTTACTGCCGCTAAACCCGCGCGGCGGTTTGAATTGACTACACCGTCGACAAAGTTTCTACAAACGGCTCCGCAGCAGAACCGAGTTTATTCACGCGTTAATCTGTTTGTAGAAGAGAACGCGGAGCAGCCGGCGCTGGATCCTCTAAATCTCACGGCCATCTTCGGACTACATAATGTCGGGATATATGAGCCATTGATACTCGAGCGTTACAGTCGGGCACTGGACAATGTTGGCTATGATTCTGTTACCACGCGACCCGGTTGGAAATCAGAGAGTACGATCTTCGACGACCGGTCGCATGTCCTCGATATTCTGAATACCAGATATGTTCTCACCTATAAGAACACTCTATACGCAGAGGGATGTCCGACTATTAGTAAGGATGGAATTAAAGTTTCAACGGGTGACGCGCCCGTGGAGCTCGCACCTGGAGCCGCGGCTAGTTTAGCTATCGACCAGGTTGAGGCTGACTCGCTCGCCCTGGTTACGTCATTGTCGAACGGCGCCGGAGAGCCACAGGACTCAACTGTGGCGGCACTGCGGTTTTTTGATATCGAGGGCCGGGTTTACGAACATAGCTTGCGCGCCGGGATTGAAACCGCTGAGTGGGCGCATGAACGTTCCGACGTGCGAACTAATGTTCGCCACAATCTTGCTACGGTCTTTGACGGGCGACCTGGTGATCTGGCAAATACTTTTACCGCCTATAAATATTGGGCCCGAGTGAACTTTCCAGAACGTTTACGAATAAAACGGCTGGATATCGTAAATACCAGTCCTTCATCTACGGTAGTAGTTTGGCAAGGCTCTCTTCACAACTCTGAGCAGAAACTATCCACGCCGCTAACAAATCCATTGGTTAGTTTCGAGTCGCAACGCTGGAATGTGTCGCCGGGTAAGCCAGGGAGTTTATCGGAGCGAATAAATTTCACAGACAATCAAGGGCCAGTCGAACTGCGTCCTGGCGAATCAGTGACGTTGAAATTACAAACCTCGAGTGGCGACACACTGGCCCTGGTTACCTCGTTGGCCCATGCCGCCGCAGTTGAACAGAAATCGAGTGTCGCGAAGGTAAGCATAATACTCAACGACGGAAAAGAAATTGCGCATGACCTTCGCGCAGGTGTGGACACCGCCGAGTGGGCCCATGAACGTGCAGAGGTTCGGGCAACGGTCCGTCACCAGTTAGCCGAAGTGTTTGATTCACACCGAGTCGCGGAACCTGATAACTTCACAGCTCATCGTTACTGGACCCGCATGCCGTTAAACGAGCGCGTCAATAACGCCCAGATCAGGATAGTTAATACCAGCGACGTCGCGACGATCGCAGTTTGGAAAGCAGCGCTGTTCGACTTCAAGCCGTCGACAACCACGAGTACAGACGCTGAACCTTCAGGAAGGTGGGCCACCGTTTATGACCAGGACAATGTTCTGATTTATCAGAACAATCGGACATTGCCGCGCGCTTGGTTGGTTGGTGAGATCGCAGCAACCGAAAGGGAACATGCATTAAAGGTCATCCGGGGCGAAGCGGACCCGGCCTTTGATCCAAAACAGAAAGCACTAGTCGAAACCGACGGTCGTCCCCTGCCTGTGCTGGCGGGTGGAAAATTGCCGGGGAATGCCTCGGCAGCGATAGTCAGTTCCAAACCGCATTCACTGACTATTCAAACTGATGTGGACCAACCGGCGTTTCTGGTTGTAAGTGAGTCTGCGTATCCTGGGTGGGTAGCAAGCATCGACGGAACGGAAGTCCCGATCTATGTGACCAACTACCTGTTGCGAGGAGTGGCAGTGCCGGCAGGTTCGCATCGCGTCGAAATGAAGTATACGGCCCCCTGGGCGATGGTCGGTGCTCTGGTTTCGATTTTCAGTTTATTGTCGCTGGCCATGGTGGCATTTTGGGGTATCAAAGCAACGCGCCTCGGTCGCGCCGTTAAGCGTTCTGCTTAGGCTTCTAATCGGTCAAGTAGTTGGTCCAGTCTGGCCCACGTAACCTCCGGCAGAAAGCTTTCCCGGCGGTTACGTTGGGATGCGATGACCCGCCGTCGTAAAGACTCATCCACGATCATTTCCCGGGCCTTCGCGGCAACAGCCGTTAATTCGTGCGCGTGATCAAACATGACTCCAGCGTCTGCTAAGGTCTCTGAAACTGCTGCCGCACTATAAGCAAGGACAGGCACGTCAAACCACATTGCTTCTACAATTGGCACACAGAACCCTTCATGTTCACTCATGGACCAAAGGAGGTCGGCGCTCTGGTAGTAAGCCAGTAAATCGTTGTCGCTAACTTGCCCCGGCATCAACACGTGTTCGACCAGTCCCAGTTCGCTGATAGTTTCGTTGACAACTTGTTGGTAGGGATCAGAGTCGCTTCCGTAGCCCACGAGTATCAAACGTGAATCGGCAACCAGCTTTTGAAGGGAAGCAAACGCCTTTATGAGCCGGTCCTGCATCTTGTTTGGTGCAATGCGGCCCACAAACAAAATATTCTTCGTTTCGCCGGCAAGTGTGGCAAGCAGATCGTTATTTACCGGAATATTCCATCTGTCGGGTGTAACGGCTATCGGCAAGACGCCGGGATCGCGAAAACCATTGTTGGATAATTCAGCCGCATTAAAGGCCGAATCTCCGACGGAATTTGGGAAGAATTGAGACAGCCGTCGCAGATCGTTGCGACCGGTTTCCAACATCCAGGCGAACCCCGGACGATACGGTCTAAAGAATTCGGCGGGAGTAATGTTGTGATAGATAAGCAGCTTTGGTCCGCTATGTTTAATCGCAACAGTTGTCAACGCTGTTCCAATCGAGTGGTGATAAATCAGTCCGGCTGATGGTTCCACGCTACCTGGCATAAACACATGGGCCTGGTCCTGAACGCGTTTGTCCAGATTGGTTACAAAAATTTCAGAAGCATAACCAAGCGCGCGCAACCGATCGCGGATTAAAATCGCCTGATTAGAAATTGCATCACCAAAACTAAGATCCGGAAGAAGTTGGTGAATAGCTGCCAATTTGCGGCTTCTCTCGTTAACGGGCGGCGGATCATTAAAGACTGCTTCATAACGATCGATTACGTTATTCCAATCCGCATGGACCATCGCATACGCAGCTCCCCTTCGACCTGTTTCGCTGAGTTGCTGCTCCGGTGTGGATTCAATCTTTGCAAACATGTCCGCCCACTCACTCTCGGTCGAGGCCAGCCATCCGCCGCCAGACTGCTCGGTCGCATGCGCAGTGGCCAGGCAACCGGCATTCACTACCACCGGACGCCCCGCTTGCCACGCTTCCATCATCACCCTTGAGTAGCTTTCATTCGTACTGGGTTGAAATAACGCGAGACAATTGTTGAGTAAAACCAACTTCTCCGAATCGGACACCGCGCCCAGGTCAACGAGGCCGCCGGCAAGATCTTGCCACGAAGCCGAACCCGGGCCCGCCAGGACGAGTTTGGTGTTCGAGCGCGGATGTTGATGCTTAAATCTCTTAAATGCTTCCACTAGCAGCGGAACATTTTTAGTTACATCTCGCCGGCCAAGATACAGAACGAAACGGCTGTCTTGAAGACCGGGCGGGAGCTGTTCAGTTTGAGTGGGAACCGGACTCTCCACTCCTTCGCCAACCACCAAACTGCGGAGAAGAATGCCGGGCCCATAAATTCTGTTCGCGACTTGTAATTCCCCGCCGGAATTAAACAGCAGCCGTTTGGCTAATCGAAAGAGGTTCTGAATCTGCGGTAAGTAAGCGTACGCTTCGTCGTGTAAGCACGGTTGCAGGAAGGAACGGTCCGCCACTACCGGCAGCCCCTGGAATATCACCCCGAACATATAGGGAATAAAAATAAACGCATCAAAATCCGTGTGAACCGCGGCAAGATGCTTGATCAATGCCGATGAATTTATGTTGTCTTTCGTGAAGACTTCGACGTCAGACGAGGTGAGACGGTTGATACCCTCTCGAATCGAGCCATGGGGAAGTGACAGTAATTCCTGAATTACTGTCTCGAATGCGACTGAATCGCGAGCGTCTACAGGAAATCGAACGACGTCTATACCGTATTCGTTAGCTTTGCCCGGTGGAAGGTGGTTTATTGACCAATCGTCGTGAAAGGATCGGCAGCAAGTGGTGAGAACTGTTACCGCATGTCCTCTTTGTGATAGCCGCAGCGCAATTTGATAGGCCTGCTGTTCCGCGCCACCTAACAGATCTTTGCCAAACCATGGCGTGACAATGGCTACCCGTTTGGGCAATGGGATCTTAATCAAGGTTACCTGGGCTTCGTTGCCTCAATTCGAAACAGGCTTATCGTCACCATCGACTCGATCACGCTGATGCGTTGCAAACTCGGCCAGGACCTGGTGCTGACGTGCTGACAACTCGGCCAACTGAGATTGAAGATCTATTAAGATCATCCGTTGAGTTTCTACGATCACAGCTTGTTCCTGAATCAGGAATTCCCTCTGCCGGGCGTAAGCTGCCTGTTGTTCGTCGGTTATCGATTGATGGCGGCGTTCCGTAGTGTCTATTCGCTGCCGGTGTTCTTCTAGTTTGGCGTTGGTTCGCTGCCGGTGTTCTTCTAGTTTAGCGTTGATTGTTTCGATCTGGGACTGAATCAATTCAATCTTTCCATTCACTTCAACCACCGCGTCAAACAACATAGGTAAGGTCTCGGAAATTTCTCTTATCGCTGTTGCCTCGCTCGAAGTTGCGCCGAAATAAATATTCATCTGCTGAAAATAATCGGCGAGCCGTTGCTGTTGTCCGAGCGAAAAGTTCTGAAATCTCTCCTGGTTGCGAAGTAGAATTGGCAAACGGATCACGCCGGATATAATTCTCACGAAGTAACCGACAACTGGAAGATTAACGAGTCGTTTATGGGCTGCCGACTTAAGACCAGTAATGCGCGTATTTACTCTTTTGCCTTCCGACGAGCGCAACAGATTTTCGATAATCTCGATCTTGCGTTCCCGCCCGCTTCGTAAATTTTCTGTTTGGGAAGCAAACTCAGACTCCGTCGGACTGCGCTTGAGAATAGCGGCGTACGCTTGCTTTATAAAATTGCGATCGTGATATGCCAGTAATTCAGAAATGTGATAGTCAGCGCGCTCGGGGAGTAAGTGAATCTCGGTATTAAATTCGGAGCAATCAACTGGGGGAGGGAGTTCGGATTGTTGAGGTTGTATATTCCGATGGTCGTCCAAACCAGTTAGTTTGAGATACGCGGAGGTGTGCCGTTCGGTGTTTCCAGTCGTTTCGGTCTGGCTGTCGAAGTCTTCGTTTTTAACGGCCACGGGCACTTCCTTTGCAATTCAATGGTCCGTCGTCCCTGCCTTGGACCAGTTTCCTGCGTCGCTCTAGCGTGCCAATTCACGGACAGCTGAAGTTCGCCGGGCACTGACGTTGGCATTGAGGTTAGCTATCCCCTCCATCTCCACGGGGCAAAAAACGCGGAAGAAAATAACGCCGTCGATCCAATCGTAGCTGACGCCGTCCGGACTATGAACGGCCAGCGAGATGAAGTAGTGTTCCTGCCCCAGGTGACATTCAAAGTTAAAGCAGATTTCGACAACCTCATCTCGTTTAACGCGACCAACCTCGTAGCTTCGCTGCTCCGTGTTAGTCCCATAAACATTGATCCCATGACGACTTCTTATCATAAACCCGAACACTGGTTTGTCTATGTCTTTGTGGAACAATACCTGGAAACGAATGGTTAGCGGTGCGGCCGACTCCACAACTTCAACTCGTTGACCCGATGAAT
>DATEPF010000040.1:0-3181 GCA_035273325.1 Pyrinomonadaceae bacterium | reverse complement strand
AGCCTCGCCGCTAACTAGGTACTACTTTTCGGTAAGGCAGAGCCTTACCGCACTGGTTGCGGCAAAGCCGCGAAATTACTGCGTCACTGGTTCAAACACTATGTTGTTGGCGCGCAGCGTAGTCGAAGTCGCACGCTGAAGATCCGCCAGGGCCTTATTGTAATCGGTCTCGGCCCTCAGCTCTGCATTGCGCGCGTTAGTCAAAGCGTTCTCGCGCTGGAACAGCAGAAACGTGGTGGACCGTCCTACCTGATACAGCCGCTGCTCGCCTTCAAGCTGCGCTTCCGCGTGAATACGCGCTTCGCGAGCTGCGAGAACACGCAGACGGGCTGTTTCGACGGACTGCGCAGCGTTTCTCACGTCTACTTCGATGACTTGATCCTGCGATCGCACGGTTGCCAGCAGCTGCTCTTGCTGTATGCGGGCCCCGGCGAGATTTGCTTCCGCCGTCCGATTCCTCAGCGGAATCTGAATGGCAACGCCGACGACCACGTTATATGTGTTTAAGTTGAACATGTTCCTCAGCGTCTGGCCGTATCCACCAACTAGTGCTGACGGCGCGAGACTTGGAACGGGCGTCTCGGGCGAATTAGCAACCGGAAAGCCGGAACGACGTTGAATGTCCTGAATTTGATCCAGCAAGAATGCATTCGCATTTGCATTTGGATCTCCGCTAATCAACGGCACCAATGTGCCCGGTGGCAAAGTTGAAATAGGAGTGCCTGCTAACCCCGTCGTGGCCACCGTGGACACTATGTCAACCTGCGGTTTTGTTTGATTCTTGAAAAATTGAATGTCGATCGAGTTGATATCGTTTTGCAGACGGAGTCGGCGCAGCTCGGGACGATTGGCACGCGCTTCCTTCAGCGCTTCGTTCAAGTTTACCGGAGCAGTGTCAAATGTCGGTGTGTCAGTCGGCGTAAGTTGGGCGGACCAAATTGGCTCTGTCGGATCCTTGACAATCAACTGCTTCAAATTGTTTTCGGCTATCGAAACGTTCTGTACGGAGATTAGGAGGGCTGATTCGCGGTTTGCCAGTTCGGTTTGCACTTCTGCGCGCGCCAGCGGAGCTTGGGTGCCGACGGCAATTTGTGCTTCCACACGTTTCAGGTTTTCACGTGAGAGATTTAAGTTCGCAAGCTGGTTTTGTTGATCTCGAAGCGCAAACACCAGGTCCCAATACGCGCGCTGGACACGCGAAATTACATCGATTGTGCGTAGTCGAAAGTCGGCATCTGATTGTTCCAGCCGTTTCTTTTGGATTCGAATCTGCCGGCGCGTGTTGTCAATAGAACGATCTCGCCAAAGCGGCTGGGTGAACGTCAAAGCGAGATTGGTCGAGAAGAATGGATTTAGGGTGCTGTTACCGGCGCTGGTGGAGGTCCTTGAGTTGCTGAAGCGAAGCTCATAATTTCCACCGCCTACCGAAAACGACTTAAAGAGCGTCGGATCTGCGGAGAGCGTGGTCGTGGAAACTGTACCAGCGGTGCCGCCGCCGGCGAAGATGTTCTGTACCGGTGTGATGCGCTTGTCGATTTGTGGAGTAATGCTAAACACCGGATCGTAAAACCCTTCCAGCGAGCGCAACTGAGTCTCCGCAAAACGTACGTCGTCGCGCGCAATTTCAATGTCGTTATTGTTCTCGAGAGCGCGCTTAATTGCATCGTTCAACGTGAGCGCGATTGTGTTGTCACTGGTTACGCCGAGTCTCGTCATGCTTGGCAGCGGCGGCAGCGGCCTTTGTTCGGCTGGCGGGAACTGCGGATCAATCGGGTCCTGAATTACTTCTGTGGTTGGAACGTTCGGTATCAGGTCCGGCGTCGCACCAGGCACGGCGCCCGGTGTCGCGGCCGGAACAGCGCCGGGTGTCTGTTGTTGCGTTCCCGGAGGCACCTGCGGTGGCACGGTTTGAGTAGCCGGCGGCGCGGTTGGATTCTGGGTCTCCTGACCAGGCGGGCGAGTCGCTTCGCGCACCGGGTTTGGCGTCGGACTACTAACCGGCGTCTGGGCAAATGCAGCCTGGCCCGCTCCCAACACGAACACAGAAATTAATAACAATCGAAACGGCGCACGCGCCCGGCGGTTAGACATCACTCGAAAAGCTCCTTAATTAGTGAACGATCGCTCGAAAAAACTACCAACTGTTAACAAACAAGTCTCATCCGATCAAGTCTTTACTACGCTATTTGCTTAAAGTCAGTTTCAAAAAGATCCACCCTGAACGGCCGTGTTCATAAGACGCTAGACACCTCGAGGGACGTGTGCGTTACAACCAATATCGCGTCGGAATGCTGGCTTGACACTAAAAGCGACGCCGCATAATCTTGCACTTCTTTTTCCCAGCGCGCTTCCATCTATATGTATCGCAATAGTGTGGAGACCAGTGTGCTCGCATACAGTTCCATATTCGGAATTGGGACGCTTAATCAACAGCAGGAGGCATTTCAAAATGGCGGTTAAGGTCGGCATCAACGGTTTTGGGCGCATCGGTCGCAACATCTATCGAACGGCTATCGGTGATCCGGAGATCGATTTCGTCGCGGTCAACGATCTCACGGACACTAAAACACTCGCGCACCTGCTGAAATACGATTCAGTGCTCGGCAATCTGGACCAGGAAATCTCGTCGACGGAAAACGGGATCAAAGTGGGTAACGATGAGTTCCGTGTGTTTTCGGAAAAGGACCCGGCAGCCATCGACTGGGAGTCGGTGGGCGCGGAAATCGTCGTTGAGTCAACCGGTCGTTTTACCAAAGCTGAAGACGCCAAAAAGCACCTGCATGGTTCAGTAAAGAAGGTGATCATCTCGGCGCCCGCGAAAAACGAAGACATTACGATTGTCCTGGGAGTAAATGAAGAGCAGTATGTCGCCGCGAATCATCACGTGCTTTCAAATGCGTCATGTACGACGAACTGCCTGGCGCCGGTCGCCAAGGTTATTCATGAGAAGTTTGGGATTAAAACGGCGCAGATGACGACCATTCACTCGTATACCAACGACCAGCAACTGCTTGATCTGCCGCACTCGGACCTGCGGCGCGCACGTGCTGCAGCCCTGAACATGATTCCGACTTCGACCGGTGCCGCCAAGGCCGTAGCTTTGGTTTTGCCGGAGTTGAAAGGAAAGTTTGACGGCATCTCTGTGCGAGTGCCGACGCCTAACGTGTCGTTGGTCGACGTG
>DATEPF010000039.1:0-2238 GCA_035273325.1 Pyrinomonadaceae bacterium | reverse complement strand
CAATCGGCGCACTCGTCTGAGAGTTGCTTCTGCTTCGTCAAGTTTCGCCTTTGCAGACAAAACCGCGACACGGTTCTCAGCCCGCAACACACGCTCCAGGTTTCGTTCGGCCAGGGCGCGTTCAGTCTCCGCTTCGTGAAGCTTGCCGTGCATCTGCGCGATCTGTGGACTCGAAATGATCGCCAGCACCGCGCCCGCACCCACACGATCTCCAAGTCGCACGTTGACGCGCTCGATACGACCGCCAACAAGCGGCGTTGCTTGCTGCGTTTGTTGCTGGTTCACCTCAACGGTTCCAGTAGCCTGCAACAGCGCGACCGCAGGGCGTTGCGTGACCCCTTCAATCTCAATACCAGCGGCCGCTAGGGTCTCCGCGGAAAGCTTTACCTCCGAACCGGCGTGTTCATCTTCCGCCGCCATCGATTCCGTGCTCACTTTCACTTGTGCCGGAGGATCATTGCGTGACCACAGGACTAGAGTCAGCACCGCCACGATTGCGACTACGATCACCAGGGTGACAATGACAAGATTTCGATTTCTCGTTGAGCCAAAGCGCGAACGACGTTCAGTGGCGACTTCGTAAACCGATCGCTCGCCAACTAGGAGATCGCTCTCGCGGTTCGGATCATTGGTTGGGAATTGATCTGACATGATTACTACCTCGTTATTGATTAACCGGTGCCCCGAGTGCTGCCTGTAGATCGGCAAGAGCGCGATATTGTTCGGCGAGTATTTCTGTATATTCGCGCAGTGAATCTTGCAGACGCCGTTGCTCGGACAGCAGGTCTGTAATCTGGAATTGGCCCAGCTCGTACGCTGCGCGAATCACGCGGATGTTTTCGTTAGACCGGGCGATTACTCCCTGCTCGAAAGTGAGCGCGGCGGATCGAGCGGCCTCGTAGCGCGCGTAGGCGCTTTGCACTTCAGACCTCACGACCTGTTCGAAAAATTCCCGGCGCATACGAGCCTGAGAGATTGCAGCCGTGGCTTCGGCTTTCGACCCCTGGTTCCGATTGAAGATGGGAATGCCGACGGACACCCCAAAAGTGAGGAGCTTGTCCCGATCGCGCAGAGTTCCGATTGGAGTGTCGTCGAAGGATGAACGGCTGAGGGTGTACCGCGAGAACGCCGTCAGCTCGGGAGCACCTGCCGCGCGGGCCAAACTTAAACCTGCCTGGGCCACCTCTTCATTGAGCCTGGCAAGTCGCAAATCGGGTCGGCTGCGTAAAGCAATATCAATCGCCGCGTCAACTGACTGGGGTAGTGCGGGCCGCAGGGGGGCCGCTAAATCTTCTCGCAGGCTCAGAGGTTCATTCGCTGGAATCCTAGCTAGCGACTTGAGACGCACGAGGGCAACCGTTAGTTTTCCTTCTACTAAGGCGCGCCGGGATCGCAAGCGATCCACTTCGGTCCGCAGTAGGTTCAACTCCAGCGGCGCGGTTTCTCCTTCGTTGACGCGTGCCTGGACAAAGCGGGTCGTTTGGAGATCAATCCGGTTGAGGTTTTCGGTCGTCTCCAACTCCCGCAGCGCCGCCAGCGCCTCGGCGTAGACACCGCGTACCTCTGCGGCCAGACGCCGTTCCCGGTCGGCCACTTCCGCTTCAACTGCTTCCAACTCTGCCTGGGCCAGTTCGATGCGACGTCGTCTCTTGCCTCCCAATTCAATCGGGACGGCTATGCCGACAATCGTCTCTCGTTCGTCCGATGAGCCTGTAAAATGCCCGGTCGTTTGTTCGAAATCGAGTGTGGGATTAGGTCTTAGACCTGCCTGACGAACTCGCGCCCTCGCCCTGTCAATCTCAATCCGCGCCGCTGCAAGTTCGCCATTAGCTATCAGAGCGCGGCGGACTATGTCGTTTGAAGACGCGCCCTGTAATGGATCAAAGTACGCAGCGATAACTGTTTTAACTGTGGCAAGGCTCGCCGTTTCATTACTGGCCGATGGTGCTACGTCTTTATCAGCAGGATCTGACACTCTTGCCGTTTGCTGCTGGGCCAATACGGCCTCACCTGCAAACAAGCACAAACAGATTGCGCAGCTGACTGAGCGCCACGCCCTTACTCGGAACAACATCTTTCACTTCCCTTCGAGAATAAGACCTCCGGCGCCATGGCAGCGCGAACGAAGATCCGGAACTAGTCCAAACTCACGTCGTCGAAAAACGACGACATGGATACGGAGTAGTCCGCTTAACAAAACTCAGATAACGATTAGGGAATTGATTAGACGAACCGTGG
>DATEPF010000038.1:0-3159 GCA_035273325.1 Pyrinomonadaceae bacterium | reverse complement strand
TGCGGATCTGGCCCAGGCGAAACAACGCACCGACGTTTTAAAAGCACAGGCCGAACTGTTGGACGCGCAGGCGGTGCTTAGTAAGACTGAACAAGACCTGGCACGACTGCGGCCATTGGCCAAAGAAAAAGCAGTAACTGAATTGGAACTGGACGCCGCGATTGCCGCTCAGAAGTCGGCCCAGGCAAACGTCAATGCGAACCAGGCCAACCTTACCAATCTGGAAGCCGCCGTTAAGTACACGATCCAACGTGCTGAAGCTGAAGTCTCCGCGGCCCGAGCGCGGGTAATCCAGGCAGAGTTGGACTTGAGTTATTGCGACATACGCTCGCCCATCAGCGGGGTAATCGGGTTCCTTCAGGTTGACGAAGGCAACCTGGTTGGTCGTGGTGATGCCACGTTGCTGGCGACGGTGTCTTTATCGAATCCGCTGCTGGTCGATTTCAGTCTCAGCGAAACCGAATTTCTCAGCATTACCGATAGCGGCGATCAAACAGGCAAGCGCGCGGCCGGAGTGAAATTCGAGTTGATTCTTTCCGACGACACCAAGCACCCGTCACCGGGAAGTTTCAAAGTAATCGATCGGACCGTTGACCCCACCACTGGAACAATGAAAGTCCAGGCTAGCTTTCCAAACCCGGGAAGTTACCTGCGTCCTGGCCAATTTGGCCGGGTACGCGTTCCTGTCGCGGAGAGGGAAAACGCCGTGCTCGTACCTCAGCGTGCGATTCAGGAATTGCAAGGCGTCAAAACCATCTTGATCGTCGACGCGCAAAATAAAGTTCAGGTGCGGACGATAAAGGTGGGCGAAAAGTTGGACAACTATTACATCGTGCTGGAAGGCCTCAAGGCCGGCGAGCGAGTAATTGTTGAAGGCATCCAGAAAGCGCGACCTGGAAGCGAGGTCAAACCTACCAGCGACCAGGTTGCGGGTGACACCGCACCCACGAAGGTTGGCACTTAATCCATGGCGTTCTTCTTTATCAACCGGCCCATCGTCGCGATTGTCCTGTCCATCCTGATCGTGCTGCTCGGGGTCGTCGTCATCAGCGGACTTTCAGTCGAACAATACCCCTTCCTCGCGCCGCCGAACATTCGCGTGACCGCGACCTATCCGGGTGCCTCTGCTGAGGCGGTTGAACAATCAGTCGCCGTACCCATCGAACAGGAAGTCAATGGCGTCGACAACATGATCTACATGAAGTCGTCGAATACGAGTGACGGTCGCATGTTGCTCGACGTTAACTTTCAGGTAGGAACGGACCAGGACACTGCCAACGTTCTGACCCAGAATCGACAAGCAGCGGCAGCGGCCCGCCTGCCAGTAGAAGTCACCCAACAAGGCGTTACGGTGAAGAAACAGAGTCCGAGTATTTTGATGGTGATTTCTTTGTACTCGCCGAAGGATTCCTACGACGCCAACTTCCTGATCAATTACTGCGGCATCAATCTTCGAGATCAGCTCCTGCGCACTCCCGGCATCGCGCAGGTCGACCTTTTCGGCGGCACCGACTACGGCATGCGCGTGTGGTTCAAGCCCGACCTGATGGCCAAGCTGGGCATGGTTCCGTCAGACGTTATTGAGGCGATTAAAGAGCAGAATATTCAGGCGCCCGCAGGAAAGATTGGAGGGGCGCCCACACCCAAAAATCAGGAGATGACGAATACGGTAAGCGCCCCCGGCCGTTTAATTACTCCTGAGGAATTTGAGCAAATCATCGTGCGGCAAACGGCCACCGGCGCGGTGGTTCGCATTAAGGACATCGGGCACGTCGAGCTCGGTTCGCAGGATTACAACTCGTTCGGACGTCTTAATGGCAAGCCCGGCGGGGCGATGGCGGTCTATCTCTTGCCCGGAGCTAACCAATTGAAAGCCGCCGAAACGATCTACGAAACCATGGAGCACGCCAAAGCCCTGTTTCCAGCGGACATGGATTACAAGATCGTTTACGACACCACACCAGCTGTCGAGGCGTCCATTCACGAAATTATGAAGACCTTCGTGGAAGCGCTGATCCTGGTAACGCTGGTGGTTTTCATTTTCCTGCAAAACATCCGCGCCACGATCATTCCGATGCTCACGATTCCAGTGTCGCTAATAGGGACTTTCATCTTCTTTCCCCTCCTCGGCTTTTCAATAAACACCCTCTCAATGTTTGGTCTGGTACTCGCGATTGGCATCGTCGTTGATGACGCGATTGTGGTGGTGGAGGCCGTAATCCATCACCTGGAACACGGGATGTCTCCGAAAGAAGCCACTATTCAGGCGATGAAGGAAGTGTCGGCCCCCGTCATTGGCATTGCGCTCATTCTGTCCGCCGTGTTCGTTCCGGTTGCATTAATGGGCGGTTTGGTCGGCAGCATGTACAAGCAGTTCGCTTTGACGATTGCGATCTCGGTACTGTTGTCGGCGTTCAACGCATTAACGTTAACGCCCGCGTTGTGCGCGATGCTGCTCAAGCCGCCGAAACCGATGCGTGGTCCATTGGGCACGTTCTTCCGCGGTTTCAACAGGGTCTTCGAGATTACCACCAACGGTTATGTGAGTGGCTCCCGCATTCTGATTCGACGCGGGATCATTACGATCGCAATCGTGGGTGTAGTTGTAGTTGGCGCCGGCTTCTTCGGCAGTTTGATTCCGGCAGGCTTCATACCCGACGAGGACCAGGGCATCCTCGGAGTCAACGTGCAACTTCCGCCGGGCGCTTCGCTCGAGCGCACCAGCGAAGTGTTGAAGAGAGTCGAAGTCATTTTAAGCAAGGTCCACGCGATTGAGTCATATCAAACAGTCGGTGGTTACGGCGTCGTCACTAATACTTATCAACCTAACTACGGAACGCTGTTCGCGCGACTAAAACCGTGGGAGGAACGCCATGATGAAAAGGAGAAGGTTAAAGGCATCATGGCCGAGTTACAGAAGGAGTTCGCGGCGATCCCTGAAGCGGTAGTGTTTCCTTTCAATATTCCTACCTTGTCGGGATTTGGCGCCGCATCCGGCTTCAACTTTTTGCTCCAGGATCGCAGCGGCTCCATGACGATAGACCAATTGAGCGACCTCTCACGAAAGTTTCTTGCGGCAGCGCGCCAACGTCCGGAGTTAGGCAACGTCTTTACATCGTTCGACGCGAACTATCCACAGGTCAAAGTCCAGCTCGATCG
>DATEPF010000037.1:0-5556 GCA_035273325.1 Pyrinomonadaceae bacterium | reverse complement strand
TGCCTTACCGTTGAGGCTCCCTGCCTATCTTCGCGCGGCTGAGCCGCGCGAAGGATTTCCCTCTAGCGTCACCGGAAAGGCAGAGCCTTTCCGCACCGGTTGCGGCAAGCCGCTATGAAAATTCATGACTGAAATTAGATTGACTGTTACACAGCGATGACTTCCAGCTCAGGATCCACTTCCTGCTTCAGCATGCCTTCGATCGCCATCAGTGTTCCGGTTAGTGAGCTGGGACAACTGCCGCAGGCGCCCTGGTACCGAATGCTTAATGTGTGGTCTTTCAGCCCGAGCACTTCCAGATATCCGCCATCGCCCATCAAGGCTGGACGTACTTTCTCGTCAAGTATTTCGTTGATCTGGTTTAGTCGCGGATCGTCGCTGGTGGCTGCGGCGATCGCCCCGCCCATCGCAGCGGCTGCGGCCGCTGCGCCGCCCACGGCTTCAGCCGCCCGAATTGGCACGGCCAACGCCGGCAGTAAATCATCCCAATCGCCCTCGTCATCCTTCTCAACAGTAATCATGCGGTCCATGTAAAACACTGACACGACATGACCCACGTCGAATAACGATTTCGCCAGCCCATCGCTCTGGGCCTGATCCTCGGAACTATATGAGTGGGCGGTACCGTTACTAACCGCTTCTCTGAGGATGAATTTGACTGCGTTTGGATTTGGAGTCTCTTCAATATCACTAATTTTCGGCATTACTCTCTCCCCTGGCTGCCAGCAAAACTCTCTAAATATTTTAGTAAACACATTATATCGGGTTTATGAGGGCAGCGCAGTTTCAGCGGGCTAAAATGCCGGTTGGGCCATGCAAAAAACACGGAAAAAACTGCGATCGTTTTACGCTTTGATCCCTATTGCCAAAGCGGTCGGACGGGCATATACTCCGCCCCTCACTTGCCCCCCCTTAAAATTAAGGTGAGCCAAGTTGAGATAGAGGCAGGCGATTGCGAGGGTCGCTTGCCTCTGCTTTTTTGTGGTCGTGTTTTCGTGGATTGTTTTAATGCCGCGTACTAAACGAGCAACGAAGTACACGAAATAAGCGCGCGTCATTCGGCGTGGAATGGATTAGCGTCTATCATCTGAGATTGAGATTTGAGATTTGAGATTTGAGATCTGAAATCTGAGATTTGTTTCATGAACATCGGCATCACTGTTTATCCGACCTACGGCGGTAGCGGTATTGTCGGTTCTGAGTTGGGAAAAGAACTGGCAGAACGCGGACACACGGTCCACTTCATTGCTTCCGCACTGCCGACGCGTCTCACCCAACTGAGCGAGCGAGTAAGATTCCATGAAGTGGAGATGATGTCGTATCCGCTATTTGAGCATCAGCCGTATACGCTGGCGTTAGCCACGAAGATGGCCACAGTCGCCGAAAATGAAAATCTTGATTTGCTCCACGTTCATTACGCTATTCCGCATTCCATCAGCGCGATTCTGGCGCGCGAGTCGCTCAAACCTGATCGTTATTTACCGGTTATCACTACGCTCCACGGCACGGATATCACGCTCGTCGGCGCCGATCGCTCCTATCTTCCGATCACGCGTTACGGCATTGTTCAGTCAGACGGCGTCACCGCCATTTCGCAGTATCTGAAAGACGAGACCGGGAAAACTTTTCAGTTTGACGACATTGCAGTTATCCCAAATTTTGTTTGCCCCTCAGAGTACCAACGCCATCCAGTGGACGAACTGCGGAGAACGCTGGCGCCTGAAGGCGAGCCCTTGTTGGTCCATGTGTCGAACTTTCGGCCGGTAAAACGGCCTGTAGACTGCGTTGAAATATTGGCGCGAGTGTTGAAGCAATCGATCAAAGCCAGATTGGTGATGGTGGGTGACGGGAGCGAGCGAACCAATGCTGAACACCGCGCTCACTGTCTTGGAGTTCACGACAAGTGTTCATTCGTTGGCAAACAGCCGCGGATTGTCGACTACCTTTCTGCATCCGATGTTTTGCTGTTGCCTTCTGAGCAGGAGTCGTTTGGTCTGGCTGCTCTCGAAGCCATGGCTTGCGAAGTGCCGGTCATTGCTTCACGAGTTGGCGGTGTGCCCGAAGTCGTAACCGACGGCGAAACCGGTTTTCTGAGTGAAGTAGGTGACGTTGACAAGATGGCAAACGACGCCGGCAAGTTGCTGGCGAATCATGAACTGCGCTCGGAGATGGGCCGGCGCGCGCGCGAGTCTGCCGTCTCTCGTTATCACACGGATAAAGTTATTCCCGAGTACATCAAGTTTTACGAGCAAGTACTATCACAGGCGAACGCCCGGGCGGCGTCGCATCGTTAATCCCCAGCAGAGTCCTTCCTGAAATGCGTTCAATTATCGTCGGCACCGCCGGTCACATAGATCACGGTAAGAGCACGTTGGTCCAGGCGCTTACCGGCAAGGATCCAGATCGCCTTCCGGAAGAAAAAAAAAGGGGCATAACTATCGACCTCGGATTTGCAGACATCGATCTTGGCGACGTGCAGGTCGGTTTTGTTGATGTGCCCGGCCACGAGCGTTTCGTAAAGAACATGCTCGCCGGTGTGCACGGAATCGATGTGGTTGCCCTCGTCGTTGCTGCGGATGAGGGAGTGATGCCGCAAACGCGGGAGCATTTTGATATTTGCAGACTGCTCGGTGTGCAACACGGGTTTGTAGTGATTACCAAGACAGATCTGGTCGAGGATGAACTGCTGTCGTTGGTAACGGCGGAAGTAGAAGAACTCGTCGCCGGATCATTTCTCGAGAACGCCCCCGTTACAAACGTCAGCGCCAGAACCGGCGCCGGTATCGACGACTTGAAGAGCACGATCCGCGAGGTAGCTACAAAGGTCCCCGAGCGCTCCACAAATTTCGTTACTCGTTTGCCAGTTGATCGGGCCTTCACGATGAAAGGCTTCGGTACGGTTATTACCGGTACGCTCGTGTCCGGACAAGTCACTGAGGCGGACGAACTTGAGTTGTTGCCTGTCGGCCGGCGCGTGCGCGCGCGGGGCATCCAGGTGCATGGCAACGCGACCGCCCGCGCGGAGTCCGGCCAGAGAACTGCGGTCAACCTCGCGGGAATCGACATTGGCGACGTTGAGCGCGGGATGGTGTTGGCGCAGAGCGGCCGTCTGCGTCCGACTCAAATCATTGATGTTGAACTGCGGATGTTACCTGACGCTGCCCGGGCTCTGCGCACACGCTCTCGCGTGCGCTTACATATAGGTTCAGCAGAAGTCCTGGCGCGAGTGCGCGTGATTAACGACATAGGAGAGATCAAATCCGGGGATCACGATTTCGCTCAGCTGAGACTTGAAGCTCCGGTCGTGGCTTTAAACGGCGATCGCTTCATCGTCCGCTCGTATTCACCGTCGCAGACTATCGCCGGTGGCGTGGTACTGGATCCTTTTGCAAGAAAGCATCGAGGCAGGGAACTGGCCGCCACACGCGAACGATTGGGCGCTTTAAACGATCCGGATGAGCGTATCCGACTAATCAGTTTTATCGAAGCTGCCGGCGAAGGCGGACTAAAAGCGGAAGATCTCGCGGCAAGATTCGGCTGGACAGACGCCATACTGGGTCGTGTAATAACAGCGGCAGTGGAAGGTGGAGCTGTAGTCGAAGGAAATGGCGTTTATCTAACCCGGCAAACGCTGCAACGAATGTCACAGCTCGCAGTCGACGAAGTCAGGAAACATCATCAACGCGAACCACTCGCGCGTGGTCTTCCTCGCGAGACGTTACGGGAGCGGTTGTTCGCGCATACGCCGCCCGAGGTGTTCCGGTTCATTCTGGCTAGTTTGGAAACTAATGGATTGTTATCCAGTGACAAAGATTTAGTGCGCGCCGCCGAGCACGCGCCGGATCTGTCAGCTTCCGACAAGGCACTGCGCGATAAACTGATCCAGGTTTATGAGACAGCCGGCCTCGAAGTGCCGTCGTGGGACCAGGCGCTGCAGCAAGCAGGCGTAGCTGCCTCGCAGAAAAACTACGCACGCAAGGTTCTGCAGTTGTTGCTCGATGAAGGCCGATTGGTTCGTGTTCAGGATGAAATGTTTTTTTCCCGTGTTGCGATCGGACGTCTGAAACAGTTACTTCTAAAACATGCGGCGGAGCATGAACCCGATCGTCTGATTGACGTGCCTACGTTCAAAGATCTCGCCGGCATTTCTCGGAAGTATGCGATTCCGTTGCTGGAGTACTTCGATAGGGAGCGAGTTACACGACGCGCCGGAGACAAGCGACTAATCCTGAGGGTTTCGTGATATTTCGTTTGTGTAGTTGATCGTGATTTCCGCCACGAAAAGATCGATCCACGAACAACACGAATCAACACGAAATAGGCGCAAACCGCGTTAGTGAAATACTTGCGTTCCGCCAGTCATGGCGTTAACATGCTGGCCAAACAAACGTTTTCGGCTTTTTCCAGACCTTCATTGCGACAGATTGCCGGGGGAGGTAAACCATGAAAACTAAAGATATCCTGGTGGCGCTCGTGGGTTTAGCTTCCGCTGCCGGTGCGATCTTCTTTTTCTACAAGTTCGTTACGTTTGAAGAAGTAGGGGGCGGCCACCATTACGGTTGGTATTCGCTGGGTTTGGCGGCGCTCGCATTCGTTTGCGGCCTGCTGTATTTTCTGGGCCACGTGAACAAGGAAGAAGAGATTCACATCACGCAGTAAAGCGAACCACCGGAATTAACCCCGACCAGGGTCAGGTTCGTCTGAAGCGACTCATTGCGCATCGATTTCTAAGTAGTCAACCCAAATTTCTGACGCCGTTTGTGCACACGTAACGGCTTCTCGGTGCGCAAACGGCGCTTAGTTTGTCGAAGACACTGTATTGAGGAGAAGGTGATGGTTATGGCGGCGTTGATAATGCTACTGCAGTCAGAAACAACATTTCATGAGCCCGGGTATTTTGCGCCCGCAATTATGGCGATGTTTCTATTGGGTGCGGTTGTTTCTCTGGTGGCGGCAGTTTTGGGCTTCGCCAGGGCCCGCGCCTTTGGAGCATCGGCGCGATGGTTTTCGTTCGCCGCCGTTTGCCTGATCCTGTTTCACATCCAGTTTTTGGTCCTCGGTTTCGGCGTGCTGACCAAAGACAGCAGTCTGGTGTTTGGAATTTTGACGTTCTTTAATTTCTTTATCCTGCTGGCCGCCATCTGTTCAGTCATGGGTTTCGTGAGGTTAACAAGTCCCCGTTAAACGGACTGTCGTAGTTTGATTGTGAAGAAAGCAATTGCATGTGCCGCGCTCGCGCTTGCTGTGGGCGCGGCGTTTTTTCTGACTAGTTGCCGGACCACTTCAGTCGGCGGCGGCGCGGACGCATTTGTGCGCGCCCGTGGCAGCCGTTTTGTCGTTCAGGGCAAACCATTCAGGTTTGCCGGCGCGAATGTAGCCATCATGTACCGCGATGAAGATCGCGAGCGCATGCCCGAGACTCTGGCGGTCGCAGCCCGATCGGGAATACGCGTGGTCCGTGTCTGGGCATTTGGAGAAGGTGGCCCGGACGACGTTGGCCCTATCGCGGACTTCGCTGACTGGCCTCGCACGCATCCGTTTCGGAGGACGCCCGGT
>DATEPF010000036.1:0-3648 GCA_035273325.1 Pyrinomonadaceae bacterium | reverse complement strand
TATCTTTGTCCACGGGTGAGCTGCGAATAGTTCATTTGTGTGCTTCCTTGACTTGGCGGTTAATAAAGCACGCTCACGCTATCGCAGCTTGCCCTTAACCACTAATCTCAAAGTTGCACTTCAAACTTGAATGCGCCATTTGTCATTAGCTTGGAACATTCGTCCTTTACTAAACCATTAAAGCGATCCACGACTCACACGAAACGAGCGAACAAATGACAAATGTGAAATGACCAATGACAAATTTTCTTTTGTCGCGGCTGCCGAAGGTGGTACTGACTTCACTTCCGATCACGCATCTTTCGCCGGCCATAACTTCCACAGTACATATTCAATCAACAACGCAAATAGCGCGACGAGCGTGGTCAGGACCAGCCAGAACTTCCAGTAGGCATTAAAGGCTCCGTGAAACCCTTCCTGCACCTTGTGCGACAAATTCACGTTCATCGCCGACGGGGTTATCAAGCGCGATAGCACCTGCATGACCAGGTACCAGGCGAACGCGTAAATCCAGCTCCAACGGTCCATACCAATCCGGCGCAAAACGATGAGTCCCGCCGATAGACCACCGATGTGTGCGAGCGTCGACGAAAACACGGCAAACAACTGTGTGAGACTGAAATCTCCCGTGAGCAGCATTCCCCAGGTAGGCACTACGTAAATACTCCAGACAATTAACCCCGGAACCATCCACATCACCGCCACGCGAACGAGTAGGCGTTGGTTCGTGAACATACCAATCGCGAGCACAAGATTGCCGGTGTTACACATCCACAGCATGTGTCCGAGCTCGTTGATTTGAAAGTAATGAAGGGCCTGAGCGAGAAAAGCAGCAAGTGGCAGGAGTGCCAACGTCCGAATATGCTTGTCGGTCAGTCTATTTAGGACCAAAGTCTAAAATCCTTCTTGCGTTTTTGTTTTATCTGCACCGTTCCTCGCTGCTTCACAACCTTTCGTCCTAGAATAGCACCTACAAAACTAAGCGGGCACATGAAGCAATTGGGCTTTTGACGTGCAAGGTTTTCGAAAGGGGTGGCAGATGGATAGAAGAATTGCATTTCTTACGGGGATAGGCTTGGGAGCAGGCGCGATGTTCCTGCTGGATCCCGACAGAGGGCGACGCAGGCGTGCGTTGATCAAAGACAAGGCTGTCGGATTGTCTAACACCAGCCGGGACGCGCTGGACAAAACTGCACGCGACTTGCGCAATCGAGCGACTGGCGTAATCGCAGAAACGAAAGCACGCTTCGGCGAAGCGCGTGTGCCTGACGAGGTATTAGTCGATCGCGTTAAGGCGGCGCTGGGACGTTATCCAGTACACGCGCGTGCGGTAAACGTTGAGGCTGACAATGGAACGGTAATTCTTAGTGGCGACACTCTGACGGATGAACTCTCGATCATTCTTGAAGCCATCTCAGGCGTGCGTGGCGTTAAGGACGTTATTAACAATCTCAATGTTCATCAGGAAGCGACTGGCATTTCATCGCTGCAGGGAACACCGGCCGGCGCCGAAAGCGCCAGTTGGCATTGATCTACGGGACTAGCAGCAGCTTTTCCATTTGATAATTTTCCCTCCCTTTGGGAGGGGTTAGGGGAGGGCCTGCGAGGTGTTTAGTTTTTGTTCTTAGGAGGAAGCGTCAACCGCGGTTGCTACGCGTCTTAAGCGACAGGCGACGCTGCCCAACACAAAAACTTTTGTTTCGCCGTCAGGCCCTCTCCCCAACCCTCTCCCAAAGGGAGAGGGCGCATTTTGATAAAAACTCAGTTTCTCTCTTAAACGGATGCGATCCCTCGAAGACCTACTCAATAAGTCCATACCTGAACTCCGCGCCCGGTTCCTCGATAAACAGCGTCCGGTACCTAAAGGCTTCCTTGAAGCTCTCGAGGTAGACACGCGTCACGGCGCTCATCAGTTAGCTAAAAGAATTCGTGCACGCTATCGCAGTAATCGCTCGGAAGGTCAACGGCTGCACACGTTGCTTCGGTTTGAAATTGAATTGTGGGGAGACGGCTATGCGTTAGTGGCAGGTGTTGATGAAGCTGGAATGGCTCCACTGGCAGGGCCCGTAGTCGCTGGGGCAGTGATCCTGCCGCAGAATTACAAACTTCGAGGGCTGAACGATTCCAAGAAGATCCTCGATGCCGAGATGCGCGAAACCCTCGCGGCACAGATCAAACAGGACGCTGTGTGTTGGGCGGTAGGTGTTGCCGAAGTCGAAGAGATCGACCGCATCAATATCTACCACGCCGGACTTCTGGCCATGCAACGAGCGGTACAGGGACTGACGTGTCTACCCGATTTTGTTCTCGTTGACGCGCGTAAGATTCCTAACTGTCCGGCTCCGCAGCGCGGCATTATCCGCGGCGACGCTTTGTCGGCATCGATCGCGGCGGCATCAGTAATCGCCAAAACAACGCGTGATGCACATATGCTCGAGATGGATTCTATGTATTCCGGCTACGGCTTCGCGTCACACAAAGGTTATCCAACACCTGAACATTGCCGGGCGCTAAAAGAGTTGGGGGCGCTCCCGATTCACCGGCGAAGCTTTGGCCGTGTGCGGCAGGTGCTGGGACTTGATCCGATTCAGGAACCGCTTTTCGAAAGCGAACCAGAGCCGATGGTTGCGGAAACACTCAATGCGGAAGCCAGATGCTAGATGTTTCGTGTTATTCGTGGATCGCTTTTAACCTATGAAATAAAACGATCCACGAATTACACGAAACGTTAAAGAACAACTTTAACTATGGCGTCATTAACTGAATACAAGAAGAAGCGGCGATTTAACAAAACGCCCGAGCCGGGTCCGGAAAAGAAAAAAACTAAAACCGGCCGCATGTTTGTGATCCAAAAGCATCGCGCGACGGCGTTGCATTACGACTTTCGTCTGGAAGCGGATGGTGTGCTGAAGTCGTGGGCAGTGCCAAAAGGACCGTCACTCGATCCGAAAGTCAAACGTTTGGCAATGCAGGTGGAGGATCACCCGGTCGATTATGCAGACTTCGAAGGCGTAATTCCTGAGGGCGAGTATGGTGGCGGCACCGTGATGGTTTGGGATTACGGCACTTATGAACCTGAAGAAACCGAAGACGTCAGTGCGGCGCTGAAAAAAGGAGAATTGAAGTTCACGTTAGACGGGCAGAAGTTAAAAGGCTCGTGGGTGCTGGTGAAAACCAGAAACCGGCAATGGCTTCTAATCAAACATAAGGACTACTACACGACGGAAGAAGACGTAACCGAGATAGCACCGGCTTCAATTCTCACGCGCCGCACTTTGGCTGAGATCGCTGAGGACGAAGGCGGCAACATTAAGAAAGCCGCAACCGGTGACCCAAAGACGATTCCACGACGCACCGGAGTGAAGCGACGCAAGAAGGGCAGCAAGAAGAAAGTCTGGCACAGCAAGGGAAGCTAAAGTTTTGGATGAGGTCCGGTCCGCGTTCGCGTTTTCGTGCCTTTCGTGGAACGCCTTGGAGGCCCGAAGGGCCAGCAGTTAATAGCCACGCGCGTAAGCGCGTGGTTTCGCGTTTCGACCTGCGAGAGGCCCGAAGGGCCGGCAGTCGCTGCAAATGTGCCGGCCCTTCGAGCTTGATTTAATTCTTCATTGTTACCTACGAGCCTACGCGTGGCTGACTGCCGGCCCTTCG
>DATEPF010000035.1:0-5822 GCA_035273325.1 Pyrinomonadaceae bacterium | reverse complement strand
CCATGGGTCGTGCGGGCTACTCGGAAAGGCGGAGCCTTTCCGCACCGGATGCGGCAAAGCCGCCGTTATCCTTTTCGTCAGTTCGCTGGTAAGATTTGCGATTCTTTTTGACCCCTGTTCAGGCTAGCTAATGAAACTTCGTCTTCTCTATCACGGTCACTGCTTTGACGGCGTCGCTTCCGCCGCCACCTTCACTCGCTTTTACCGCGAACGAATCCAGCCGGATGCTGAAGTTAATTACACCGGACTGCTCCATCGCCCCGGTAACTTATTTGACCACGAGCTGTTGGATGGTGACGAAAACGCCATCGTGGATTTCAAGTATGCCGCTACAGAGAGACTGACCTGGTGGTTTGATCATCACGAGTCGGCATTTCTGACGCCCGAAGATGAAGCACACTTCCGCGCTGATACATCCGGACGAAAGTTTCTCGACTTCAGTCGCAAGTCCTGCACTGAGTTTATTGCAGATGTAGCACGCGAAAAGTTTGGGTTTGACGACGGACCGATCAAAGAGCTCGTCCATTGGGCGCATATTATCGATGGCGCCCTTTACGAATCGCCGGCCCAGTGCGTAGAGCTAAAGGAACCGGCGCTGCAGTTGATGCAGGTGATCGAGTCTGTCCCGGACGATAGTTTTGTCGAGTGGGTGATTCGTGAGTTAACAGGAAAGTCTTTGAGCGAAGTAGCAACGAGCATCGAAGTTCAAACACACTTGGCGCCGATCCTGAAGCAGCATCTGAAAACCGTGGAGGCTATCCGCCGCAGAGCGCGTGTCACCGGTCCGGTGGTTCATTTCGATCTGGTTGACGAAGGATACGACGGCTTCAACAAGTTCATTCCGTACTATCTCTTTCCACAAGCAACATATTCCGTCGCCCTCACCCGCGGCGCGCAACGCACCAAGATCTCCGTAGGTTCAAATCCATGGGCGCCGCGTCCACGCTGGCACAACATCGCAAAGATCTGCGAGCGCTACGGCGGGGGCGGCCATGCGGTTGTGGGAGCCATCTCATTCAAACCGGAAGAGGTGGAAAAGGGGCGGCAAGTAATAAAGGAAATCATTGCGGAGTTAAACACTTAACGCATTTCGTGCGATTCGTGGGGATTCGACGAAAGTTCAGAGTACAACCTTTAGGTTGCTCGTTGCGTTGCCGAGCAAGCTGAAGCTTGTACTCTGAACATTCTCTGATCAAACCGCTCCTGCCGACTGCCCCCCTGCTCCTGCCGCCTGTCTTTACCGCCCCATCAGCGCTTCAATCTCTTCCGCCTGCTTCGGCACTTTTGTGGTTAGAACCCGCGGCCCGTTGTCAGTGCACATGACGTCATCTTCGATGCGCACTCCGATTCCCAGATACTTCTCAGGGACGTCCTTAGTGTCCGGCGCGACATAGATTCCCGGCTCAATAGTCATTACCACTCCCGGTTCGAGCGCACGCGATTTCTTGTTCTGGTAGTACGCCCCCACGTCGTGCACGTCGACGCCAATCATGTGCCCCAAGCCGTGCATATAAAACTGCTCGTACTTCTTGTCCTTGATTAGTTGTTCAGGTTGGCCCCGCAACAGTCCAAGTTCAACCATCCCCTCGGTTAGAACTTCGATTGAATTTTGCTTTAATTGTTCATGCGTGTTGCCCGGTTTCACCATGTCTACACATGACACCTGGGCCTTCAGCACAAGGTCGTAGATCTCTCTTTGCGCCGCGGTGTACCGGCCGTTGATAGGGAACGTGCGCGTGATGTCCGATGCGTACCCTTTGTATTCCGCGCCGGCATCTACGAGTAACAACTCGCCGTCACGCAGCTCATCGTCGTTATTAATGTAATGCAGAATGGTCGCGTTGGCGCCGGCGCCGACGATTGAGGTATATGCTGGACCAGCAGCACCCTTTTTGCGAAAGATCCGTTCAATCAGCGCCTCGATTTCATATTCCTTCATACCCGGCCGCACGACCTTCATTGCTTCGACATGCGCTTCCGCGGCGATGTCAGCCGCTTTTTGCATCAACTCAATCTCTTCATCACTCTTGGTGACCCGCAGCTCGTGAACAATAACGGCCGAATCGATTATTGTTTGCGGAACCTGAATGGGTTTTCGGTTAAGAATACGGACGCTGGAAATCGCTTCGATGATCTTTTTGTCCAGTTCCGGATATGCACCTAACCGGTAATAAAGTTTTTCCGCGCCGTCGAGCAGATCCAACAACTTTTGATCAAACTCTTCGATCGGAAAAGCTTCATCAGCCCCAAATTCTTTCTTTGCGCCCTCAACGCCGGCCCGACGACCAACCCAGATCTCCTGGGCCGGATCCCGCGGCCGCACAAACAACGTGTACTCCTGTTCTCTGCCGGGGGCGATCACCGCAATTGAATCCGGTTCGTCGAAGCCGGTCAGGTAGAAAAAGTCTGAATCCTGACGAAAGCGAAAATGGAGGTCATGGGATCGGGTAATTTCGCGCGCGCCTGGAATGATGGCAATCGAATCCTGGTCCATGCGACGCATAAATTCGGCAAGTTGGGGTCGAATCATCGAAGCTGCTCCTTAAAAATTTTCCTGATCGGTAATTCATTGTAACCGAAGAAAAACGATCCACGAATCACACGAAATACACGAACGGATTTCGTGTGTTTCGTGGATCGTGTGGTTTGGTGGATAATTGGGGCTCAATGTCGGTTCAAACACTGCCACAGACCACTCTTCGAGAGATCGTTTCTTACGATCCGGCGACCGGGAAAGAACTCGGTCGCGCACGGTTGTGTTCGGTGGAAGATGTCCGTCAGGCGGTAGGGCGCGCGCGAGCAGCGCAGCCAGCATGGACCAGTGCGTCATTCCGCCAGCGAGCGAAAGTCATCCTCAAGGCGCGCGAACTGATGCTCGCGGAGAGTGATGAAGTAGCTGAGCTGGTGGCGCGGGAAACCGGTAAGCCGGCGACGGAAGCATTGTCGATGGAAATCCTACCCACCCTCGACGCAATGCATTACTTCGCTCATGCGTCTGAAAACCTGCTGCGGTCGACGAAGATTGACATTGGGCAATACGGAAAGATGGGCCGGTCGTCGCGCATCGTCTACAAACCTTTTGGCGTGGTCGGCATCATCTCGCCCTGGAACTTCCCACTCGCAACTCCCGCAGATGAAATCGTGATGGCACTGATGGCTGGGAACGCTGTCGTGCTGAAACCGAGCGAACTGACTCCGTTGATTGCGCTGAAGATTGGCGACCTCTTCCATCGTTCCGGTTTGCCCGAGGGCTTACTCGAAATTGTGACCGGAGACGGTTCAACTGGTGCGGCCCTGGTTGATGCGGGAGTCGACAAGATCATGTTTACCGGAAGCGTAGCAACAGGCAAACGCGTTGCGGAAGCAGCGGCGAAACATCTGACACCCGTGGTCCTCGAGTTAGGCGGAAAGGATCCCATGGTCGTGCTTGATGACGCTAATATCGAAGTCGCTGCACGCGGCGCTGTTTGGGGCGCCTTTGCCAATGCGGGCCAGGCGTGCGCGTCGGTTGAACGTTGTTATGTCCACGATTCGATAGCGAGCCAATTCATCGAGCAGGTACTGAAGGAAACTCGTCTGCTGAAACAAGGCGTTAACGATGACTCTGATGTCGGCGCAATGACTAACGAGCGCCAGCTTCACATCGTCGAAGATCACGTCCGCGAGGCTAAGGAGCGCGGAGCACGTATCCTTGTCGGCGGCGAACGAGTGCGTGACGTCGACGGATACTTTTATGCGCCCACCGTACTGACCGGCGTCGATCATTCGATGACAATCATGCGCGAGGAGACTTTTGGTCCACTTTTGCCGATTCAAACTTTCAAAACTGAAGAAGAAGCAATCCGGTTGGCAAACGACACTGTTTTCGGGTTAACGGCAAGTGTCTGGACCAAAGATATTGCGCGTGGACGGCGCCTCGCGGAACAAATTGATGCGGGTACCGTGATGGTCAACGAAGTCGTTTACACGCATGGCATACCGCAAACCCCATGGGGCGGAGTTAAGCAAAGCGGCTACGGCCGCACACACGGCCGCATGGGATTGTTGGAGCTGGTCTGGCCACAACACGTGCACGTGAATAGGGTTTCCTTCCTGCCTGACCTGTGGTGGTACGGTTATTCGGCGGATGCAAGAACGCTCTTCGGCCGCCTGGCAAAACGATTTACCACAGGAAGTATTACCCAAACATCGCTCTTACTCCCCAGAATCATCCGCAGATTGTTCGAGCGCCGGTGATAGTTATTTCGTGTTATTTCGTGGATCGTTTTTAACCCGGAAATAAAGGATCATTCACGAAACACACGAAATGCTTCGAGCTTTTGTCACCAGGCGCAATGAACGCTAGAATTTCCGTTTTCTTTAGCACACATGTTCTGGAAATCATTCATGCACGCGCGCGAACACGCGCATCACAAACGCGACAATAATCGCTTAGTGCGTCCGTTTGAGTGGGGGCTGGAATACGTCAGCGACCACGTGAACGGCGACGATCCGCGTCACGTGCTGAAGCAGTATTCCGCCAGGGCGATGGCCCGCAGTGAAGATTTTTATGCGTTGCCGGAAATTAACGACTTCACGCTGGTCCAGGATCAACTGACCTGGACGAGTGCGATTGAAACGCCGGATGCAGAAAACAACATTGCGCATGCACGCTACTTTCCGGTCAAACCGGAAAAGGCGCGGACTACTCGCACGGCCGTTGTGGTTTTGCCGCAGTGGAACGCCCAACCGGAGAGCCACGTTGAGGCCTGTCGCATTTTTAATTTCATCGGCATGTCTGCGTTGCGTTTGACGTTGCCGTACCACGACCAGCGCCGATCGCCGCGGCTGGAACGCGCAGATCATTTGGTCAGTACCAACATCGGCCGCACGCTTCAATCGATGCGACAAGCCGTGATCGACACGCGCGCCGCAGTGCGTTGGTTAAAACAAGAAGGTTACGAACGCATTGGCATCCTGGGCACCAGTGTAGGTTCGTGCATTGCATTTCTGGCTTTTGCACACGAGCCAGATATAAACGCGGGAACGTTTAATCACGTGTCGGGTCATGTCGCAGACGTCGTTTTCCGCGGCGTCTCTACGCAACACGTGCGCGCCGGGTTTGCCGACCAGGTGAGCGTTGATGAGCTGCGTGAGTACTGGGCGCCCATCAGTCCGGTGCCATTCATTCCGCGCGTTTCAAGAATGGAGCAGCGTCCGATCCGGTTTCTTTGCGCGCGCTACGATCTGACGTTTCCGATTGATTTATCTTTAGACGCGATCGCAACCGCGAAAGAACACAACCTGCCCGTCGATGTTGTGTGGTTTTCTTGTGGGCACTACACGCTGGCTTCAATGCCCTGGAAAGCTATTGATGCCTGGAAGATCGCGACCTTCATGCGCAAGCATCTTTAAGAAAGTCCAATGTCCAAAGTCTAAAGTCTGTCTGCGGTGAGGAGCGCAGCTTAAACATACTAGCGACCTTAATGGGCCCTTCTTTGGAGTGCGGCGGACTGACGCAAACGCATTTGCTTGCCTTAAAAGTCCAATTCGACACATTTCGTGTTATTCGTGTAATTCGTGGATTCGTTTTTAAGGCCGCAAAAGAAGGATCCACGAAATACAGAAATAACACGTAGCGACTTAATACAGGCTCGTATCCCTGGCAAACATTTGGCAACCAAAATTATAGAGCGTCTCCTCGATCAACTTGATGCAGCCAAGCGTCTGTTTGCTCCACGCTCCTCCAAGCAAACAGTTCAACTTCTGGACCGGCTGGCGAAACAACGAATCAATGATCCTGAAGATCTGATCCGGTTTCACGAGATCCTCCTCTTCATCAC
>DATEPF010000034.1:0-13751 GCA_035273325.1 Pyrinomonadaceae bacterium | reverse complement strand
GACGACGTGTTGTCATTGCCGGAGCGACTGCCGGGAATTTACCGGCGATTAACGACGTGAGATCAACTGCAAACTAATTTTTGGGCTTTGCCCTCTGATGTGCGGTAGGGCTTTGCCCTACCGACCGGCTCTTTCAATTCTCTGGGGGTTACGCCCCGAGGGCACAGCCCGATAATTGGGCTGCTCTTAGGAAGGTCAGAGACCTTCCGCACATCGGAGGGCAAGCCCCGGAAGGTCGTTGACATCAAAGCCCGGCTGATTTCGTCAACGTAATTTTCCCCACCCACCGCCGCCGGGAGTTTCGATCCGAACTCGACCACCTGCCTCCAGATCCCAGGTTCCTTTTGAGTTAATTGCCTGCGCTTTCCCATTGCGAATGATTGCCTGCGTTCCGGCCGCGCCTGGTGCGCCTCCTTCCAAACCGTAGGGTCGATGGATCCTGCGGTCGGAAAGCAACGACATGCGAGCGTGGGCCAGCGTTTCTATCTCGCGAATCACCCCGTCGCCGCCGTTGTGCAATCCTTTTCCACCTGAACCTTTGCGAATGCTGTATTCGCGCACCCGCAAGGGATAGGCGTACTCGAGCGCCTCGGCCGGAGTGTTCAAGCTGTTGGTCATGTGCGTGTGGACCGCGCTGATCCCATCTGCACCACGACGCGCGCCCATGCCGCCTGCAACGGTTTCGTAGTATGAAAACTCTTTTTGTGTGTTCGGATTGATCCCGCCGATGGTGAGGTTGTTCATTGTCCCTTGACTGGCTGCCGGAATCCTCTCCGGAATCGCCTGCGCCAGTGCTTTGAAGAGCACGTCTACAATTCTTTGGGAGGTTTCAACGTTTCCCCCGGCGACTGCTGCGGGATGTTTCGCGTTAACCACTGTGCCTGCAGGTGCAATCACTTCGATCGGTTCCATCAAACCCGCACTCGCGGGTACGTCGGCGCCGAGCAGACAACGAAAAACGTATGAAACCGCAGATACAGTGATTGCTTCTACGGCGTTGATGGGACCTTCTACCTGCGGCGAGCTGCCGTTGAAATCGACCTTTGCATGCGATCCTTTGATGGTGACATTTACCTTAATCTTGATGTCGCGAGTGCTGACGCCATCATCATCGAGTAGATCCACTTCTTGGTAAGTTCCGTTTGGTATTGATGAGATTGCTTTGCGCATGAGCCGCGCGGAGTAATCAATTAGATGAGACGCATACTCTGTCGCTTCTTGCGCTCCTCTTCGGTCTACAATTTCCAGCAAACGTGTGGCGCCGGTGTTTAGTGAACCGATTTGCGCCTGGAAGTCACCGCGACGCTCGTCGTGGCTGCGAACGTTTGCAAGTATCAGACGCATTACGTCTTCAACTAACTCGCCCTGCCTGACCAGACGAATCGGCGGGATAGTGACGCCTTCACCATAGATGTCTGTTGCCAGTCCCATCGATCCTGGCGTACCGCCGCCGATGTCGGCGTGGTGCGCACGGTTGGCGACGTAAAAAAGACAGTCGGCAGCCGGCAGTCGGCAGTCGGCAGCAACACGGATTTTGTTTGCCTTCTGCTTTCTGCCTTCTGCCTTCTTGAGGAACACTGGAGCCACCAGGGTTACGTCCGGCAGGTGTGTGCCGCCGGCAAACGGATCGTTGAGGGCAACAACGTCACCTGGTTCAAGTTGGATCTCCTGCAAGGCGGCAGCGACAGCCATGGGCATTGAGCCCAGATGCACTGGCATGTGATCGCCCTGGGCAATCACACGTCCGTTGCCATCAAACACCGCGCATGAATAATCACGACGCTCTTTGATGTTTGGTGAGAACGAAGTGCGCCGCAACGCGATACCCATCTCTTCAGCAACAGATGTATACAGCGCGCGATAGATTTCGAGAGTTGTCGGATCAAAGTGCTTCATTCAGTAAAGGCCGCCGTAAGGGCTCGCCTGTGATGTGCAGGACTTTGCCTCAAAAGTGCTAATCCCACCGACGGCAGTCGGTGGATGGTTCAAATCCAACCTACACAGGAGATCGTCCGGAAAATCCGAAATCCCACCAACGGCAGTTGGTGGTCCGTTCAGATCCAGCCAATTTATGCCGTAGAAGGTTGGATCTGAAATATCCGACTGACTTCCGTCAGTGGGATTAAGCTAAGAGTCCAGGACCTGCTTTTAGGCTGGATCTGAATCTATCCACCGACTGCCGTCGGTGGGATTACCACTTTTGGCCCAAAGCCCATGTGCGGTAAAAGAGTTTCCCGCGGAGCCTAATGCGTTTTAGGGCTTTGCCCACTGATGTGCGGTATGGCTGCGCCCTACCGGCCAAACCTTTAAGCACATCAGGGGGGCAAGCCCCGTTTGGTGTTTATTGGGCGATCCTCCCCTTTCGAGGGCCATTTCTATCAACAGGATTTCAAATCGTCAGGATCAAATTACCAAACCCATCCACCTCAGCATGCACGTTATTAGGTATCAGCGTAGTCGACGAATACTCAGTGACGATGCACGGGCTTCGCAGCTCAGCGCCCGGTCCAAGGGCATCACGTGAGTAAACGGCCACACGCGTTCGCTTCCCATCAATATATGCTTCGAAAGTTCTGGACGGTTTTGCCGTAATCTTCTTGCGAATCTTTGCGCGTGCGCGCTGCGTCTTGTTAACCAATCCAATTGAGCGAACGCGCGCACTCACAACTTCAACAACACTTGTCTCCTGGGCATACCCGTAACGTTCGCGATGCGCACGATGAAACGACTCAACTATATTGCCTTTCGTCTCTCGAACCTCGATCTCAAATGATTGGCCGACATAACGCATCGCCAGGTAACGTTCGTGTCGTTGCCGGTTGGCACCAAACCCTTCGGTATTTAAGGCCCTCGTTCCGCTGCGTTCCATCTCATCGAAGGCTGGCGCCAGGATCTTCTTGAGCTTGGGCAAGCAGGGCAACATGACGGTGCGGCTCTGGTCCTTAATTACATCAGCTGCCAGCAACCCGGCCGCGGACAAAGCTCCACCAGCCTGCGGCATGATCACTTTTGGAATGCGAAGCGCACGCGCAAGATCGACAGCGTGCAAACCTCCGGCCCCACCAAATGGGAAAAGGGTAAACTCGCGAGTGTCATGACCGCGCTCAACGGAAATTTTTCGCAGCGCGCGTTCCATGTTTGTATTTGCAATCGTCACCACACCCTGGGCAGCTTCGATCTCCGTGATCTTCCGTTTCGCGTGCGCACTCATTTGGATCGCAAGCTTCGTAAAAGCCTTCAACGACCGCTGCTCGTCGAGTTTGAACTCGCCGCCGAGCAAACCGCTGCCGCCAAAATGCCCGAGGACGACGTGCGCATCAGTCACCGTTGGTAGAAGAGAATAGCCGTAACAGGCGGGGCCCGGATCGGCGCCCGCGGATTCCGGTCCCACGCGCAAAGATCCACCTTCGTCAACTCGCGCGATAGAACCTCCACCGGCGCCCACGGTGTGGATGTCCAACATCGGAATCGCGATCGGCATTCCCGCGACCGAGGCTTCAGTCGTCAAACGCACGCCATCAACTTCAGACAACGCAACATCGGTTGAAGTGCCGCCCATGTCGAAGGTAATTATCTTTTCAAACCCGGCTGCGCGCGCTGTTTGCAAGGCGCCGACAACACCGCCGGCTGGTCCGGAAAGAATCGTGCGAACTGGTTCATCTGCGGCAGCGGACGCCGAGATACCACCGCCTGATGATTGCATCACCCGCAGTTGGGACGTGTCGCTGGCAAGTCGCGTCAGGTATCTCCCCATCAGCGGTTGCAGGTACGCGTTAATTGTCACAGTTGAGGTTCGTTCAAACTCGCGATATTCCGGAAGGATTCGGTGAGAAACCGATAAAGGAATTCCAAGTCTACCAAGCGCTGCGGCCACCTGTTGTTCGTGTTCTGGTTTGAGAAAACTAAACAGGAAGCAGATTGCCACTGACTCGATCTTTGCTTCTTTCAAACGCGCGACCAACGCCCGCAGTTGCTTCTGTTTTAGGGGTTCGAGTATTTCCCCATTCGCAGCGACGCGTTCACTGATCCCGAAACGCAATTCGTCAGGAACAAGTGGCGGTGGTTTCACTGCATCAAGATTGTAGAGTTCGGCACGCGCCTGACGCCCGATTGCGAGTACGTCTTCAAAACCTTTGGTGGTAACCAGTGCCGTGCGAGCGCCGCGTCGTTCCAACAAAGCGTTGGTGCCGACAGTAGTCCCATGAACAACTTCGAGGAGGGACGCGGGTAGACCGGTGATTGAAGAAACTTGTTTTAGGCCGTGTTTGATGGCCAGCGAAGGATCCTCGGGCGTCGAACGAACTTTCAGGATCTGTTGACGATTCGATTCAAAAACAAAGTCAGTAAAGGTGCCGCCAGTGTCGACTCCGACACGAACCTTTCTCGATCGCGATTTTGTTCGATGCTCAGGCATTCGCTCTCAATCGGTAAAAGCGATCCACGAATTACACGAAATAACACCAAAGGAGATCACGCGGTCGTTGGCTGTACCATGAAATGAGAAATGGAAAATGATATATGGAAAATGTTCTACGTTACCCGGAGAAAGCAGCCTGACGCCGCCGAGCGCCGGGCAGCATCAAGCGCGAGTTGCACCTGGTAACCATCAGCAAAAGAGGCAGCGCCTTCCACGCTCTTGCGGCCTTCTTGCAGTGCGCGAACGATCTCGCGGGAGAAAACTGTAAAGCCTCTGGACCAGCTGCCGTCTTTCATTCCGCGCGCAACGTCATCCTGATTGACATCCACTCGCTGCCAGTCGCCTGCGCCGGCCGGTGAATGCCACAGCCCGCCGTCCTCTTCTACCTTCAGCGCTCCGCTGGTCCCATAGATCGACAGTGTATTTTCGTATTTGCCGGACTCAACGACTGACAGCAACGCTGTTCCGGTGGTACCGCTTGTTACGGCCGAATCGGCGAAACGAAACATTAATTTCGCTTCGTCATCCGTAGTTACGCGCCTGATTGATCCGCTGGCTTTGTGAGGTCGTTCCAAAACGTGTGTCGCCAACATGCAGGACACGTCAGTGACATCTGTGTCCAATGCCCAGCGAAACGAGTCGATGGCGTGGGAACCAATCGCGCCGAGAGTGCCCCCGCCCATTTCCACGTCGGACCACCAATCCCACGCTCGCTCCAGTACGCCGCGGTAATCCGAACGGAAGAGATATTCGCAATGTCTGACTTTCCCGATGGCCCCTTCGTGAAGCATCGCCCGCATCTTGCGCCGGCTGCTGACGAAACGTAATTCGTGATCGATCAAAGCAAGCACACCAGCGTCGCGTGCCTTGGCGGTCATGGTTTCCGCTTCATGGGCCGTCATCGCCATCGGCTTCTCGCACAGCACGGCTTTGCCGTGCGCCAGCGCGGCCAGGGTAATCTCGTGATGCGTCACCGGAGGTGTCACCACGCTGACAAGATCAACGTCTTCGCGCGCAACTAATTCCTGCCACGTGTCGGCGACGTTTTTGATGTTGAACTCGTGCGCGACACTTTGCGCGTGTTCACGATGACGGCTGGCAATGGCAACGACTTCCGCGCCTTCACAATTCTGAAAGCCGGGAATTTGTGTCGTGCGGGCGAAGCCGGCGCCGACTATTCCGATACGAACGTTCTTTTTGTTAGGCACAGATTTAATGTAGGTGTATTCAACAGTCAGTATTCAACAGTAATCAGTAATCGGCAAACGATTTTGATTGTTTCTCATTAAGTCTAAAACCATAATGAAATGTTGACAAAAACAAAATCAGCAAGGAGCTCAGATGATCATCCGTATTCTTCTAATCATCATGCTTGTCACATCGTGGTCCATGGCCCAATCGCCGGCCTCTTCGTCGCAACCGGCAGCGCCGGCGAAACAATATTTCATAGCCATCTTTTCCAAAGGTCCGGCATGGGACGAGGCCAAGCCGGCGAATGAACAGGCCGGATTCAGGGAACACAGCGAGAACCTGCGCCGCCTGCGTGCTGAAAAGAAGATCTCCATCGGTGGCCGTTACGGCGACAAGGGGATGGTGATCGTGGAAGCGCAGAACGAAGCGGATGCGAGAGCTCTGTTTGTTTCAGACGTGATGGTCGAGAAGAAGACTTTCACTCTTGAACTAAATCAATTCAGGCCATTTTATAAAGGAGCGATCGAGTAGAGTAAGTTTTGACGGGACTGCAATGACCAGGAAATAAAATTTTGTGACTTTGTTCCTGGAGGACACGGTTTACTCAGGTTAATAGTGGCTCGCGCCTTCTGGCGCTGGCATTGCTCGCTCTTTGAAGAATGGCCCAAAAACCCCCGTCGGCGAGGGTCGAAATAGAGGTTCAAGATCTTAATCCGTCGTGTGTTACGATTCGCGCGATTCAACAAGCCCAGCTTTAAGGAGTTCAAAGGTGCATCGCCTATTAACCCCCGTCCTGTTCTTTACCGTCATCGTCGCAACCACCGCGTGTTCGTTCAATAGACAGTCACCAGCAAACGAAACTAATCAATCAGCTCAAAATGCAAACCAGCAGTCGCCCAAAGTGGAGACTACTCCTCAAGTGCAATCTGGCGAATTGCAACCAGGTCAGGCGAGTGGAACTTACACCGCGAGAGGCGAAGTGGTGCAGGTAAAATATGCTTACGCCGGGCGTGCGGTGCGGTTTGGCGCCGAGGCGTTAGTTATCCTGCTGACTGACCAGCCTATTCCCTCCGGCGCATTGGCAGAAGAGATAGATTCGGCCGCGCTCCTTGAGGACGAAAAGATTCGCGGTCTCGAATACGTGATAGATGAAAACGGCATGTGGGTTCGCTACCACCCCAGTCAATACCAGGAAAGCGGCAGCAACAAGATCAAGGAATATAAGGTTGAGAACGACGTGGTGCGGGGCGTCGATGAGAATGATGGCGGTCTATCCGATGGGAAGTATGCTCGTTCGGTGAAGTTTGTTGCTGCAATCATGAAGTGATGAATTACGCGGGGTTCGGGTTTGCTCCACGTTCTGATCGTGGTCGGTCTCGGTTTTTGAGCAAGGTGTTCCTTCTGAATTAATAACGCGCAACGGTTCAGTCCGAGTACACGGTATCCTCCGGAACGTCTGTGAGACTTTCGAACTCAAGGCGATAACCATCAGGGTCAATAATGGTTGTTACCCACAGGCCGTTGCCCACGAAGGGCCGCGTCGCGTCAACATTCCGCCCTTTGTATTCGTGATACAGCGCAATTGCATCCTTGCAGATGATGCAGATCGAAATACCGACACCCACTTTCTCGGCCGGCACATGCGACGGCAAAAACTCTTGCAGCATTAGCGCCACATCGTCTCGCTCAAGCAAACACCATTGCAGTTTGCCGTTAGGCTTCCAGGTTTTGCTCAATACAAAACCAAGCCCCTCAACATAAAACCGCACCGACGCTTCAATATTCTTCACGCCGAAGAAAGGAACACTCTGCTTCAGATTCGCAGTCATTGTCGTCTCCAAAGAACGGTGTAGCAGAACCGGGAGCGCAGCGGAGCGGAGCAACCGGGTCCGCGTTGAACGCACCAACAAGCAGAACCGAGTGCACTGCCGTCGAGCTCTTATCAAATTCACCCGGTCGCTCCGCTGCGCTTCGCTCCCCGGTTCTGCTGCGCTGGAAGAATATTGACAAAATTCGCGGCCTCGCACTATCTTCTGCCGCATCACTTCGTAATCCGCTCACGCCAATCTTTAACCGCCCCGTGAGAAGTTCGGAATGATTTGACCACAGAAATCTTCGGGCGCACTCCCATATCGGCGCGTCCTGTCGCAGACCTTTCAATAGAACCAAAGGAGATCCAAATGAAACTCGTTAAATCCCCTCGTCGTCGTATCGTGCGGCGCTCCCCTAACCTTCGACAATTTCGTTGGTTGCCAATCCTCCTGGCCATAACCGGTGCAATGCTGGTTGGGGTCGTGGCTGCCTCGGCTTGCACTTTCATTCTCAGCTTCGGAGGCACCGGTTCGGGTGCCGGAACACTCACATCGCCTAGAGGAGTTGCCGTCGACCTGAGCGGCAACGTCTACGTCACGGATCCCTCGGGCGACACCGCGGGTCAAATTTTCAAATACGACGCGAACGGCGTCTTCGTCGCCAGGCTGGGACAGAACAACGGCACGGCCCAAGGGTTTATTAACGCCTACGGAATCACCACTGATGCCGCGGGTAATGTTTATGCGACGGACGGCGCCGTCGAATCAACCACGAATGTAGTGAAAAAGTTTAATTCGAGTGGAGTGTTTCAGTTTGCATTTGGCTCCACCGGCGGAGGTGGTGGCCAGTTCAGCGCGGCAGCCGGGATAGCTGTTGACTCATCAGGCATCATCTACGTGGCTGATCTGGGTGCCGGTGTGGTGCGGAAGTTTGATTCCGCTGGTGCATCAATCGGTACGATTGGAACGAGCGGAAGCGGCGACGGCCAGTTGAGCGCCCCCTCAGGGCTGGCGATCGACTCAGCGAACAACCTCTACGTAGCCGATAGCGGCAACAATCGGATTCAAAAATTTAACAGCGCCGGCACCTTCGTTACTAAGTGGGGAACAATGGGGACCGGTAACGGTGAGTTCAGTGGACCACGCGGTGTGAGAGTTGATAGTGCCGGGACCGTTTATGTGGCCGACACCAACAATCATCGCGTGCAACTCTTTACCTCCTCCGGAACATTCATCGAAGTGTGCGGAAGCAATGGCAGCGGCGATGGCCAATTTCAGTTCCCGGAAGACGTTGCCTCCAACGCCGCCGGCACCTTCTTCTACGTCACCGATAGGGACAACGCCCGCGCTCAAAAATTCAGCACTGAGACGGCAGTGGATCCAACTGCTGACGCCGGCGACGATCAAACCGTCGAGTGTGAAGGCGCAACGACGGCCGTCAATCTTGATGGTTCGGGTTCCACGGCGGGCAGTGGGACGATCGATTCCTACTCCTGGGCTGAAGGCGCGACGCCACTTGGCACCGGCGCAATGCTGACCGTTAATTTGCCGGTGGGCGTACACACCATCAGGCTTACGGTGACTGACACCGGTGGCGGGTCTGACACTGACGATGTTGTCATAACCGTACAAGATACGTTGGCGCCGGATATTACGTGTCCGGCTGATATCGTCGTCAATCTACCTATGAATTCCAACGCTACGTCGATGGCGGTCAACTACCCGGCAGTAACTGCGACGGATAGCTGCTCATCGAGTGTCACTGTGAACAGCAGCCCTGCTTCAGGATCTGTGTTCCAACTCGGCACTACTACTGTCAGCGCAACTGCTGATGATGGAGCCTCACATATTTCCAACTGTAGCTTCACCGTCACGGTGCAATACAACTTCGCCGGTTTCTTCCAACCAGTTGACAACCTTCCGACACTGAATGTTGTCAACGCGGGAAGGGCGATTCCCGTTAAGTTCAGCTTAAGTGGTGATAAGGGACTTGGAATCTTCGCTCCCGGCTCACCCTCTTCGGGAACGATTGCTTGCAATTCCAGCGATCCGGCGACAATCCTGGAAGAGACCGTAACTGCCGGCGGTAGCAGTCTCAGTTACAACCCAATAACTGACGTGTACAACTACGTCTGGAAAACTGAGGCAAGTTGGGCGGGCACATGCCGGCAACTCGTCGTGCAGTTGAACGACGGCAGCATTCACGTCGCAAACTTCAAGTTCAAGTAACTTTGAGTTTGCAGGTTGGTTAAACGAAGGCCTCGCGATATTTGCGAGGCCTTCACTTTTAGCCGGGCGCTAACGGGACCTCACACTCTGTCAACCAAAACTCTAAGTGGATATAATGTCGCCCTCGCCAAATACGTTGGTAAGGAGTTGCGACCCATGAAATACCTTGTCGCGTCAGTCCTCCTGTGTGTCTTGCTTCTACCTGCAGTCACACTCAGCCAATCCAGGAAAACACCTGTGAAGCAGAATCCGTCTCAAAGCGGACGTCTTCAAAACAACGCGCCGCATAGCGTGACTGTGAAAATATGCGTCGGCATTGCGATTCCTGACGGCTATGTGATCGTGGGTTACGAGAGTTCCTCGGCCTGCCCTAACGGTGCTTACCTACTCCGAGAAGACCAAACGAAGTCTCAGACATCTGAGACGCTTACCTTTGGTCCACAAGTTCCGGCTGCGCAGCCACTCATAGCACGACCGCGCAGAGTTGGTGATGGGCGACTCGCGCCCGGTCGCGAGTTAACTTTCTCAGGACCGCTTTCCGATCTGCGCCAACCCGTTTTGTGGGGAACGGAACTCACCCCAGCGGTAAATGCGCCTGCAACGGACTCTCCTTCTACGACAGTGGAAGAGGTAGCCGGGGGTGACGTGGTCCGCATCGACACTAACCTTGTGACGGTGCCGGTGAGTGTTTTCGATCGTCAAGGCAGGTTAATTCCAAACCTTCAGCGTGAAAACTTTAGCGTGTTCGAGAATGGCGTCGAACAGGAAATAAAGCATTTCGAGCCTACCGAGAAGCCTTTCACCGTGGCGCTTTTGCTCGATACCTCAGGTTCAACCGTATTCGATCTGTGGGAAATCAAAGAAGCAGCTATTGCTTTTGCAAAACAACTGCGCCCGCAGGACCGGGTCCTGGTTGTGACCTTTAATGATCTGGTCATGCTACTGACCGAGGCTACCAGCGATCTAAAAGTTGTTACCGAAGTGATCCAGCGGGGTGCGAACACTGGATTTTCCACAAGGCTTTATGACGCAGTGGCGCTCGTCATCAACGAGCGTCTGAACAAGATAGAAGGTCGCAAGGCCATTGTGCTTTTCACGGATGGTGTAGATACAAAAAGCTACCTCGCAACTTACAAGAGCACATTGCGCGAAGCTGAAGAGTTGGATGGACTCATCTACGCGATTCAGTACGACACCACTGACTTCGCAGCTGCTACACAAACTCCCAGCAATGACCTCCTGATAGTGACCGCGAGGGCGCCTGATGGAACGACTCAGCGAGTAGTTAGTGGCCCTACTATCGCGATCCCGGGGACAACCATCGGGGATTACCAACTAGCTGATCGGTATCTACACCAGTTGTCAGAAAACACTGGTGGTCTACTTTACAAAGCCAACGATCGCGTACAGCTAGCCGGGGCATTTTCCAAAATCGCGGGCGAGCTTCGCAGCCAATATAGTCTTGGTTACTATCCGAAAATAGCTGCGAAACGTGGCGAGCGTAACCTCATCAAAGTTCGAGTGAACCAGCCAGATTTAGCGGTACGGGCGCGGGGCAGTTACGTCCAGCGAGTTTTGCCAAAGTCGGCACAATAAGAATTAACGCCGGGCCGATGGCAGTCTCGCCGGTGATTTCGCAGGCCTCCAATTGCCTGCAACGCTCCCACCCTTTGCCGGCGCGTTGCTGTAAGGTTCCCTTTTACCCTCAGAAGTTTCCAGCAGCGTGTCACGCTAGATGTGAATCCAACTATCCGGCGCGAACTACTTCAACCGAACAATGTGCGCGCGCCGCTATGGCCGCAGAAACGCTGCCAACCAACAGACGTTCAATGCGATTGCTGAAACCTGTGGCGCCGGTAAATATACAGTCGGCGCCGAACTCTTCGGCGTGTCGAACAACCTGTTGCTTCGGATTGCCGGTTAGAACCACTGACGATACCGTAACGTTTTTGCCGTCTAGTTCTAAACGTAATTGCTTTACCGTCTCCTCAGCTATTCGTTCCGCCTCCGTGCGTTCGCTTTCGTTCACTTCATTTACAAATTGATTGACTGGTGGGATAACGCGGTAAACCGAGTTTGCCATCAGTAGATCATCTGCGATCACCACTCGCACTTCGCTTCCTGGTGTCCAGTTGCGGGCCGCAACCGCACGCACCGCCTCCTGGGATCCCGCGGAGCCGTCAACACCCACGACGATGCGTACGGCCGAGTTACCGGTTCCAGTCTTCTGACGTGCAACTCGAACCGAGGTGTGCGCTTCAGTTAAAACCTTTTGTGAGACACTTCCCAGCACAAATCTCCCCAACGCGGAGCGGCCATGCGACGCAACGACAATAAGGTTCGGCTTCCATTCTGCAGCAAGATTCAAGATCTCATGTGCAGGCGAGCCCACAGCCATCTGGTGATCCACGGTCCATTGTGGAAACGTCTGACGGACTCGTTGACTGCCATTCGACGCGAACTCCTGCGCTTCTCTTACAATCTGCGCTGCGTGTTCGCGCGCTCGTTGGAGGCCGATTGGAATTTGTAGAGGAAAGGTATCGTCAAAGTCACCCCGTCGTGGAGGCAACCATACCTCCGCAACCGACACCACCAATGCTTCAACTTTCACCGGCAGTCCTGCGCGACTGAGATCATCAATCCCTTTGTCAGCGCTTTCCGAGCCGTCGTAAGCGATAAGAATTTTCACTCTTTTACCCACCTTCCTGCCGCACCACTTCGCCCGTCAATTCTGCTTTTCGTTTGCCGGCCGACGCGCCGCGCAGTTGCCTAAGTGCACGATACATTGCGTTAGCGTTTAGCTCGACTTCCGCAATATCATTACTCCAACGGGTTAGAGCTGCTTCGACTTGTGAATCTCCAAATTGATCTAAAGGGTAACCAGCCTTCTTAAATTCTCGACGGATATTATCAAGCGCCCGCCGTCGCCGCCTCGCTTTCGAAATCTGATAGAACTTCTTATTGATCACTTAATTTTCCTCCCGTCCTTGTGAAGGCGCCGCACCATGTTGCCACGGCCTGGGACCTCCACTGCGCCCTCTCATTCATCGACTAAAGAATCTAAGTTGTGGTCCATATGCTAGTTGAACCTCTCTTTCTTCAAAAGCGTATTAACACTTAAAGCATCGCGGGTTTACACTCGTACCACCGCTCCCTTACTTCAACCGAAAGCTCCGCGCTATCGAGTCGGTTTCATGGCCGAGTTCCCGTAAGTCGTTCAGCGATCCACTAAATTCAATTCTGTAAATCGTTCGATCATCTGCCTGCAGATAATAAATGAGGCCGGCCAACGGTCTGCCCGCATTAACGTATTCGTAACGGTACTTCACGCCGCTTAACCGTCCATCAAAACTCTCTTCTGCCCCCTTCACATAGCCACGTAGCAGCACGCGATCCGACCGCTGCTGGCGCAGAACCAGGTCTGACGGTAAGACCCCAACGTCCACCAATTCTCTGCGGATGCGCATTTGGACCAGGCCCTGATCGCCGTACATGAATTCGGTGCTATCGTGAGCAACTCCGGACACGGTAATCGCGCGCCAGTTCGTCGATGGGAAAGCCAGAGCATAATCACGGTTCTGGGATGTGAAAGTCCGCGTTTGAGCTCGCATCGCAGAGGGAAACAGCAGCACGACGAGAACCAAAGTTAAGAACGTTATCAGGTGTTTTATTTTAGAAGTCATTAGATTTATGTTTCCTGTTCTATGAATTACGCGTAGGACAAAATGCGCCTCTGTGGTCTCAATCACTGAAGGTGTCTTTTATGGTTATGAATCCTACTCCTTAAGACTAAGGGTTGACTGCGTATATCAAAAGAGTGTTTCCACCTGCCGGCTGAAGTGCTTACCCCCGATTAACTTAAAAGAACGTGAGATCCCTTGTGAGACAGGTGAAAACTCTCGAGTTGATCGAGTGTTATCACGCTTTAGACGGATGACGCCTCCCATTAGGGTGGACTGCTGGTCGTTGCTGCAGGCGAACTTACCGGGGCGGAGCGTGTATCTGGGAGGGTACGCGCTCCGGGCGGTTCCGGTTCAATGTTCCCGGGCAACGATCGGCATACTACCGAAAATCCACCTCGGATTCGTCGCGAGAACTCCTTC